>NZ_JBTJEL010000030.1:0-270712 GCF_054504345.1 Halosimplex yunnanense | reverse complement strand
TTCGAGGGCGAGAACCTGGTCTACGCGGCGCACATCTACCCGGACAACGGCACGCCCGAGGAGTTCGACGACACCTACGGCGCGCCCGCCGAGGACGTCCCCGTCTTCGTCACCGAGTTCGGCTGGGACCCCTACAGCGACTCCGAGGACGAAGGGACGACCACCGACTGGGGCGAGCCGTTCCGCGACTGGGTGGAGTCCTACGAGAACGTCAGCTGGTCGGCGTGGTGTTTCGACGACACCTGGGCGCCGACGTTCTTCGACTCGCCCGGTCAGGGAACGGGCGACGACTGGTCGCTCCGCGCCGGCGCCGAGGAGGAGGGCGACTACATCCGCCAGTGGCTCGCCGAGACATCCGACAGCACGATCGCTCGCCAGAAGCCGAGCAAGACCGTCGCCACGGAGGGCGACACCGTCCAATTCGAGGGCCACGACACGTCCGGCGACGACGGCTGGGTCACGGGGCTGAAGTGGGACTTCGACGACGGCACGACCGCGGAGGGCTGGTGGGTCTCGCACACGTTCGACGAGCCCGGCCAGTACGACGTCTCGCTCACCGCGACCGACAACGAGGGCGAGACGACGACGCACGCCGTCGTGATCACCGTCAACGAAGTGACGGACAAGATCGCGAAGGCCGACCCCGGCACGGACGAGCCGGCCGTCGACGAGTCCGTCCAGTTCGAAGCCCGCGACTACACCGGCGAGGACCGCTGGATCACGGGTCTCGAATGGGACTTCGGCGACGGCGAGACCGCAGAGGGCTGGTGGGCCTCCCACAGCTACGGCTCGACCGGCACCTACACCGTCGCGCTCACCGCGACCGACAACACCGACCACTCGACCACCCACGAGGTCGAGGTCACCGTCGAAGAAGCCGCTGAAGACGACAGCGACGAGTCCGCTAACTAACTGACCGCCGCTCGCGCGGTCGCGCACTCGGTTCGCTCGCGTTCATTTTTTCGAGACGGTTGCCGCACGAGGAGAGACCGCTCAGTCGCCCGCCGGCGTCGCGTCGGGCGCGACCGAGGGACGGAGCCGGTAGAGCCGTTCGGCGAGCGCGACGGACCCGAGCGCGAGTGCGACGAAGACGACGAAGCCGGTCGCGTACCCCGACGGGCCGTAGACGTCGACGAAGACGCCGAGCACCGGCGGGACGACGAACCCGCCGAACGCGCCGAGGCCGCCGACGAGTCCGGAGGCGCCGCCGACGGCCTCCGGAACGTAGGCGGGGACCAGCTGGAACACCGCGGCGTTGGCGACGCCCACGCCGACCGCGAGCAGGAGCGTCGCCCCGACCGCGACGCCGTAGGTGCGCGTTCCGACGAGCCCGATCGAGGCGGCACCGACGGCGACGAAGCTCGCGACCGCCGTGACCTCGCCGCCGATCCGGTCGCTCAGGTAGCCACCGGGCACCCGGATCAGCGCCGCGGGGAGCGTGAACGCGACGGCCGTCAGCGCGCCGGCCGACTGCACCCCCACGTCGTGGACCGCGGTCCAGTAGGAGGGCAGCCACACCGTCAGCGCGAGGAACCCTCCGAACGAGGTGAAAAACAGCGCCACCAGCGCCCACGTCCGCGGGATGGCCGCCGCGTCGCGGATCGACTCGACGGCGTCCCCGCCCGGGAACAGTTCCTGCCCGTGGTCGGCCGCCCGCTCACGAGCGGTCTCGGCGTCCAGTCCGCGCTCGCGCAACTGGAACGACGGCGGATCGACGGCCAGTAGCGCGTAGGCGACCGTCCCGACGACGAGGAAGGCGAACCACGCGAGGTAGGCGGTCGTGAGTCCGAGCGCCGCCAGCGCCATCGGGAGCACGAGCGTGAACAGCCCCGGCGAGCTGTTGCCCAGTCCGGCGTACACCGCCAGCACCGTCCCCTGTCTGTCCGTCGGGTACCAGTAGGAAGTCTGGGTCGTCCCGACGGAGAAGACGGCGATGCCGCAGCCGCTCAGCGCCCCGCACAGGAATATCAGCGGGTAGAGTTCCATCGTCAGCCCGTCCGGATAGGCGGTCACCAGCAGCGCCGACAGGCCGGCCATCCCGAGGATGGACAGCCCGAGCAGCACCAGGAACGGTTTCTTCGCGCCCACGTCGTCGACCCACGCGCCGAAGGGGATCCGGAGGAGCGACCCGGTCAATTGCGGCGCGCCGACGAGCAGCCCGAGCGCCAGCCCGGACAGCCCCATCGCCGACTCGAACTCCGTGGCGACCGGTCCGTACAGCACGACGCCGGCGAAGCCGACGAAAAATCCCAGCGTCGCCGACGCCAGCCCGCGGCGTGGACTGCCGCGTATCCGACTTTCGTCCATGTCGCCCGAATATCGAAGTCGCGTAAACTTTGTTCCGATCACGTTCGCAATATTCGCTACTGGTAGTGAATTATCGCTACACCCGATCAGATTTAGAACCAATAGGGCGATTATTTAATACTCGCTCCCCGCACGGGACAGGTCACCCGCTTCGTGGTGGCCACAGAGCGCGTCCAGAGGGCCCGCGGACGGGCTGCGGCGTCCGACGGTCACTGAGTCCGCGGAACGGGTCCATCGGCGGCGTTCTCGGCGCCGAGCGGCTCCGGGCCGATCTGTCGGTCGCGCTTGGCGCGGTCGAGGTAGATGGCGCTGTTGATGAGGCCGATGTGGCTGAACGCCTGCGGGAAGTTCCCCAGCAGGGCGCCCGTCTCCGCGGCGATCTCCTCGGCGAGCAGCCCCAGCGGGCTGACGTGTCCGAGCACGCTGTCGAACAGCGCCTCCGCTTCGGCGATCCGGCCGGAGAGGGCGAGCGCGTCGACCAGCCAGAACGAGCAGAGGACGAACGTCCCCTCACCGCCCGGCAGGCCGTCGTCGCTGTGGTAGCGATAGACCAGCCCCTGGTCAGTCGTCAGTTGGTCCCTGATGGCGTCGATAGTCCGCTGGACGCGCGGGTCCTCGGCCGGGAGGAAGCCGACGACGGGGAGGAGCAGCCCCGTCGCGTCGAGGGCCTCGTCGGTCTCGAACGTCTGGACGAAGGTCCCGGTTGCCGCGCTGTACCCGCGGTCGAGGATGGCAGCGCGGACGTCCTCGCGCGTCCGGCGCCACCGGTCGAGCGGACCGTCGAATCCCGTGCGCTCGATGATCTTCACGCCGCGGTCGAGCGCCGCCCAGCACATCACCTTCGAGTGGACGAAGTGGCGGGGCTCGGTCCGGACCTCCCAGATGCCCGAATCGGGCTGGTCCCAGACGGCGGCGACGTGCTCGATGATCTCCCGCAGGGCCGCCCAGTTCGACTCGGTGATGGTCGCGCCGAAGCGGGCGGTCTCGTAGAGCGCGAGGACGAGTTCGCCGTAGACGTCGAGCTGGCGCTGGGCGCCGGCGGCGTTGCCGACGCGGACCGGCGCCGAGCCGCGGTAGCCTTCGAGATGCGAGAGGGTCCGCTCGTCGGCGTCGACGCCGCCGTGGAGCCCGTACAGCGGGCGGATCGACTCGGGGTCGTCGTACACTTTCGAGAGCAGCCACGAGAAGTAGGCCTTCGCCTCGCGGACGTGGCCGAGCTTGTACAGCGCCTGGACGGTGAACGCCGCGTCGCGGATCCAGCTGTAGCGGTAGTCCCAGTTGCGCGTCCCGCCGATCGACTCCGGGAGCGAGGTGGTCGGCGCCGCGGCGATGGCGTCGGTCGGCCGGTGGATCAACAGCTTGAGCGCGAGCGCCGAGCGGTCGACCAGCGCCTGCCAGCGGCCGTCGTCGATCACCGCCGCCTGCTCGCCTCCCTCGCGGAGCCACCGGCGCCACGCATCCACCGTCCGGTCGAGGTGGCGCTCGAAGCGCGGTCGCTCGTGCGGCCCGTCGCGCCCGTACCGAAGCGCGAACCACGCCGTCTCGCCCGCGGTGAGTGTGACGGTCGCCGTCGCGCGCCCGCTCTCGACGGCGAACTCCGTCGGCCCGGAGAGGAACAGTTCGTCCGTCGCGCCGCGGGCGACGACGCCGTGGCCGGTCTGGGCGAACTCAGGGACCTCGCGGGCGTAGTCGAAACGCGGTTCGAACCCGACGGACAGCCGGATCGACCCGTCGGTACACGTCGCCTTCCGGTAGATGACGTCGGGCATCGACCCCTCGTGGCCCGGGCCGAGATAGGGCATGAAATCGACCAGTTGCGCGTCGCCGGTCGCGGTGTGGAAGACGGTCCGCAGGACGTTCGTCCCGTCGACGTAGGTCTGTGCGGCCTGGGAGGAGTCGGTCGGACTCACGGAGAAGTGACCGCCGCGCTCGTGGTCGAGCATCGCGGCGAAGACGCTCGGCGACTCCATGTGGGGAACGCAACACCAGTCGATCGATCCCGACCGGTCGACGAGCGCGCACGTCTCCATGTTGCCGACGACGCCGTACTCGCTCAGCGGTTGATACTGTGGGTCCTGCATCGTGGATCTGGAACTCCGCCGGAACCCGCGTCCGGCCTCGGGCGAGCGCTCACCGGTCGATCCGGCGGCCGGAATCGACGGCCCTCGGAACGGGATCGCTAGGGGACGGAGACGTTTAGCCCCTCGGCCACAGTGGGTCTCGAGTCAGTTCCTGCCACCGAGGCGAATCGGTTCGGCCGAACCCCCATTGCGAACGGGACCGGCAGTGCGACCATGCGAACGCTCCGGACCCTCGCGACCCGTCCAGGCATCGTGTTCGGGGTGATCTGTGGCGCGGTCGGACTCGGCCTGCAAGGCCCGGAAGGCGCCGTGATCTGGCTGCTCGTCGGATTCTTCGTCGGCAAATCGCTCCAGAGTACGCTCTGGACACTCAGCGGCGAGACGACCTCCTGAGACCGAACGGCGGCCCGCTCCGCATCTGCCTCGACGGGGCGAAACGGACCGGCGAATTTTCCGGCCGCGGACGTTTCCGTGCCGCGGCCGAACGCTCAGTGAGATGAACGATCCATCGGTCAGCGAGGACGACCGTCCGCGCTCCGTCCTGCCCCGCCGCGCGCTCCTCGCGGCGGGCGTGTTCGGGTTCGGATTCAGCGGGCTGATCGACGTCCTCGTCCTCCACCACGTCCTCCAGTTGCATCACCTCCTGTCGGGAGTGTACCCGATGGACACGGTGGCGGGCCTGCGCACCAACGTCTTCGCGGACGGCGTGTTCTCGATCGCGATGGTGATCGTGGCGGGCGTCGGCGCCGGCCTCCTCTGGCAGTCCGAGCGGCGAACGCCTCGACCGCTCGCCGTCCGGCCGCTGGCCGGCGCCGCGCTCGTCGGCCTCGGCGCGTTCGACGTCTTCGACGCGGTCGTGGACCACGCGCTCCTCGGACTCCATCAGCCGGTAGGACAGGGCGGCGAACCGCTCTCGCTCGGCGGGCCGTACAACCTCCACTGGATCGCTGTCAGCCTCCTGTTCGTCGCCGCGGGGTACTACGTCTACGCCTCGTCGCCGGCGCGCGCCGAATCGGAACGCCGCACACGATAACCCGTGATCCCTCTCAGTCTCGACGCCATGCATCTCTGCCGCCGGAACGCGTCTCCGTCGCTGCTTCCGCTTTCAGTCGTCGGACCGCTCCACGCCGGGGCGCCATCGATCCCGATTCCACACTGGGTAGTACTGCTCGCCGCCGTCCCCGCGCTCTGGCTGGTCATCGGCGCTGGCGTCCTGGCGGCCGACCGCCTGCTACAGCGCTTGGGCGCCTGAAGAAGCGATCCACCGTCCGCAAGGCTCCGAACTGGCGCTTCGATATCAGCCATCAGTTTCCGTGCCTACGAAGGAATCAATCCCCAGCGCCGCCGCGAACTCGTCGTCGCAGACGCCCGCGACGAGGTCAGCCGCTCGGTCGCAGGGAGACCCGTTCGAGTCGTCAGTCTCCGGTCTTTCGACTCCAGCGCTCGCGAACGTCGCCGCGACGAAGGCCTCCCGTGCGACTTCGTTCTCGAACAGCCCGTGCAGGTACGTCCCCAGCACCCGATCGGTCGCCGCGCCCGCGTCGGCGTCAGGGAACGGTGGTGTGACCTCGGTCGAGTCGTCCGAATCGCCGTCGGGCCCCCTGACGACGGACGTCTCGCCCATGTGGATCTCGTAGCCCGAAGCGTCCCCCTCGGCGCCAGCGAGTGGCCCGGAGCCCTCCAGCCGCCGGGTCACTCGCTCGACTCGCTTGTCCGGGGAGAAGCGCGTCTCGACCGGCAACAGCCCGATACCTTCGAGGGTATCGATATCGTCGGTACTCTCGACGCCGGCGTTGGTGATCCGCTGGCCGAGTAGCTGGTAGCCGCCGCAGAGGCCGACGACCGGGCCGTCGAACGCCCGCAGCCGTTCGCCGAACCCCGCTTCGCGGAGCGCTCGCAGGTCGTCCACCGTGTTTTTCGTTCCCGGGAGGACGACGGCATCCGCGCCGCGGCCGGTGTCCGTTCCCACCGCGTCCGGATCTTCGAGGTCTGCGTCGAGCGGGAGATAGACCACCCGGACGCCCGGTTCGCGCGCCAGCGGTTCGAGGTCGGTGAAGTTGGAGATGCGCGGCAGCCGCGGGACGGCGACTGTCACCGCTCGCTCAGAGGGGACGCCGTCGTCGGCGCCGCGGACCGCGCGCTCGTCCTCCGCGGGGAGGGCGACGCTGTCCTCGGCCGGGAGTCCCGGGTCGTCGTACGGGACGACGCCGAGAATCGGTACGCCGGTGCGCTCCTCGACCTCCTCGATGGCCGGGTCGAGCAGCGACTCGTCGCCACGGAACTTCGTAACGAGCGCGCCCGCGACCCGCTCGCGCACGTCGTCGGGCAAGAGTTCGATCGTTCCGACGAGGCTGGCGAACGCGCCCCCGCGCTCGATGTCGACCACGAGCAGGACGTCGGCGTCGGCGAAGCGGGCGGTCTCGACGTTCGCGAGGTCGCGCTCCCGCAGGTTCGGCTCGGCGATCGAGCCCGCCCCTTCCGCGACGATCACGTCGTGGTCCGCGGCGAGTCGCTCGTGAGCCCGCCGGGCCGTCTCGCGGGCGCGCTCCCAGTGCTCGTCGTAGTACTCGCCGGCGCTGTAGTGGGCGACCGCCTCCCCGTCGAGAACCAGCTGGGACTCGGCGTCGCCGCGGGGCTTGAGCAGGACCGGATTGTGGTCGGTCGTCGGCGCCACGCGCGCCGCTCGCGCCTGGACGTACTGCGACACCCCGATCTCGCCGAACGCCGCGTCCCCCACCTCGTCGCTCACGGCCGCGGCCTTCGGCACCGCGCGGGCGTTGTTGCTCATGTTCTGGCCCTTGAACGGCGCCACGTCGACACCTCGATCCGCCAGCAGGCGACAGAGCCCGGCGGCGACAGTACTCTTGCCGACGTGGCTGGCCGTGCCCGCGACGAGTATCGTCTGCGCCATCGACTGCCCGTACTTCGGCGGCCCACCCGTTCAGTCCTTTCCATCTTTTTCCCGCCCGGGTTTCCTCGCGAGCCGAAGGCTCGCTGCGGGGAACCCGGGCGGCAAAAACATGGGTGAAAAAGGCCGCTCGCGCTTCGCGCGAGCGGTGAACCGGCGCCTGCGGCGCCGGATGCTTACCGCAAGAGAATAACTGCAGTGGCGCGCGCTGTCGCGCGTCTCGTCGCGCGACGTAGCCGTGCGAGGGATGAGCGACCGTAGGGAGTGAATCGGCTGGGGAGGCGTGTGGCTGTCTGCTGTGCGGTCGCCGTCCCTGGCGGACTGAAAGGGCGAGGCGGGCTCGCGTCCACTTCAGTCGCCTGAGCGACCCCTACCCGAGTGTAACGAGGGTATGTCGCTCAGCGACCGCGAGCCCGCCGAGGGCTTTCAATTCTCAGTGTACTCTGCAGTGGCGGTTCCAAGTACTCCTAGCGAGCGTGCCGAGGGATTTCGACGCACAACGGTTCCTGCGGTCGCTGGTACCCGACTCCTGACCACCTCGCTCGGAAGTCCACAGGCGAGCGGCGTACAGATCGGTTAGTGGCGATTACCCAAAAATACAACTACGATAAGAGTAAAAACTTAGCCAGATTTTTGCCGGGGTAGCCGAGATATTCGATCTGGGATGAGTACCGAACAGACAGCGAACGAAGCACCGATCCTTGAGACCGTCGTGCTCGCGGTCGGCAACCGGGACGACGCTCGGGTGGACGCGCTCGTCCGGACCGTCGCACAGGTCGCGACGCCCGGGGCGTCGACGGTGGTGATCGCCCACGTCTTCGACGCCGACTCGTACCGGGAAGCCGTCGAGCGGATACTCGACGCGCCGACCGAGGACATCGAACCCGACGAACTCGCGGCGCGGATGGAGGTCACCGAGGAGGTCGTCGACCGGCTCGAAGCCGAATCGATCGACTGTGTACCGCGGGCCACGACCGGGACACGCGGCGACGGGATCGTCTCGATCGCGGAAGACGTCGGCGCCGACCGCGTGGTCATCGGCGGCCGCGATCGCTCCCCGGCCGGGAAGGCCATCTTCGGCAGCACGGCACAGGAAGTAATGTTGAACGCGCCGTGTCCGGTCACGTTCGTCCGCGACCGGGGTGAAGAATGACCGCCGTCGCACCCGCCACCGGGCGGCGGTCGGTCCGCCGAAACACGGCGTCGAAGCGCCGCGACAGCCGGTCGCGCGAACCAACGGCTCTGAGTCTCCTCCAATAGATGTCCACAGCAACACTTCGGGACGTACTCGGCGGTGACGGTGATCGATTCATCTACGTCGTCTCGGCGATGGCCGCGCTGAACGGGCTCCTGTTCGGCTTCGACACCGGGATCATCTCGGGCGCGTTCCTGTTCATTCAGGACTCGTTCACCATGTCGCCGTTCATCGAGGGGGTCATCGTGAGCGGCGCGATGGCCGGCGCGGCGGCCGGCGCGGCCGTCGGCGGCCAGCTCGCCGACCGACTCGGCCGACGGCGCCTGATCCTCATCGCCGCCGCCGTGTTCTTCCTCGGGTCGTTCACGATGGCGGTCGCGCCGACCGTTCCCGTGCTCGTGGCGGGGCGGCTGATCGACGGCGTCGCGATCGGCTTCGCCTCGATCGTCGGCCCGCTGTACATCTCCGAGATCGCGCCGCCGCGGATCCGCGGCGCGCTCACGTCGCTCAACCAGCTGATGGTGACCACCGGCATCCTGCTCTCGTACTTCGTCAACTTCGCGTTCGCCGACGCGGGCGCGTGGCGCTGGATGCTCGGCGCCGGGATGGTGCCGGCCGTCGTGCTCGCCGTCGGCATCCTGAAGATGCCCGAGAGCCCGCGCTGGCTCCTCGAACGCGGCCGAACCGACGAGGCGCGGGCCGTCCTCCGGCGGACCCGATCGAACGACGTGGACGAGGAAGTCGCGGCCATCGAGGAGACGGTCGAGAAGCAGTCCGACACCGGACTTCGCGACCTGCTCGCGCCGTGGCTCCGCCCGGCGCTGGTCGTCGGGCTGGGACTGGCCGTCTTCCAGCAGATCACCGGTATCAACGCGGTCATCTACTACGCGCCGACGATCCTCGAATCGACCGGCTTCGGCGGCGTCACGTCGATCCTCGCCACCGTCGGCATCGGGACGATCAACGTCGTGATGACCGTCGTCGCCATCGCCCTCGTCGACCGCGTCGGGCGCCGGAAGCTCCTGCTCGTCGGCGTCGGCGGGATGGTCGCCACGCTCGCGGTGCTGGGGACGGTGTTCTACCTTCCCGGGTTCGGGGGCGCGCTCGGGATCGTCGCGACGATCAGCCTGATGCTGTTCGTCTCCTTCTTCGCCATCGGGCTCGGCCCCGTCTTCTGGCTGCTCATCTCGGAGATCTACCCGCTGTCGGTCCGCGGGTCCGCGATGGGCGTCGTCACGGTCGCCAACTGGCTCGCGAACCTCCTCGTGTCGCTGCTGTTCCCCGTGCTGACCGACAACATCGGGACGCCGACGACGTTCTGGCTGTTCGGACTCTGCAGCCTCGTCGGGCTGGTGTTCGTCCACCGCTTCGTCCCCGAGACGAAGGGCCGGACCCTCGAAGCCATCGAGACCGACCTCCGACAGAACGTCTCGCTCACCGACTGATCCGGTCACGTCGGCGGCTTTTTCGTTCGCGAGGGCGCGAATTTCGACGTTCGATCGACTTGCGATCCCGGTAAACGGTCGATTCACTGAAGAGAGTGGGTGAGGTATCCGACGAGAATGTCGGAGGACTACTACGACTCCCTGGCCGACGACTGGAGCGAGTACGCGCAGGTCCCCTGGCGTGAACAGGTGCTCTGGCCCGTGCTCGAATCGCTGCTGCCCGCCCTCGACGGCGTTCGCGTCCTCGACGCGGGCTGCGGCGACGGCCACTACGCCGCGCGACTGGCCGACCGCGGCGCGGACGTCCTCGGCGTCGACGCGAGCGAGGCGATGGTCGAGACGGCGCGAGAGCGACACGGCGACTGTGCGGCGTTCCGCCACGGCGACCTCACCGACGGACTCGACTCCGTCGCCGACGACAGCGTCGACCTCGTGGTCTGCCAGCACGTCCTCTCGCACGTCCCCGACCTCGATGCTGCGGCGGCCGCGTTCGCCCGCGTCCTCCGACCGGGCGGCTCGCTCGTCTGCTCGACGCACCATCCCTTCCACGAGTACCTCGTCGTCCGCGACGAGGAGTACCCCGACACGCGGACCATCGACGACCTCGACGCCCGCCCGGCCGTCCGCGCCGGGTCGCAACCGCCGACCTACGACGAGACCGAACGCTACGAACTCTACTGGAGCGGGGCCGTTCCTGAAGGCGAGGACGACGCCGGAGACCCGGCGACCTTCTACCGGCGGCCGCTCGACGCGCTGACCGATCCGCTGTTCGACGCGGACTTCGCGCTCCGGGGCCTGCGGGAGCCGTCGCTCACCGACCGGCTGGACGACGATCTGATCGACGCGGACTCGCCGCTCGCACGGCGGCCGCCGCGGTCGCTCTGTCTGCGTGCGGATCTGGTCGACAGCCCATGACGGTCCACTTCCCGATCAACTAAGCGTTAGTCGCGTGAACTGTCAATATGGTTCCCGACGACCGTCTCGACGGGCCGGCCATCGAGACGACCGACCTGACGAAGCGCTTCGGCGACGTGCTCGCCGTCGACGGTCTCGACCTGTCGATCGCACAGGGCGAGGTCTACGGCTTCCTCGGCCCGAACGGCTCCGGGAAGACGACGACGATGCGGATGCTGACGACGCTGACCCGGCCGACGAGCGGCGCCGCGCGGGTGATGGGAGTCGACGTGACCGACCGGCGCGAACTCATCTCCGTGGTGGGCTATCTCCCCGAGGAGCCGCCGCTGTTCGACGAGCTGACCGCCCGCGAGCAGTTGCGCCACGTCGCCGCGCTTCACGACCTGCCGCGCGAGCGGAGCAACGAGCGCATCGAGCGCTACCTCGAACGCTTCTCGCTCGCGAACGAAGCCGACCGCCGGCTCGAAGGCTTCTCGACCGGGATGCGCAAGAAGGTGGGCCTGATCGCGACCGTGCTCCACGACCCGCCCGTGCTCTTCCTCGACGAACCGACGAGCGGGCTCGACCCGCGAGCGGCCCGCACCGTCAAGGACCTTATCGCCGAGCTGTCGGGCGGCGAGACGACCGTCTTCCTCTCGACGCACATCCTCCCGGTCGTCGACGAACTCGCCGACACCGTCGGCGTGCTCCACCGCGGCGACCTCGTCGCCGAGGGGGCGCCCGACCGCCTCAAACAGCGCGCCGAGCGCGGCGAGGCGGGCTCGCTGGAGGACGTCTTCCTCGAAGTGACGACCGACCACGCGGCCGAGGACGCCGGGAGCGCGACGGCCGCGAGCGCGACGCCGGGCGAGGACGGCGCCGCTGGAACCGACCCCACCGGGGCTGACTCCCAGCGATGA
Source organism: Halosimplex yunnanense (assembly GCF_054504345.1). Lineage (NCBI taxonomy): Archaea > Methanobacteriati > Methanobacteriota > Halobacteria > Halobacteriales > Haloarculaceae > Halosimplex > Halosimplex yunnanense. The sequence continues at coordinate 258,962 of NZ_JBTJEL010000030.1, read as the reverse complement.
ATCTGGCGCACAGCCTCCGGCTCACCCGGATCGACGTCCGGCGGATGGTCCGCAAGCGCACCGACCCCGACAACCGGCTGTCCTCGATCGTCTCGGTCGGACTGTACGCGCTGCTGACGCTGGCGCTGACCGCCGGTGGCGTCTGGGGCGGGCGCACCGTCGGTCGGGCGCTCGTTACGGGGTCGATCGAGTTCCTCCCGTCGGCGACCGCCGTCGCGGTGCGGGGCTTCGTCGGCGTCGTCTGGGTCATCCTCGCCGTCGTGTTCGCCGTCCGCGCGGTCGGCCAGCGCGGCACCCTCACCAACGCCGAGGGGATCTTGACGACCGTCCCCACCGACGAGGCGTACCTCGGACTCGTCACCAGCGAGGTCGTCTACCTGCTGCTGTGGACGCTGCTGCCCGCGGTCGGCACCGGCGCCGGACTGGCGATCGGTTCGGGCGTCGTCTGGCCCGTGGTCGGCGTCCCGCTCGCGGTCGCGCTCGCCGGCGTCACCGCGGTCACGACCGCCTTCGCGGTCGGACTGGGCGTCCGTCACGTCGTCACGCGCTTCCCCTTCGTCGCCCGGCACAAGACCGGCCTGATCGCGCTCGTCTTCGTCGTCTACATGGCCGCCGTCGTCTCGGGCTCGTTCAACCAGATCGTCGGCGCGCTGTTCGAGCCGATGGCCGCCTCCCCCGTCGGCTGGTACGCCGACCTCGCGCTGTACGGGCTCCCCGGCGTCGCCTTCGAGTCGACCAACGCGCTCGTCGTCGTCGCCGGCTCCGTCGTCTTCGCGGGGGCGGCCGTCGCCGCCGGGACGTGGGTGGCGAATCGCCACTGGTTCGCCGACCCCGCCCTCGCCGGCGAAGCGGACGACGAATCCGCGCCGACGGGGGCCGCAACTGGGGCGAACGCCAGCACGGGGACCGGCGCGGCGGTGGCCGCCGACGACAGGCTCGCCCGCTGGCTCGAAGCCGTCGTCGACCGACCGACCGCGGCGCTGATCACGCTCGCGTGGCGCCGGGCCGCCCGCGCCCCGCTGAAGCTCATGTACGCCGCCTACCCGCTGTTCTTCGGGACCGCCGCGTTCGTCGAGATCTTCCAGACCGGACAGATCCCGGTCTATCTCCCGTACGGGCTGCTCGTGTTCGTCGCGTGGGCCGGCGGTGTCGTCTTCACGCTCAATCCGCTCGGCGACCAGGGGTCGGTGCTCGCGACGACGCTGTTGAGCGAGGTGACCGGCCAGCGCTTCGTCGGCGCGCACGTCCTCGCCGGCCTGCTCGTCGTCGTCCCGGTGGGGACCGTCCTCGTCGCGGCGACGGCCGTCCTGAGCCCGCTCGAACTCCGATCGGCCGCGATACTGGCCGCCCTCGCGCCGGTGTCGATGGTCGTCGCCGCGGCCCTCTCGGTCGGCATCGGGGTGGCCTTCCCCCGCTTCGAGGCCACGAACGTCACCCGCTCGATGGAAGCGGTCGTCCCGAGCCCGTGGGCGTTCCTCCTCTTCAGCGTCCACGTCGTCGCGACGACCCTCTCGGCCCTGTTCGTCGGGCTGGAAGTCGCGCGCGAGGTCGGCGCGCAGTTGCTCTCGATCGTGGCCCCGTTCGGCCTCTCGGTGTCGCCCGGTGCGCTTTACACCGCGAGCGCCGTCGCGCTCGTGGCGCTGGTGCTCCTCCCCGCGCTGTCGTACCGCTACGCCGTCCGCTCGTTCGACGAGTACACCATCGCGTGACGCCGGGGCGACCCGGCCGTTGCGCGCGGAGCCATCTTGGCCCCGGAGTTCGTCTGTGATCGTATGGCACACAGAGTCGAAGCCGCGACCTTCGAGGGGCCCGACGACCTCGACACCGAGGGCACGACGGTGCTGGTCGGGTTGCCCGGACTCGGGCTGGCCGGCGTCATCGCCGTCGAACACGTCACCGACGAACTCGGGCTGGAGTCCCGCGGCCACCTCGCCTCCGAGGAGTTCCCGCACGTCGCGACCTACGCCGAGGGACGGCTCCGCGAGTCCGTCCGGGTGTACGGCGACGGGGACGTGACCGCACTGCTCGCGGACCTGGTTTTCCCGCCGCGCTCGCACGGGGCGCTGGCCGAGGGCGTCGTCGAACACCTGACCGACGGCTGCGAGCAGGTCGTCGTCCCCATCGGCGCGCCGGCGGAGTGGGTCGACGAACACGGTCGGGTCACCGCCGTCACCACGACCGACTCGCTCGACCGGACGCTCCGCGAGGCGGACGTCCCACCGGCACCGGGCGTCGGCGCTATCGGCGGGCCGACGGGTGCCATCGTCAACGCGTGCGCTCGGGAAGGCATTCCGACGGTCGCGCTCGTCGTCCGCGTCGAGCCGTACCGCCCCGACCCCGCGGCAGCGAGCGCGCTCCTCCGGCACGGGGTCGAGTCGGTCGTCGACGCGGCGTTCGACACCACTGCGCTGGAAGCGAGAGAGGACGCGCTCATCGCCGAGATGGACGAGATGGCGCGGCAGATGCAGCGCATCGACGCTCAAGAAGGGTTCGAGCGGCCACCGCCCGAGGACGACGAGCCGAGTATGTTCCAGTAGCGCCGCCTCAGAATTCGGTGCCCTTCCGGGCGCTGTGGCCGGTCTCGATGGGGTGGGCCTCCTTGCCGACTTCCGTCACCAGGTCCGCGAGGTCGGTGACGAACTCCGGTCGCTCGTGGCCGCCGGTCAGGACGAGTTCCAGGTCGTCTGGCTTCGATTCCACGAGTTCGCGCACTTCGTCGGGGTCGACGAGGCCGCGGTTGCCGGCGTAGCCGATCTCGTCGAGGATCAGCATGTGGACGCCCTCGTCGGCGGACGCGTCGGCGTCGAACGGTGTCGACAGATCCGCCTCGCCCGCGGCGTCGACCAGCTCGCGTGCGCGTTCGAGGCCGCCCTTGGCTCGGGCGGCGTGCTCGTCGTCGTCGGTGCCGTCGTGGAAGCGGTGCCAGCCGTAGTGGCCGCTGTTCTCGTAGGAGAATCCCGGCAGGGCGTGGATGGCGTTGTACTCGCCGCGAACGTCTTCGACGGTGGCAGTCCCGCCCTTCATGAACTGGAGCATGTGGACGCGGTAGCCGTGGCCCGCGGCGCGCATGCCCATCCCCATCGCGGCGGTCGTCTTGCCCTTGCCGTCGCCCCACCACACCTGCACGAGGCCGAACTCCTCCGGAGCGGCCGGTTCGATAGCCTGCGGTTCGAGCGGGTCGTCGCCGGACTGGGTCGCGTCGTCGCCGTCGTCGGTCATGCGCGGAGTGTCGGCCCCCGGGACCGTAGCCGCTTCGACACGCCGACGTTCGATGACGGGGGACTCGCCGACTGCCTGCTACTCGCCGATCCGCGAGATGGTCGCCTCGCCCTCGGTGAGGACGCCGTAGTCGGCCGCCGACACGGAGTCGGGGATCTCGTCGTCCGTGTCGGCGTGTTCGTATCGCGCCGCGAGGCTCGCGCGGACGGCGTCGCGGACGCAGACCCGCGCGGCCCGTCCCACGGGCGTCGCGCTGCCGACGAACGCCGCGGGGTCGCCCGAGGGGTCGCACCCGACGATCACCGCGTCCGAAGTCGTCCCGGTGAACCCCGTCCCGGCTAGCACGGTCGCGGTCTTCGCCTCGACGGCCGTCCCGAGCAGCATCGCGAGCGCGCCGTCGTCCAGTGCCCGCGTCGTCCCGACGACGACGTTGACCGTCCCCGGTCGCGGCGGTCCGTCGCCGGAGTCGGCGACCGCTGCCTGCGGCGCCGAATCGTCGTCGTCCATCGGGAGCGCTGCGGGGTTGGAGACGCCCGCAGTGGCGACGGCCTCGACGCCGTCAAGGCGGGCGCGGCGAGCGTGTCGCTGTTCGACGCCGGTCAGCATCGCCGGTCCCGGCGTCTCGAAGCCCGCACGCTCGCAGCGCTCGGCGACGTATTCGGCTAGGTCGGTCCGGTCGAACCCCTCGGGGACGGTGACGTTGTAGGCGGCGTCGGCCGTCTCGTACCCGCCCGAAAACCCCGTCGCGAGCCAGCGCGTACCCGGTCGATGGACGCGCAGCACGTCCGTCGAAATCTCACTCTCGAACATCCAGCGCCTCCAGCAGCCGGTCGTGTTCCCGGGGAAGCCTGACCGCGACGCGGACGTGCGAGTCCAGCCCGCGGAACGAGCGGGCGTCTCGGAGCGCGATGTCCTCCTCGCGCGCGGTCGCCAGCACCTCGTCCACGCGCTCCGGCGACCCGCAGTCGAGCAGAACGAAGGGCGCGGTCGACTCCTCCAGCGGGGCGTGCGGGCGATACACCGCGAAGCGGTCGTCCGCGTCGAAGGCTGACCGCAGTCGCTCCCGCTCGCTCGCCACCCGCTCGCGGGTCGCCGCGACGAACTCGTCGCGGGCGAGACAGTGAGTCCCCACCGCGGCGGCGGGCCAGCCGAGGCCCCACGTGAGCGCGGCCGTCTCGATCCGGTCGCGCAACTCGCCCGTCGCGACGGCGAAGCCCGCGCGCAGCCCCGGCAACCCGAACAGTTTGGTCAGCGAGCGCGCGACGACGACGCCCGGCTCCCCGGCCAGCGACTCGCGGTCGGTGAACCCGAGGAACGCCTCGTCGACGAGCAGAGGCGTCACCGCAGCGCGGCAACGCTCGGCGTACTCCCGGAGCGGCCCCTCCGCGTAGGCGTCGCCGGTCGGGTTGTTCGGGTTGCAGACGATCGCGAGCGCGAACTCCGCGGGGTCGCGGTCGAGAATCTCGTCGTGGTCGACAGCCACGGGTTCGCCGCCCTGGAGTTCGACCTCGCGGGCGTACTCGCCGAAGCTCGGCGCCGGGACGAGCACTCGATCGCCCGGGTCGACGGTGACAGCAACGGCGAGCCGGATGGCGGCGAGACCACCGGGCGTCGGGACCACATCGCTGGTCCCACAGCCCACGTACTCGGCGGCCGCCGCGCGGAACGCCGGGTAGTCCTCGGGCGGGTACGACCGCGCGCCGTCGAGCGCGTCGGCGTAGACCTCGCCGGTCCCTTCGGGAACCTCCGGGTTCACGTTCGCGCTGAAGTCCAGCACGTCGGGGTCGTCGCTGCTCCCGTGAACCACGTCGTTCCCGGCGAGCCGCGCGACGGCCTCCCTGTCCATGCCTCGTGGTCGGCCAGCGCCGGCAAGAATCTGTCTCTCCGGGCCTCGCGTCGGGGCCGCCGACGGCGCCTATCCGCGATCAACGTCCGGTTCGCCGCGCTACTCCCAGGTGTAGCCGAACGCCTCGGACCCGCGGTCGATGTAGCGGTTCTCCAGTACTTCGCTCGTGGTCCGACCGAGTTCGTCCAGTTCCTCGGCGATGTCCTCGGCGTCGGACGCCGAGAGCCGGTCGTTCCACGGGTCCGGCAACTCGTCGGGGACCGGCGGCGCTCGATACCCGACGTCGCCCGCCGACTCGTTCCAGTAGAAGTCCAGATCGGCGATCAATCCCAGCTCGCGGGCCGCCTCGAACTGCTCCTCCGAGAGGTAGGTGTGGTCGGTCCACTCGACGAAGGCGTCCTCCCAGGCGCCCTCGGCGAGGAACTCGGCCAGCGCTTCCCGGCGGCCGTCCTCGCCGCCTCTGTCGACGGGCTCGTCGACGGCGTCGTAGTCGCCCGGGTTCTCCGGCGTGTCGAGCGTCGGCGGGTCGGGTACCTCGGCGTCGAGTGCCATGCCCGACCATTCGGCCGAGAGCGCATTGAGGGTTTTCCCGCCCGAGCACAGACGGCCTCACCGCGAGAGCCGTTCGGCCACCGCGGCGTCCTCGCGGCGGTTGACGTTGACCGCGAGGCGAGCGTCGTCGCGGACGACCGTCGCGTCGGGACCCTCGCCGACGACGTTGACCCCCGCTGGCGCGACTTCCTCACCCTCGTGGCCGAACCGCGTATCGATGCTCACGCCGAGCGCGCTCTTGAGGAACGTCGGCACCGCGACGGTCAACGAACCGCCCTCGTGGGCGTCGAGGACGTCGTCGACGACGGCGCCCTCCAGCAGCGGCAGGTCCGCGGCGACCGTCAACACCGGTCGGTCGACCCGCTTGTCGTCGAGCGCCGCCTGCAGGTCCGCGACGTACCCCTCGCCGGGCGTCTCGATCGTCGGACAGTCGACGTGGGCGGCCGTCTCCGGCGCGTGCGGGGAGACGACGGCGTAGACGCGGTCGACCCGGCTCTCGTCGAGCGCCGCGATCACCTGATCGACCATCGGCTCGCCGTCGACCCGAAACAGGGGCTTCTCGCGGTCGGCGTCGAGCCGCGTGCCCCGCCCGCCGCACATCACCAGGGCGTCCACGGGAACACCTCCGCGAGTCCGACCGGCGCCTCCGCGCCCGCGTGCCAGACGACGAGTCCGGCGTGGAGCGCGACGACGCGTGCGAGTTCGTTCGCGGCGCCGATCACGTCGCCGGTCAGCCCGTCGAGTCGCCGGTCGGCCCACCACAGCAGTCCGAGAGCCATCGCGAGCGCGCTCGCGAGTGCGCCCGTGGCCGCGAACGACGGGAGCGTCAGGGCCGCGGCCGGAACTGCGAGCGCGAGTGGGACGACGAGGCCGCGCGGCGGCGTCTCGTCGGCGACCGCCGCGCCGAAGCCGTCGTGGGCCGCCGAGCCGAGCGCGGCCAGCGTCGCCATCGCGAGCTTCGCGGCGACCTCCGCGGCGACGACGAGACCCGCGGCCGCGGCCAGCGGGAGCGCTGTCAGTCCCGCGCCGGCCAGCGCCAGCCCCGCAACGACGACGGCGAGCGCGAGCGTCCCGCCGACGCCGAGGACCGTGTCGCCCATCACCTCGCGCCGCCGCTCGGCGTCGCCGTGGACGACCGCCGCGTCGCCGAGGTCGGCGACCCCGTCGAAGTGGTTGATCCCCGTCAGCGTGACGACGGCGAGGAGGTACGTCAGCGCGACCGTCACCGCCGGTGCCGGGAGCGCGAGCGCGACGACGACTGGGACGGCGACCAGCGCACCGAGGAGATAGCCGGCGACCGGGAGCGTCCACGGCGCGGTCCGGAACGCTTCCCACGCGCGCTCGTCGCGGCCGACCGGGAGCCGCGAGAGGAAGCCCAGCGCGCCGCGCAGCGCCGTCGGCGCGTCCTTCAGACCCACGCGACCACCCCCACCGCGAGGTACGCCAGGGCGCCGGCGACGCCCGTTCGACGGATCGCCCGCTCGGCGTCGGCGACCGTCGGTAGGGCAGGGCCGCCCGGGAGCTCGTAGACGCCCGGCTTTTCGAGGCGCACGCCCAGCGCGGCGGCGACCGTCCCCATCGGCCACCCCGAGTTCGGGGAGGGGACCGCGTCGAGCCACCGACGCGCGCTCGCCAGCGACCCCGGCGCGAGGAAGGCCGCGGCGAGCAGGAGGGCGCTCGCCCGCGCGGGTAGCCACATCACCGCGTCGTCAAGCCGCGCCGGCGCCCAGCCGACCGGCTTCGATCGGTAGCCCAGCATCGAGTCCATCGTGTTGACCGCCTTTACCCACGCCGCGCCGGTGGCGCCCAGGGCCAGTCCCACGACCGCGGGCTCGATAGCCGGGACGACAGTCGGCCCCAGCCGGGAACCGATGGCGGCGAGGACGGCGAACGCCCCCAGCGGCGCGACCAGCCCGTCGGCGAGGTTCTCGGCGACGCTCTCGACGGCGGCGCTGCGCACCTGGTCCGCCGAGAGCGACGCCGCGTCCCGTCCCGCGAGCGCCCGCAGTCGCTCCCGGGCGGCGTCGAGGTCCGCCTCGCTCGCGGCGGTCACCTCTCGGGCCGCACCGAGCAGCCGCCGGAGGCTCGTCGTGACGAACAGCGCGACGCCGCCGGCGACGGCGCCCGCGAGCGGTCGCTGGAGGCCCGCGACGGCGACGAGCCCGCCGACGGCCAGCGACGCTCCGACGGGGAGCACCGCGGCTGCAAGCGCGCCGACCAGCCGCGGACGTGACCACGAGCGATCGAGCGGCGCGACCAGGCGACCGAACCAGGCGACCGGGTGCAGCCGCGTCGGCGGTTCGCCGACGGCGGCGTCGAGCGCCGCGGCGAGGCCGACGGCGGCCGCCGTCACCGGGATCGTATCCCCTCCAGCTCGGCCGGGAGGTTCCGGAGCGGGACGTCCGCGAGGAGGATCCCTCTCGCACCGACCTCGTTCGCGGCGCCGTCGGTCGCGGGATCGTCGCCGACGTGGACGAGTCGCTCGATCGGCGTATCCAGCGCCTCGGCGACCGCCTCGAACGCCCGCGGGTCCGGCTTGCGCCAGCCCGAATCCACGCTGGCGACGACGGCGTCGAGCCGCTCCGGGTCGATCGTCGACTGGTCGAGAACCCGCTCGACCAGCCCTGTGACACTACAGTTCGATAGCACACCCACCGTTCCGTATCGAGCGGCCGCTTCCACGGCCGCCTCGGCACCCTCGCGCGTCGCCACCGGTCGGTCGAACGCGGCGAGGACCGCGGCTTCGACCGTGGCGTCGTCGGCGTCGACGTCCCGACTCGCCAGCGCCGCGGAGACGTGCTCGGACAGCGGCGTCTCCTGGCCGGGGTCGACGGCGACCTGGGGTTCCCGGTAGGCTCGCGCCCAGTCGCCCGGGATCGTGACCCCGCGCTCACGGAGTTCGTGAGCGACCGCCTCCGCTGGGTCGTCGGGCCGCTCGACGGTGACGAGCGTGCCGAACAGATCAAACGATACCACCACGACCCTCTCATCATCATCAGTCCCCTTCAACGATACGGACTGTTCATCCGAGTTAGGGACTGCTATCCGAGCGGTCGTTACGGATCCCCGTCTCGTCGGGTAGATTCGGCGATAAATGTGAACGCGGGCCGGGTGGCCCCGGTCACATGGGGACGGGCCGAGCGCTCGGCTTCGGGCAGGCCCGGGTCGTCGGGAGGCACGGGGGACGGCCGTCGTCAGCAGTCCGATCCGTCCGTGTCCATCCACTTGGCCCGCCGGATGTCGTATTTCCCACAGGCCGGACAGGTGTGATACTGCACGTCGAACTGCGACTCGCAGTCGACGCAGATGTACGGGTGCGCCTCCGAACGCGACAACCCTGAAGCGCGTTTGGCCCGTTCCAAGACGCCCATCGTGACCAACTGATCACAAGACCGCACCCACTAAAAAGAGCGAGGATAGTTTACATCCGCTGAAAACGCCCGCATCACCCGCTGTCGCCTCGCTCGGCCGGTTCCTCGTCCGATCCACCTCGGAGGCTCACTAGCGGTCCGACCGACGCGCGATGGTCCCCCGATCCGCGCTCACTCCTCGCCGCGATCACGTTGGTCGTCGTGGGCAGACTGACCGCCGCGGTCCTGCCGGTCGCCGTCGTTCTGCTGGTCCCCGCTCCCCTCGGTGACCGGGACGCGGGTCGGTCCGTCGTCGCCACCACGCGGGCGTCGCCGCTCGCCGTCACCACCGACGGGGATCCGGTCGCGCACCTCGCTGGCCAGCGACTCGACGCGGTGGCGCACCGTCGAGGCCTCCTCCTCGAAGCGCTCGACGGTCCGGTCGACGCGGTAGACGCGGTCGCGTGGGATCTGTTTCATCAGATCGTTGCCGTCGTCGTCGGATCCCGAACGGAGCATCCAGTGGTCCCGCGCGTAGACGACCTCCTCGTTGTTAACGGTGACCTCGGTCGTCCCCTCCTCGGGGTCCTCGTAGACGATCGTCGCCTTGCCGAGTTCGATCTCGTCCATGCCACCGTTTCGGGCCCCAGCGGTTTACACTCGGTGGCGGGAAAACGTGCGACCCACCGCGAGAGAATACTGTCGACCCGTGAGCTACGACCCGGCCGGGGGCGTCTCGTCGGTCGAGCCGTCGCCGCCGTCGGCGTCCCCATCGGTCGGTGAGCCGGTGCCTGCGGACGTCGTCCCCACGCCCGGATTCAGGGGTTCGGCGCCCGCGTCGTTCTCGGCGGTCGTCTGCGTTCCGAGACCGGCATCGTCGGTCGTCGGCGTCTCTTCGTCCTGAATCTCGGTCGCGCTCGGGCCGGGCGCGCCACAGCCCGCCGCGACCGCCAGCGTAACGAGCACTGCCGCGCCGAGGACGGCGCGTAGTCGGTGACTCATCGCTCGCCCTACGGCACTCCCCTGAATGGGGAACCGGCGCGCACTCGCAAGCGCGCTTCGGACGAGAGGGGTTCCAGCGTTCCTCCGTTCCGGACAAACACACCGCTCAAACGCCGGCCCGTGGCTTTTCCGCCCGGCAATCCAACGTCCGACGTGTCTCCTCGAACGCCGGACGACATCTTCGATCGCGCGACCGAGGAAGGCGCGCGCCGCCTCGACCAGTCGCTGCTCGAACTCGTGTCGACGAGCTTCATCGCCGGGTTCACCATCGTCTTCGGCGTCGTCGCCCTCGGTATCGTCGAGGGGTACGTCGAACCCGAGTTCGGTCACCTCGGCACGCTCGCCGGCGCGCTCGCGTTCGGGCTCGGCATCGCCTTCCTGGTCGCCGGCCGGACCGAACTGTTCAACGAGAACTTCGCCGACCCGGTCGCGGCCGCCGTCGAACGCGGCGTCTCCGCAGTTCCCGCGCTCGGTCGCCTCTGGGTCGTCACGTTCGCCGTCAACGTCGCTGGCGGCTGCCTCTTCGCGCTGGTCTTCGCCGTTGAAGGCGCGATCCCACCCGAATCGACGGAGGTGTTGCGTACCATCGCCGAGGATATCGCGGCTCGCTCGTCGATAGCCTGGTTCGCCCGCGGCATCGCCGGTGGCACCCTCGTGAGCCTGCTCTCCTTTCTCCTCGTTGCGGTGCGCGGCGACGGGAGCAAACTCGTGCTGGCGTACGCCATCGGCTTCATGCTCGCGCTCGGCCCGTTCGACCACGTCATCGTCTCCGTGATCCACGTCGTCCTCGGGATCTACCTCGGCGCGGCGGTCGGCCTCGGGGAGCTGGGCACGATGACCGCCGTCGTCACCGCCGGTAACCTCGTCGGCGGTATCGGCCTCGTCACCGTCACGCACGTCACGCAGGCGATGGGAACTGACGAGTCCGACGGGTGAGAATCCGCGACCCCGGGCACGGGGGTACGAGCGTCTGCGGACTGTCGCTGTGGAGGGGCGGCCGCAACGCCCATCGCTGCCCGGGACGGATGGACTGGGCGAGACCAGCCTCCGGGCGCTCAGGACTGGTCCGTGAAAACGGTTCTGACCACGCACCGCGCGGGTCCCGGGGACAGGTTCCAAATCAGACGGCTAGTCGAAACGATGCAGCCGCTCTCTGTCGTAGTTCAACGGGAAAGCAAGTCCGCCCTCCCCGATTTGAACGGGGGACAAGTCGATCTACAGTCGACTGCTCTACCAGTCTGAGCTAAGGGCGGGCGCGTCTACAGGTAGCCGCCGTACTGGACTTAACCGTTTTGACTTCTCCCCGGGGTGGGAGAGTCACACAGGCGCAGTTCCCCGACGAACGGCAGACGGGCGTCAGACGCTCGGGAAGATTGAAATACCAGGGGGACAACCACTATCACGAGCCGAATGAGCAAGATCACCTTCCGCGCGGACGACGATCTCATCGAGCAACTCGAGGAGTTCGACGCCTCGAAGAGCGAGATCATGCGGGAGGCCCTGCGGGAGTTCCTCGACGGCGCGTCCGACGCCGGGCCGACGGCGGCGACGGAGTCGGGCCAGCCCGAAGACGCGACCGAGGAGGCCGGATCCATCGACGACCTCATCGCCGAGCGTGTCGACGCCATCGTCGGCGAGCGGCTCGACGCCGCGTTTACACCGGCCCAGCCGCAGGACATCAACGTAAACATCGCTCTCGACGGCGAACACGCCGCCTCGGCGGGCGCGTCGGACGCGTCCGAAAGCGCGGCGACCGACGCGTCTAACGCCGATCGAACTCGTAAGACGAGCGGCGAGACGGACGAAAACGCCATCGAGGCCGAGGACCGCCCGTGTACCCAATGTGGCGAAACCATCGCCTCTGGGCACGTTTACTGCCCGAACTGCGGAGAGAAGGCATCCCACCGGGTCTTCTGTGACTGCGGCGACGAGCTCCGATCGGACTGGGCCTTCTGTCCCGGCTGCGGTCGGCGCACCCCTGCGGCCGACGTGCTCGACCAGACGTGATACGCCGTAAACGCAGACTAAACCCGGTGAAACGGCGTAAACGTTCGAGTGTATGACGCTCGCCGCAACCTTTATATTACCGCAGACAGATGTTCTGTTTGCGTAAGACGGTCGTCTTACACGGGCCGAAGCGCGGACGTGTGACCCGCGCCTTCGGGCGATTACGTCGGATCGAACGCCGATGTCGCCGTGTAAGACGAACGGGCGAGCGCGTCCGCGAGCGCCGTCTTACCCAAGGGGAACGATCAAAAACATGGAGCGTGTGACACTACGGATTCCGAAGCAGCAGATCGAAGAGGTCGAGCGAATGGTCGAAACGGGGGAATACCCCAACCGGAGCGAGGCGATCCGGGCGGCTGTCCGCGAGAAACTAAACGAGCAGGACGGGGGCAAGGAGCGCCCGTCGGAGAAGCGAAAGCGCCGTAACTGGCAGCAGAGGGCCTGATCGATGCAGGATATCGTCAAGGAAGCCCTCGAGCGAGACGAGCAGGAGCAGCAGCAGATGGACGAGACCGAGGCCGACGGATTCGGTGACCCTCGGATCGTCATCGTCGGCTGCGGTGGCGCCGGTAACAACACCGTCAACCGCCTGTACAACATCGGCGTCGACGGGGCCGACACGGTCGCCATCAACACCGACAAGCAGCACCTGCAGATGATCGAGGCCGACACGAAGATCCTCGTCGGCAAGTCGCTGACGAGTGGCCTCGGCGCCGGTGGCGACCCCGAGATGGGCAAGCGCGCCACCGAGATGGCTCAGGGAACCATCGAGGAAGTCCTGGGCGACGCCGACCTGGTCTTCGTCACGGCCGGCATGGGTGGCGGAACCGGTACCGGTGCCGCCCCCGTCGTCTCGAACATCGCCAAAGACCAGGGCGCTATCGTCGTCGGGATGGTCTCGACGCCGTTCAACGTCGAGCGTGCCCGCACGGTCAAGGCCGAGAAGGGTCTCGAGACCCTCCGCAGCGAGGCCGACTCCATCATCGTGCTGGACAACAACCGACTGCTGGACTACGTCCCGAACCTGCCCATCGGCAAGGCGTTCTCGGTGATGGACCAGATCATCGCCGAGACCGTCAAGGGCATCTCCGAGACGATCACCCAGCCCTCGCTCATCAACCTGGACTACGCCGACATGACCGCCATCATGAACCAAGGTGGCGTCGCCGTGATGCTCGTCGGCGAGACTCAGGACAAGAACAAGACCGAGGAGGTCGTCAAAGACGCGATGAACCACCCGCTGCTCGACGTGGACTACCGCGGTGCGACCGGCGGTCTCGTCCACATCACCGGCGGTCCCGACCTCGCACTGAAGGAGGCCGAGGGCATCGCGCAGAACATCACCGAGCGCCTCGACGCGAGCGCGAACGTCATCTGGGGCGCGCGCATCGAAGAGGAGTACAAGGGCAAGGTGCGGGTCATGGCCATCATGACCGGCGTCAAGTCCGCCCAGGTCCTCGGTCCGACGACGCAGAAGCAGGCCGACAAGTCGCGGCAGGCGCTCGACGACGTGGACGAGTCCACGTTCGACGCCAGCCAGAACGTCGATACGGAGTTCGGCAACGAAGCCGGCGGTAGCGATCGCGGCGGTGCGGGCGGCAGCTCCGGCGGCGAACCCGGCTACGGCCACACGGACGGCGGCCGGGACAGCCTCGAGAAGAACAACGGTCTGGACGTCATCCGTCCGGACTGACGGCTCCCGGGTCGACCGACCCCACTGGAGACCCCTCCACCGTTTCCAGGGAGTACACGAACCCGTCCGGGACGGCCCCGGGGGGATCGCTCGACCCATCTTCTCTCTCGTTTTCACCCGCCGAGTGACGACGCCGTCTGACTCGTCGGACGACCCACTCGATGGGCCGCTGTCACGGCGCCACCACCGGCTCGCCAGACGGTGTCTGACGGGTCGACTCTGCCGTCAGCTGGCGTCTGACCTGGTGATCCTGCCGTCGACCGGCGGCTGATCGAGCGACGCCGCTGTCAGTCGCGTCTCACAGACCCGTCGTATCACTCAGCAGAAGATTCCGGTTCGTACACCGGTCAGGCCGCTTCGAGCGCGTCGAGCAGGTCGCACTTCCGGCAGACGTCCCGGCCGGTCGGCGCGCCGCAGATCTCGCACTCGCCGTACTCGTCGGGCTCGGCCGCGCCGAAGGCGCTGGCGGCGAGCGCGGCGAGCTTCTCGTAGCCGGCGATGATCGAGTGGCGTGTACCCGGATGGTGCTCTTCCATCCCGAGGAGTAACTCCTGGATCTCGCCGCGGTAGGCCTCCTCGGCGTGGGGGCACTCGGTGATATGGGCGGGCAGGTCCCGCAGGTGCGCGTAGAGCGCGACCTCCTTCTCGGGGACGTCCCGGAGCGGCTTCGCCCGCGGGACGTGGTGGTCCTGCGGGTGGCGCGGTCGTTCAGTCGGATCGACGGGCGGGTCGACCGGATTTCCGTCGCGGTCTTCCTCCGGAAACGGTCCGAGCGAGGCGTCGTAGTGGCTGGCCATCTGCTGGACGTCGCCCTCGAAGAAGTTCATGAGCGCCGTCTGGGCCTCGTCGTCGAGGTTGTGGCCCGTGAAGAGCTTGTCCGCGCCGAGCTCCTCGGCGTAGCGTTCGAGGGCGTCGCGGCGGAACACGCCGCAGTAGGCGCAGGCGGCCATCCCCTCGGGGTCGTCCGCGACGACGTCGTCCATCTGCACGCCGTACTCCTCGGCGTAGGAGACGACCTCGTGGCGCAGGTCGAGGTCGGCCGTCAACTGCTCGCAGGCGTCGAGCGACTCGTCGCGGTACCCCTCGATGCCCTCGTGGATCGAGAGGGCGACGAGTTCGATGCGGGGGTCCTCGGCGAAGGTGTCGTGGAGCACCTGCGTGAGGACGACCGAGTCCTTCCCGCCGGACAGCCCGATCACCCACGTCTCGGGGTCGTCGGGGGTCGCCGAGCGGGGGATCAGGTTGTCCTCGCGGACGCGCCGGCGGACGCGGGTCTCCACGGTCCGACGGAAGTGCTCCTCGCAGAGGTGCAGGCCCGAGTAGGCGGCGTGCATGACCGCCTCGTCGCCGCACTTGTCGCAGTCCATCGGGCGGACGTACCGGAGCGAACGGGGAGAGCGTTTCGTTCCCGGCCGAGCGCGGGCGAGTTATTCCCCGGCAGCGGCTGCGTCCTCGTCGGACGGCTCGCAGGGGACCGTCACGGTCACGGTCGTCCCGTCGTCGACGGTGACCGCGACCTCGCCGTCGGCCCAGTGGACGAGCCAGTTGACCAGCCACAGGCCCAGGCCGGCGCCGTGGCGGGTCGGCGTCTCGACGAACCGCTCGGTCAGTACGCGCCGCTCGACGGCCGGCATTCCCGGTCCGTCGTCGGAGACGGTGAACCGCACCGACTCGCCCGTGAGCGTTGCGTCGATCCGGACGGTCGGCGCCGCGGCGTCGTTGTGTGCGATGGCGTTGCGCGCGAGTTCGTCGAGGACGACCAGTACGACGTCTCCGTTGGGCAGAACCGCAGACTCCTCGGGCCGGTCGGTCTCGATGAGCGCCTCGGGGAACTCCTCGGCGAGCGTCGTCGCGACTTCCTCGACCACGGCGTCGAGCGAGCGGCGCACCGTCTCCTCGGGCCTGGAGCCGAGCGACCCCTCGATGGCCCGTGCGTGGTCCGCCAGATCGAGTAGCGACTCGCCGCGGCGGCGGATGCGGTCGGCCTCGACCGCCGTCGTCTCGTCGTCGGTCCGTTCGGCGATGCGGTCGGCGTTGCCGACGACGACCGTCATCGCGTTGCGGAGGTTGTGCCTGAGCACCCGGTTGAGGACGATCACCTCCGTCCGACGCTGGGCGAGCGTCTCGCTCAGGTCGTTGAACTGCCCCTCGAGTTCGGACCACTCGGTCGCGCCGGTGAGCACGACGGTCGAACCGTAGTCGCCGTCGACGAGCGCGCCGACGCCGCGGTGCAGCCGTTCGATGTTCCCGACGAACTCGCGGTAGAGCCACGCGCCGAAGACGGCGATCGAGAGCAAGACCAGCCCGAACGCGCCCGCCTGCGCCAGCGTCACCCTCCATAGCTGGGACTCGAAGGCCGCCTGTGTCGTCGTCGCCGAGACGACCCAGCCGGTCTCGGCGACGGTCTCGTTGACGCCGATCACGCCCGTGTCCCCGTCAGCGGTCGGCCCCGCCGCGTAGACGGTCGACCCGTTGGCGACGATGCGGACCCCCTGATCCGGCCCGGCGTTCGCTCGGACGATCCCCGCCAGGTCTCCCGCTTCGAGGTGGAACGCGGCGTTGAACGTCCCGACGACCACCTCGCCCTCGTACACCGGCGTGCTCACCGTGATGACGAGGTTCCCCGTGTCGGCCCTGACGGGGTCGCTGACGTACGTCTCCCCCGCCATCGCCCGCCTGAAGTACGTCCGGTCCCCGAAGTAGTTGCCGACGATGCGGTCCCGGTCCACCGGGGAGAGCCCGTCCGAGTACAGGGCCATCATCGTCCCGTTGGCCGCGATAACCGACGCTCCGTTGAAGTCGGTCATCTGGGCGAACGACTCGACCTGGGCCTGCTGGCGGACCGACCCGTGGTCCGCAACCCCCGGTGATTCGACCCACAGCCGGACCTGCCGCTGCTTCTCGACGAGCACGGCGTCCAGCTGCGACGCGACCGACTCCGAGGATTGGGCCAGTTCGTCGCGCTCGTGATTGGCGACTGCGTCGCGGTAGAGGACGAACCCCGCCAGGGTCGTCGCCGACAGGACCAGCGCGAGCACGCCGAGCGCGACCGCGAACCGAGTCCGGAGTCGCATCGCGCATAATTGACCGAGCGCTGCCTTAAACCTCCGTGCCCGTTCTCGATCGATGAATCGTCCGCTCGCTCGTTTCGCTCTCGGGGACCACACCGTCTCGTACTCGCGGGCCCACCGCCTCGCTCTCGTCGAGCGCCCCGTCGAGAAACCGTTTTCCCCCTCCGAGGGCTACCGTTCCCCGATGACTGACCTCCCTCGCGACGAGGCCGTCGCTCGCGTCGAAGATCTCGTCGCCACCGTCGAGGACGACCGCATGCCCGTCCCCGTCCGCGAGATCTGGGTCTTCGGTGACGTGGCGCTCGGTCTCGACCCCGTCGAACGGCTCGACGTCTACCTCACCAAGGACATCCTGATCGGCGGCGACGACAGCGAGACCGACCCCGACGACCTCGCGCTCGGCGTCGACGGTATCGGCGAGACCGTCCGCGCCGACTGGGCCGCCGAATACACCGAGCACGTCCGGACCAACTCGAACGGCTACGCCGCGCCGGAGAAGTGCCTCGCCGCCCACCTCGTCGACGACAACGAACCGGTCCACCTCGAAGTGTGCAACGCCTCTTTCGACGACAACGTCACCCAGCGGCTGGAGGGCGCGCTCGCCCGCGAGAACTACGAGAACATCCTCGACCCGCGCGGGGCCTGCCTCTGGGTCGACGGTCGCCGGAGCGAAGACGCCTTCCAGAAGCTCCGCGACGGGGAGTTCGTCCTCCCGACGCTCTCGGGCGCGCTGGAGATGCTCGGCGCAGACCCCGACGTCGCCGAGGAAGCCGCCGAAGCGGTCCGCCGCTACCGCGAGCGACAGGACGGTGCCACCGTCCGCGGCGACGTGGTCTGACGGGCCTTCTGGTCGAACGGTTTGCCCCATTTTATGTAATGGTCGAAAATGAACGTTCGGCGTATCGGACGGCTTGAGACCGGTTTGACGACCTTCAGGCAGTGAATAACAACGTAGTATCCCAGTAATTGGCAAGTAGGTCGAACGTATGAGTCAAGCAACTCGACGTACGGACGCGACAGAACAGGGGTACGTGACGAGGGAGATTCCGAACGATCGCCAGCCGAGTCAGGTCGTCGTGGAGACGGTAGCGTCGGTCGAGGAAGTCGAACCGATCGACCTCTCGACGCAGCTGTACGACAGCGTCGATCCGGAAGCGTTGAACTCCCTGTCGGCCGGAGCGAACGACGGGAACGAGTCGCTGCGGATCACGTTCAACTTCGACGGCTACGAGGTCGCCGTCGTCGACGGAAACAGGGTCGTCGTCCGCGGGGGAGCCGACGACCGACCCCGCTGAACGTCGCACCTGGTGACCGGTCCTAATCGAGCGTCGCGAACGAATCGTCCCGGCCGAACCGGCCGGGTGAACAGTCCTCATCCGTCCGCTTTTGACGAACCGATCCGGTTAGATCCACTCTCTCCGGTCAGTTCTGGATCCCTCGGTCAGTTTCGGATCGCGCCGACCGGAGCGGCGTCGAATCGAACCGACCCGACCCGGCCGTCGCGCGGTCGACTCGAACCGGCGGGAACCCCCGACTGCCGTCTTACTCCTCGAAGCCGTCTTCGAACCGGAAAGTCCCGTCGCGCTGGACGACCTCGCCGTCGACCTCGATCCGCGAGTCCTCGCTCATGTCGACGATCATGTCCATGTGCATCGCCGAGTCGTTGCCCTCGCGATCGTCGCGGTCCTCGGGGACGTTCTCCTCGATGGTCCGCCCCAGCGCCATGTGGACGGTGTCGCCCATCTTCTCGTCGAACAGCATGTTGTAGGTGAACCGGTCGATGTCGCGGTTCATCCCGATACCGAGTTCGCCCAGCCGCTTCGCACCGGGGTCGGTCTCAAGGACCGCCGCGAGGACGTCCTCGTTCTTCGCTGCCGCGAACTCCACGACCTCGCCCTCCTCGAAGACGAGTCGGACGTCCTCGACTTCCCGGCCCTGTGCCATCAGGGGCATGTCGAACAGGACCTCGCCCTCGACGGAGTCGGGGACGGGCGCGGTGAACACCTCGCCGCCGGGGAGGTTCTTCTCGGCGTAGTCGTTCGCCGGCACCATCCCCTCGACGGACATGGTCACGTCGGTCGTGTCGCCGGAGACGATCCGGACCTCCTCGGCGCCGTCCAAGATTTCGACCATGTTAGCCTGGAACTCCCGCTGGGCGTCCCAGTCCTTGGTGACGGCGTCGTAGACGAAGTCGGCGTAGGCCTCCGTGCTCATCTCGGCGTCCTGGGCGTTGCCCGGCGCCGGGTACTGCGTGCCGACCCAGCGCTTGCCCATGATCTCGTCCTGGATCGGCTTCATGATCTTCCCGTAGGCTGCGTTCTTCTCGGGCGGTACGTCCCCGGTCTCGTGGGTGTTGCTCGACGCACGGATCGTGATGGCGACGTCGATCGCCTCGGCCATGGCCTGGAGCGCGGCCGGCGGCTCGTCGTAGTCCTCGGGGTCCATCGCTCGCATGAACGACCGCTGGGCGCGACTGCTCGTGATGCGCGTGAAGCTGTTGGCACCGATCTCGCCGATCCGCTGCTCCAGCGCGACGACCAGGTCCTCGGCCTCGGACGACGCCGTGATCAGTACCTCGTCGCTGGCCTCGATCCCGACCGAGTGGTCGACGATGACGTCCGCGTGGTCCTCGACTCGTGGGTCCATATCCCGCGAGTCGGTCGGCGGACCATTAACGGTTCCCCGAACGGTCGTTCTGTAACTGACTCGTCAGTTCCGACAGCGGGTGTCAACACCCCCGATGTTGAGGGGGGGCACCCATTCCTCGCGAGCGCCTACACCGGCACGATGGACATTGCAGACGACATCGCTGCGGAGATCGGCGACACACCGCTCGTGCGGCTGGACTCGTTCGCCGACAACCTCGCGGGCAAGGTCGAGTCGTTCAACCCCGCGGGCTCGGTGAAAGACCGCATCGGCGCCGCGATGCTCGACCGCGCCGAGCGCATGGGCCACCTCGACGACGACCCCGTGGTCGTCGAGGCGACCAGCGGCAACACCGGCATCGGTCTCGCGACGGCCTGCGCCGCCCGCGGGTACGACCTCGTGCTCACGATGCCCGAGTCGATGAGCGAGGAACGGCGTGCCCTGCTGTCGGCGCTGGGCGCCGAGATCGTCCTCACACCCGCCGACGGCGGGATGGACGGCGCCATCCAGGCCGCCGAGACCATCGCCGATGAGCGCGACGGCGTCCTCGCCCGCCAGTTCGAGAACATCGCCAACCCCGAGGCCCACCGCTCGACGACCGGCCCCGAGATCTACCGCGACACCGACGGCGAGGTCGACGCCTTCGTCGCCGGCGTCGGCACCGGCGGCACGATCACCGGCGTCTCCGAGTACTTCGCGGAAGAGCAGGGCGCTGACGTGGACTCGATCGCCGTCGAACCCGCCGAATCGCCGGTCCTCTCGGGCGGCGACGCCGGATCGCACTCGATCCAGGGCATCGGCGCGGGGTTCATCCCCGAGATCCTCCGGACCGACCTCGTCGACGAGGTCCGCACCGTCGAGCACGAAACAGCCGTCCAGACCACCCGGAAGCTCGCCCGCGAGGAGGGCATCCTCGCCGGCGTCTCCGCCGGGGCCGCCCTCGCCGCCGCGACCGAAGTCGCCCGCGAACGCCCCGACGACCTCGTGGTCGTCGTCCTCCCCGACACCGGCGAGCGCTACCTCTCGACCGACCTCTTCGAACCCGCGAACGTCACCTACTGGGAGTCGAACGAACCCGCCCCCGCCGACGACTGAGACTCGGAAAATCTCTTTTTGGCGCGCGCTGTCGAGCGTGTCCGAGCATTGCGAGGACCGCTCGACGACATCGTGCGAGGTCTTCGGGAGCTTCGCTCTCTCGTCATGCCAAAAATCTACGATTTTGAGCAGCTTGTCAGCGCGTGCTTTGACAATGGATGAGTAACACAGGAGCGGAGCGAGTGAATCGGCTGGGGAGGTGTGTGGCTGTCTGCGGCGCTGTGCGGTGCAGTGCGGTGCGGTTCCTGGCGTCCTCGTGAGTGCAGCGAACGAGGGCTCAAGAGAGCGTGCTCTCCTGGTGGACTGAACGGGCGAGGCGGGCCTCGCGTTTATCCAGTCGCCTGAGCGACCCCGACCCGAAGCGGCCGCAGGCCGCGAGGGTATGTCGCGCAGCGACCGCGAGCGCGCCGAGGGCGTTCAACCCCCAGCGGTCCCTGCGGTCGAAGTCACTTCGATCGAATCGAAAACGACCACCCGGAGCGCTCAGAGAGCCACACCTACACCCGACCGACAGTGACGAAGAACGGCACCGTCTCCCTGCGCACGTACGCTTTCTCGCCCATCTGGTCGACCACGTCGCGGCCCATCGAACGCCACGCCGAGCGCAGGTCGTCGTACTCGCCCGCGGACGTCTCTCCCGAGAGGATGGTCTCGCGGTCGTCGGCCAGCCCCTCGCCGGTGAGCTTCCGGCGGGCCGCCTCGACGGCCGCCTCCGAGTAGGGCGGCGAGACGACCCGCTCGTGGTCGTACTGCCGCGTCGAGACGACGTCGAGGCCGGCCTCCTCGAATACGTCCCGGGCCCCGGCGCCCAGCGTCACGTCCGTCTCGACGCCGTCGAGAAATCGCTCGCGCGCCCGGCGGGCCAGCGGCGGCTCCGCGTCGACGGTCGAATCCACCGTCACGGCGCCGTTGTCCGGCTCGACGGCCGCGACCAGCTCCGAGGACGCTCGCGCGAACTCCCGGACCGCCCCGACGGGGTCGGGCAGGTTGATCAGCAGCGCCTGACAGACCACCAGGTCGAAGGCGTCCTCGACGAACGGCAGTCGCGTCGCGTCGGCGCGCACGACCGGCGCGAACTCGCTCGCGACCGACAGCAACTCGGGGTCCACGTCGGCGCCGACGACGTCCGCGCCGCTCTCATCGGCGAGGACGCGAGTTAGTTCGCCGGTGCCGCAACCCACGTCGAGGACGCGCTCGCGGCCGTCGAGTTCGAGGTCGGCGAGCGCCTCGCGGGAGTCGGCCCACATCCCCTCGCGCGTGGTCTCCAGGTAGTCGGCGCTGAACTGTCGCACTGAGGCGTGTGTGCGTCCTCCGGCGGCAAATGCCCGTCGGTCCTCCGGAGTGGACTGATTTCGATGATCGGTAGCAGGGGAGACTACCGCAGGGAACACTGGGAGTTGAACGCCCTCGGCACGCTCGCGGTCGCTGAGCGACATACCCTCACGGCCTGCGGCCGCTTCGGGTAGGGGTCGCTCAGGCGACTGAATAAACGCGAGCGCGTCTCGCCCGTTCAGTCCACCAGGAACCGCGCCCGCCCCGCACAGCACCGCGGACAGCCACACGCCTCCCCAACCGATTCGATCTATCGCTGCGCTCCCTCGCTCATCCCTCGCGCGGCTTCGTCGCGGCACGGAGGCCGCGACAGCGCGCGCCACCGTACTTCGAGAAGCCCACTACGAGCGGCGAGTCAGTCGTCCGGACTCGCCGACTCTACGTCACGTTCGTAGATCCAGCCGGCACCGAGCGGGTCGGCGAAGGCTCTCGGATCGTCGACGTGGGCGGCCACCAGCGGTCCGCGTGCGTCGTTGTGCTCGACGTCCTCCGGATCGGGGACCGTGAACTGCACCGTCGGATCGTCGTCATCGCGGTCGAACTCGATAGTAGCGGTCTCGAACGCACGGTCGACGAGGTCGGTCTCGACGGAGACCCCGGACACGTCCGCCCGTTCGATCCGCTCCTGCGGTTCGTCGAGCAGGGTGTCGTAGGCGACGAGGACGCCGTCGTAACAGCGGTACTCCAGCGTGCCGTACCGGAGATAGCGAGTGATCGCCCGGACTGTCCCGAACGCGAGCGCGACGGCGAGCGGAACGACCACCAGCGGCGGTTCGAAGACGACGAACGCCGCGACGACGACGTAGCAGAACGCGATGGGGCTCGTCAGCGTGTAGCGGACGCCGCGGTACAGCGCGTCGGCGACGGCGACCGACCGCGGGGGACGGGCGCGGACGACCGGCTCGCCGTCGGGTTCGGCGACCGGTTCCGGCTCGATCTCGGTCTCCTTGCTGCCGTACAGCCGGTAAAAGATGCCCCGTTTGTCCGGGTCGCGCTCGACCTGTATCGTCCGGAGGTCGTAGCCGAGCTTCCCGGCGAGGACCAGCGCGAGTACCGCACCGCTGTCGAGGCCGACCGATCCGACGGCGAGCATGAGCGTCCCCACACCGAAGACGTACTTGAACGGGACCAGCACCACGGACCGCGGAGAGTGGGTGCGGTATCCTCCGCGCTGGAAGTAGTCGGTCGCGGTTTCGACACCCCGGGCGGCGAACACGCCGACGCCCCCCAGTAACAGCTGACCGGTGGTTTCGGTAGTGATGGTCGGGTCCGAGAGTCCGAAGACGAAGAACGCGGCACCGAGCTCTATCGGGGCCAGAATGGTAACGAGGACGGCGAGCGTCGGGAGATTCCGCAGGTAGACGGGTGGAAGGGGCCCCCGGAGGTCGATCGCGCCGCGCTTGGCCTGGAGCGGGCCCACCAGCCGCTGGTCGCTCATCAGGTTGTTCGGGCGTTTGGTCGCGAAGGGAACCTTCACCGCCGACCACCACAGCACGGCCGCGAGTTCGAGGACGAACACGCCGAGGAGGACGGTCGTCGACCACCCGAGCGCCAGGACGCCCACGGGGGCGACCGCGTTCGCCGCGACCACCGCGAGCGGTCCCGGGCGGCCGACTGCGGGAACTCGCATATCCGAGTGTCGACGGTCGCTCAGTTGAGAGCCACGGTTCTCCGATTGACGCCGCTTCTGGGGGTAGGCATATGAACCCCGGGCGAATAGCGGGGACAAACCGATGCCAGCGGACGAGCCGGAGTTCGACACCGGGGTGGCGCTGTACGAGCGGATCCGCGAGCGCCTGGGGTGGTACCCGACCGCCGACGTGGACGTACTCGTCGTCGGCGGGGGGATCCAGAGCCTGCTGCTCCTGGACAGACTCACCGAGCGCGGATACGCGACCGCGCTCGTCTCGAACTCGCCGCTGGGTGCCGGGCAGTCGTTCGACTGGCCGGGGACGCTCCCGAAGGGCTACCTCGACCCCGACCCCGAGCAGCGGCGGGCGGTCGACGACCGGTGGCTTCCGTTCGCCGAGGAGCGGCAAGTCCCCGTCGCCGGCGGCGAGTGGTACGTCTGCTCGACGGACCACCCCTACCGGTACCTCCCCGACCAGTGGGACGAGGGCGGCTACGAGTACGACGAACGAGGGATCGAGGGCCTGCCGGAGATCTACCGCGACGGCACCATCTTCGCCAAGGGGAGCGGCGAGCACGTCACTGCCGTCGACGAGTACACGGTCGACCGCGAGGCGCTCGTCCGCACGCTCGCCGACGACCACGGGGAACGCATCGTCGTCGGCGACGTCACCGAGTTCGCGTTCGACGAGGGCAGACAGGGTAGTGGCGACGCCGGAGGTGCTCCCGCGCTGGACGCCCTCACTGTCGAGACCCATCAGGACCTGACCGTCACGTTCGACCCGGAGTACGTCGTCGCCGCGACGGGAACGGGAACCCACGGGTTCGTCGAATCGCTGGTCGGCGCCAAGGCGTTCGAGGCTACCGGCGGCGACCCCGAACGCGTCCGCAAGTCGATCGCGCCGGTCACCTACCGGAACGTCCTCGTGCTCGCGGTGCGCGGCCCCGCGACCGAACTCCCGGCGGTCAGCGCCTACCTGCCCCACCGCGGGATGTCGGTCGTCGCCCGCCGCCACCGCTATCGCGACGAGAACTACGTCACGTGGTACGTGACGAACGACACCGCGACTGCCGAGGTCGAGCCCGCCGACGCCACCGACGACGCGACGGGAACGCTCGACCCCGAACAGGTCGAGGTCGGCTACAACAAGCTGTTCGAACTCGCGCCGCCGATCAAGGACCGCGCCGCGAACGGTGCCAATATCGAGTTCTACGCCTACGCTACGCTCGAACAGCGAGTCGACGGCGAGTCGACCCGGCACCTCGCGACGCCGCTCGACGGCCTCGCCAACGTCGGCGTCGCGCTCCCCTCGGGCGCCCCGGGCGTCTGGGCGACGACCGACGAGACAGTGGAGTACGTCTCCGACGCCGTCGACCCCAACGGCCCCCCCGACGGGGTCCCGACCGGGGGCACTCCTCCCGTCGGCAAACTCGCCGACGACCGCCCCGGCGCCCGGTGGCTCGACTGGAAAGCGCTGGGCGTACGCTACCCCCGCGTGCAGAATCGGCCCGACGCGGTCGAACGGAGCTGAACTGGTGGCCGCGCCGACTCGGACCGAACTCGATCTTTCGTTCGCTCCACCAGCTGTCGACTCAACGCCGAATTTTAGCTTTCGGTAGCGCCTTTCGCCGGGGGGCCGTCGCACCGATCGAATGACAGTTCGACTCGCCACGCGATGGGGCGCCGTCTGTGCAGTCGTAGTGCTCACGCTCGCCGCGACGGCGGCCGGCGTCGATGCCGGCCCCACCGCCGAAGCGGACCAGAATTCACTGGACGACCCTGCGGCAGCAAGCGAAGTGCTGATCGTCGACGCCGACGGGAGCGCCGACTACGCCGCCGTTCAAGCCGCGGTCGACGCCGCCGAACCCGGTGACACGGTCCGGGTCCGGCCAGGGACCTACCGCGAGAGCGTCACCGTCGACAAGAACCTGACGCTCGTCGCACCGCGGGGCGCTACCCTCGACGGATCGGACCAGAAAGAAGACTCGGAAGGGATCGTCATCGGCGACACTGCCGCGCCTGTCATCGACGGATTCGACGTCGTCGGATACCACATCGGCGTCTACGCGAAGAGTACGGACGGCGACTGGACCCTTCGGAACGCGACCGTCCGAGACGCGCAGTTCCTCTCCATCGTCGCGTCGGGTGCGACCGGTGACTGGCACCTCCGGAACGTGACGGTCCGAGATCTGCGCCTGGGCAAGGGGATCTCGGCCTCCGATACCTCCGGCGACTGGCGGTTGACGGACGTCACCGTCCGGAACGTCACCCTGAGTCAGGGCATCGAAGCGTCGGGGGCGACCGGCGACTGGACGGCCGTGAACGTCACCGTCGCGAACGTCGACACCGTCGCCATCGACGTGTCGTACTCCAGCGGCGACTGGCGGATCGCGAACAGCACCGTCCGCGACACTACCCTCGGAATCGGCGCTATCGAAGCGAACGGCGACTGGACGGTCTGGCGGTCGACCTTCGCGAACATCTCAGTGTCCGAGCGGATCGACTTCCAACGGCCGGCCTTCGAAGAGGGCATGGCCATCCACACCGCCCGAACGAACGGCACCTGGACGGTCCGCGGGAACCGGTTCGTCGACACCGAGGCCGGCGGCGTCCTCGCCCCGGACGCCGACCCGGCCGGTGACGCCGCGCAAAACTGGTGGGACGACGGTGGCCCCGCCACCGACGACTGCTCCGGGAACGTCGACTGCAGCGACCCGCTCGCGACCTGGCCGCCCGAGTCGCCCCTCGCGCCGCCGTCGACGCCCACGCCCACTGTCTCCCCCTCGACGGACGCCGCCGACACGACCACGGCGAACGCCGAAACCTCGGTCAGCGATGGCAACGCCGCGACGGAGAACGACGGAGCCACGACGACGGATGGATCGCGGACGAGCGCGACAGAAACAGGCGTCTCGAAGACGCCGGAAGTCGATTCCGAGAGCGGCGCAATCGATCCCGGCACCGCGGTCGAGACAACCGCGAGCAACGGCCCACTTTCGACCGTTCTCACCGTCGTCGGAGTCGCGCTCGCCGGTCTTCTCGCCGGCCGTCGGACCCGCTCCCGCCGGTGACTGACCGGCTGATCGAACCCCTGGGGACCCCTTCGATTTCGAGGAGTCGAGCGGTCACAGAGAGAAAGGGAACGACCGTCGCCGATACCGGCGACTCGCAGGCTCACGGGTCACTTGTTCCCCGCTCACATTCCCGAGACGCTCCGTTCCTTTCGGTCACTCCGCGTCTCGCAGCTCGCGCACGCGCTCGACGTTCCACGCGAAACTCTTGCCGTCCTCGGTCGGCGTCTCCAGCACGAGCGGCACGTCGAGCAGGTCCTCGTGGTTGAGCAGGGTGTGCATGCCGTTCTCGCCGATGAGGCCCTCACCGACGTGGGCGTGTTCGTCCTTGTTCGTCCCGCACTCGTGTTTCGAGTCGTTGAGGTGGATGCACTCCAGGTGCTCCAGCCCGACGACCTCGTCGAACTCCGCGACCGTCTCCTCGACGCCCTCCGGCGTCGAGAGGTCGTAGCCCGCCGCGAACATGTGGGCGGTGTCGAGACAGACGTCCAGGTCCTGCGCGGAGCGGTCGAGCACTTCCGCGAGGTGCTCGAAGTCGCCACCGAGTTTCGTTCCCGAGCCCGCGTCGGACTCCACGAGGACGGTCACGCCCTCGGGGATGTCCAGTTCGTCCAGCGCGCTCGCGGCGTTGTCGAGGCCGCCGTCGACGCCCGCGCCCGTGTGCGCGCCGAGGTGGACGTTGACGTACTCGACGCCGAGCTTGTCGGCGGCGTCGACTTCCTTCTGCATGGAGTCGATCGACTTCTCGCGCAGGTCCTCTTTCGGCGTGCAGAGGTTCACGAGGTACGACGAGTGGATGACCCACGGCCCCAGATCGTGCTCCTCGACGAGGTCGCGGAACTCCGCGGCCTCCTCGTCGTCGATGTTCGGGTCCTGCCAGACCTGCGGCGAGTGGGTGAAGATCTGCCCGCAGTTGCCGCCGATGTCCAGCTGTTCGTCGACGGCGTTCGGGACGCCGCCCGCGATCGATGTGTGTGCGCCGATCCGGATCATGGCAGACCCCTAGATACGGATCGGGAAAGTCGTATCGAAGCGATCCGCGAACGTCCGGTATCCGTCTGGAGACTGACTCGGAAGTGCGGTGGCGCGCGCTGTCGCGCGTCTCGTCGCGCGACGGCATCGTGCGAGGTATTCGCGAACCTGTGAGCGAAGTGGTTCGAGAGAGCTTCGCTCTCTCGTCATGCCAAAAATCTCCGATTTTTGAGCAGCTTGTCAGAGCGTGCTCTGACAGTGGATGAGCGAGTGAGCGCTGCGAACAGGTGAATCGGCTGGAGGGTCGTGGCTATCTGCAGTGCTGTGCGGTGTGGTCGGAGTGCGGTCCTGGTGGACTGAACGGGCGAGGCGGGCTCGCGTGCAGTTCAGTCGTCTGAGCGGGCCCTATCCGCGCGGGCGGTGCCGAGAGCGCGGATATCCCGCCTCAGCGACCGCGAGCCCGCCGAGGGCTTTCGACGCCTGTTGTCCGCTACGATACTGTTTCCAACTAGCGAGCGCGTCGAGGGCTTTCAACGCTCAGTATTTCCTGCGGTAGCGTTCACTACAACTGCCAGCGCGCCGAGGACTTTCGATGCCTACTGTCGATAGCGGTTCGAACAGTTTCCGTCGAACGAAAAATACCAACTCGGTCACTCACCACGATCGCTAGCGAACTCGCGCCAGTGATGGAGCCCCCAGACGGTGATGCCGGTGCAGATCAGCGCTACGGCCGCAAAATACACGATGAGCTGCGAGGCAACTAGCTCGCTGGGATTCCGGACCGCGCAGGTCGGAATCGGTGCGGAGACGGGCTGTCCCGCGACGACGAACCGCGCCGCCTGGAGACCGACGAGACAGAGTACGGCGTTGGCGGCGTAGCGCCACGGATTCGGACGCCAGTCGCTCGCGGTCCGCGCCCGAGGCCGAGGTCAGTCTGTTGGGTCGTCGCCGTCGCGCGTCCACTCCTTTCGTTGGTACTTCGCGCGTGCGCGCTCGCGAGCCCGCGAGAGCTCCGAATCGGTCCACGTTCCCTCGTGGGAATCGGCCCACTCACGCAGCGACTCGGTGAGTTCGGCGACGGCGTCCCCGCGGTCGATGCCGGACTGCTCGCGGACGCTCGTCACGCGCTCGTCGAAGTCGGTCGGCGACGCGTCCGGGTCGGCGAAACAGGCGAGGTGGCGGTCGGTCGTCCGCTCGAAGGTGATCGAACCGTGCTGGACGACGGCGTCCCGCTGTCGGTACTGTGCGTTGCCCGATATCTTTCGCCCGTCGCTCGCCACCACGTCGTGGGCCGGGTGCAGCGCCCGCAGGTAACACGCCGGCGAGTAGATCGCGGGCCGCTCCTCCGCGGCGAACCCCGCGTCGACGCCCATCCCCTCGAAGGCATCCAGCAGCGGCTGGCAGAGCAGTTCGTATGAGTCCATGAGGTCGCCGGGAAGTTCCTCGGCGGGCGCGATGATCGAATAGGAGACGTCGCCGCGTTCGTCGTGGTAGATGGCGCCGCCTCCGGTGGGACGGCGGGTGACCGTGATCCCCTCGCGCTCGCAGAACTCCCAGTCGATGGTCGCCGGGTCCTGATGATAGCCGAGCGAGAGCGTGCTGGGCTCCCACCGGTAGACCCGCAGCGTCCGGATCCCCTCCTCGGCCGCGGACTCGGCGGCGACTTCGTCCAGCGCCATGTTCATCGGCCCCGGTCGCGACTCCTCGGTGATCAGCCGCCACTCCCGGTCGGCCAGGTCCATGGACGGGCTTGGTGCAGTGTCAGGAAAGGGATTGCGTTCGTTACTCCGAGCGGCGGCGGGCGACCACGACGAGCGCGACGATTCCGGCGACGAGGAACGGGCCACCGACCAGCGGGCTCGCCAGTCGGGAGACGGCGAACGCGACGAACTGGCCGGCGTACGGCTGGACCACCTCGAACCCGAACAGCCGAGCCCACTTGGCGGCTCCCGGCCGGACGACCGGGAATAGCTCACGTGCGACCGGCAGGTACAGCAGGAAGGTGACGACCAGCGCTGCGAATAGTCTCCCGAGTGCCCGCGCGTACGCGCGAACGACCCAATCTCGACCGCCGTGAACCGCGCTCGGCGTCGCTCGGTCCATCGATCGAGAGTTGTCACCCGGAGTTGATAAATTCCGGTCCGCCGAGAAGCCGTAGTTCGGTAGCAACCAGACAGGGAGCGATGCGGTGGCGCGCGCTGTCGCGGGTTTCATCCCGCGACAGCACCGTGCGAGGGATGAGCACCGCACGCCGCAGGCGAGCGGAGCGCAATCGGCTGGGGAAGGTGTGGTTGTCTGCGGTGCCGTGCGGGGTGGTGCTGTGTAGTTGCGGTTGCTGTCCCTGGCGTCCTCGTGAGCGAAGCGAACGAGGGCTCAGGAGAGCAAGCTCTCCTGGTGGACTGAAAGGGCGAGGCGCGCTCGCGTACGGTGTAGTCGTCTGAGCGACCCCTACCCGAGTGTAACGAGGGTATGTCGCTCAGCGACCGCGAGCGCGCCGAGGGCTTTCAACGCTTGCTGTCGGTAACAACCGAGTCGATTGCTAGCGAGCGCGCCGAGGGCTTTCAACGCTTGCGGTGCTCCGCAATAGCGACTCAAACAGCTTTCCACTCCCGGTTACTCGATTCAGAACGGTCCGGTCGAGACGACGTTCTGCATGACCGACCGCTCGGCGCGGCGCAGCAGTTCGGCCGCAGTCCCCGGCGCGCAGTCGAGTCGCTCCCCGACCTCCTCGACGCTCCCTTCGCGGGGCGTCTCGTAGTAACCACACTCGACTGCGGCGACGACGGCCTCGAACTGCCGGTCGGTCAGGTCGCTCCCCGCGTCGAGTCGGCGGGCATCGTACTCGCCGATCTCCAGCACTTCGACCTCCATGCCCTCGGGCGTCTCCTCGACGGCGGCCTGGATCGTCTCCGCCGGCCCGACCGCGGTCAGCCGGACCGTCCCGTCGGCGCGGTACTCGATGGGCATCACCCCGACCAGGCCCGGCTGGGTGAACGCGCCGACGAACTCCTGGCTGTGCTCGGGGATGTCCTCGCGCACGTAGAGGTAGAACGTATCGTCGGGACACCGTGATATTTCGTACTCGTTCACGCTCTCGACGGACTGCAATACCGGTTCGTAAGGGTCGGGATCGCCGTCGACGTGGAACAGAAACGCCGATCCGCCCTCTTCGACCGGGGTGAACTGGAGCAGTCGCGAGACCGAGTACCCCTCCTGTTCGACGACGTACTGATGCATCGGATGGCGTACCGACGGTTCCTGGTGGACCGCGGCCCGCAGATAACGCATGGACCGACGGGTTCCGACCGACGAAACATAAATCCAGCCCACTGGTGAGGCCCAACGGCGAATGTGTGACCGGGCCAACTCCGCGTATGGCCCAGCAGGAACAAGTGGTGGCGGAGACAGACGAACCGGCTGGAGCGTCACTGCTCGACGCCGCTCTCGCCGTCGTTCCCGACGACGCAGTGACCGACACCGAAGAACACCTGAACGCTCCCGCGCTGGTCGTCCGGGCCGACCGCGTGCAGGCCGTCCTCACCCCGCTGCGCAACGAGCTGGGGTTCGACCACTGCGCCTGCGTCACCGGCCAGGCCTACGGCGACCGCTACGAGTCGATCTATCACCTGCGCTCGTACGACGACCCGACGCACGAACTCTCGGTGGTCGTCCCCGTCCCCGCGGACCGGCCGGTCAGCGAGAGCGCTGCGCCGGTCTATCCGACCGCCGACTGGCACGAGCGGGAAGCCTACGACCTGGTCGGCATCGAGTACGACGACCACCCGGACCTGCGGCGGATCCTCTTGCCCGAGACGTGGCAGGGCCACCCGCTCGGTACGGACTTCAGCGGCGAGGAGCCGCAGATCGTCACCTTCCGCGAGCACGAGAACCCGCTCGCCGACGACGAACGCACCGGCGACACGATGTTCGTCAACCTCGGTCCCCACCACCCCGCGACCCACGGCGTCCTCCACCTCGGCGTCACCCTCGACGGTGAGCACGTCGCCGACGTGACCCCCGATCTCGGCTACATCCACCGCTGCGAGGAGCAGATGTGCCAGCAGAGCACTTACCGCCACCAGATCATGCCCTACCCCGACCGGTGGGACTGGAGCGGTGCCGGCCTCTGCAACGAGTGGGCCTACGCCCGCGTCGCCGAGGACCTGGCGGACGTCGACGTGCCGGAGTACGCACAGGTCATCCGGACGATGAGCGCCGAACTCTCTCGGATGCTCGGACACTTCCTCGCCGTCGCTACCTACGCGCTGGACGTGATCGGTGAGTTCACCGCCGCGTTCATGTACGGCATCCGCGACCGCG
The DNA here is from genome assembly GCF_054504345.1 of Halosimplex yunnanense. Taxonomy (NCBI): domain Archaea; kingdom Methanobacteriati; phylum Methanobacteriota; class Halobacteria; order Halobacteriales; family Haloarculaceae; genus Halosimplex; species Halosimplex yunnanense. Next base: position 227,156 of record NZ_JBTJEL010000030.1, on the reverse strand, counting down.
AGATCGTCCAGGGCATCCTCGAAGACCTCACGGGCCAGCGCCTGATGTTCAACTACTTCCGGGTCGGCGGCGTCGCGTGGGACCTGCCCGATCCGCGCGAAGCGTTCTTCGAGACGATCCGGGAGTTCGTCGACGGCCTCCCCGCCAAACTCGCCGAGTACCACGACCTGCTGACCGGCAACGAGATCTTCCAGCTCCGGACCGTCGATACGGGGGAGCTGTCCCCCGAGACCGCGAAGGAGTACGGGTGTACCGGGCCGGTCGCCCGGGGGTCAGGTGTCGACTACGACCTGCGCAGGGACGACCCCTACGGGTACTACCCCGAACTCGACTGGGAGGTCGTCACCGAAGACGGCTGCGACAACTACGCGCGCGTGCTCGTGCGCCTGCGCGAGATAGAACAGTCGGCCCGCATCATCGAGCAGTGCGTCGACCTCCTGGAGAACTGGCCCGAGGACGAACGGACGGTGCAGGCGAACGTCCCGCGGACGCTCCGCCCGGACCCCGACACCGAGATCTACCGGGCCGTCGAGTCCGCCAAAGGGGAACTCGGGATCTACATCCGCTCGGACGGGACGGACACGCCGGCCCGGTTCAAGATCCGCGGCCCCTCCTTTTCGCACCTCGCCGTCCTGCCGGAGATCGCTCGCGGGGAGTTCGTCCCCGATCTCATCGCCACCGTCGGCAGCCTCGACCCCATCATGGGCGACGTGGACCGGTGATCCGTCCCTTCAGAAGAGACCGACGCCGATCGCGTAGGGCCACTCCTGCCCACCGAGGGCCAGGAACGCGAGTGTCCCGCCGGCCAGCGCGACGTTCTTGAGGAACTGCGTCATCTCGGTCTGGGCCTGCTCTTCGGGGACCGCCCAGAAGTCGTGGAAGATCAGCGCCGACGCCAGCAGGAAGACCGCCGCTGCCCCCGCCGCGACGACGGGGACGACCCCCAGGACGATCCCCAGCCCGCTGAAGACGAGCAGGACGCCGGAGGCGACCACCGAAAGCGTCGGTGCGGGGAGTCCCTTCGCCCCGGCGTAGCCGGCCATCCCCTCGACGTCCGTGAAGTGGTTGAGCCCCGTGAACGCGAGCACGCCCCCGAACAGCACGCGCGCGAGCAGGAAGATGACCTCCCCGGCGGCCGTCTCGACGACCATCAGGCCGCCACCTCCGTTCTGGACCGGCCGTTCAGTCGGTCGATCGTAGCGATACCGTTCGAACCGCGTCTCACTGTCATCGATATCCCGTACAGGCCCGCCACAATTATACTTTATCTGACATTGGTGTAACCGGGAGGCGTGGGTGTTACCACCGGCGGTCGGTATCACCAGACAGAGCGACGGCGGGGCGACGAACGATCGAGTACGGCAGGTGAGCGGGACAATCAGGTTCCGTCGTGATACCGGGTTCGTATTCGAACTACCTAAGTAGCTCCTCGGAGTAGGAAGGTCCATGGCAACCAACGCGGACGCGGAAGCGGCGAACCCCGAGGCCTGCCCGGTGGTCGACTCGCTCGAACAGATCGGCTCGCAGTGGCGGCTGGTCGTCCTCTACGACCTCCAGAACGACGAGAAGCGGTTCAACGAGCTGAAGCGGTCGACGGGCGCGAGTTCGCGCACGCTCTCGCGGGTGCTCGACGACCTGCAGGAACTCGACCTCGTCGACCGCCGCCTCGAAGAGGACGCCCCCGTCGCAACGTTTTACTCGCTGACGGCGAAGGGCGAGTCGCTGTGCCCGGTCTTCGACGCCATCGAGTCGTGGGCCGACGAGTGGCTGGGCGAAGACGCCGACGAGACCGACGCCATGGCCGCAGTCGAAGCCGTCGCCAACGAGTGACCCGCTCGCCGCCGTAGGTTTCGGGACCCCGTCGAACCCGACTACAGTCGCTGCTCCTACTACTCGCCGAAAGTCCCACACATACCGGCTAGGTCGTCCGGTCTCGACCGATCAGCACAGCCTGTGTTCGCCTCAGCCCGCCCAATTCTATATCGCGCTATCTGGTTTATCGTCGACTGACACCCGACGCGTCGGGCTTTTCCCTATCGACGGAGTACGAGCGAGTAATGGTCCAGAACGTCGCATCTGTGATAGCCGACCTCGAACCCGAGGATTTCTATCTCCTCTCGGGGGTCGAACAGGGGATGCGCTTCTCGGAGTACGTCAATCGCGAGAAGCTCCCCGAGTACACGCGCCTCTCGGCCGAGGACGTCGACTACCGGCTGGACCGCTGCGAAGACCGGGAGCTGGTGGAACGGAAGACCATCCAGTACGAGGGGTTCAAACTCACCTTCGAGGGCTACGATGCGCTCGCCCTCCACACCTTCGCCGAACGGGAGACCTTCGACGGCGTCGGCGCCCCGCTCGGCGTCGGCAAGGAGAGCGACGTGTACGAGGTGCGGTCGTACCGACCGCTCGCGCTGAAGTACCACCGCGAGGGGTACACTAACTTCCGGGAAGTGATGAAAGAACGGGACTACACCGCCGACCGCGACCACGTCTCCTGGCAGTACACCGCGCGCAAGGCCGCCGAGCGCGAGTTCGAAGCGCTCGAAACCCTGTACCCCGACGTGTCGGTTCCCCAGCCGATCGACCACAATCGCCACGCGCTCGTCATGGAGAAGATCGACGGGGTCGAACTCTCCCGGACGAAACTCACCGATCGGCAGGTCGTCCCCGTACTCGAACTCGTCCTCGACGAGATGGCGACGGCCTACGCCGAGGGGTACGTCCACGCCGACATGAGCGAGTACAACGTCTTCGTCACCGAGCAGGGTGTCGTCGTCTTCGACTGGCCCCAGGCCGTCCCGACCGACCACGACAACGCGCGCGAACTCCTCGAACGTGACGTGGAAAACGTGGTCGGTTACTTCGGCCGGAAGTACCCCAGCCACGTCGACGACATCGACATCTCCGGTCTCGCGGAGTCACTCGCCGACGATTCGTTCGACTCAGTCGCCGAATTCGCCGAGTAGCGGGCCGTTTTCCAGATCTCCCGACATTCTGACCAACTAGCAACAACAGATCTAGCCGCCATTTTCGTGCTTGTAAATCATATTCCGCTATATCAAATCGAGGGGCGCTGGAATACCACAGGCTTCGGAAGGCCGGAAAAACCGGCCGTATCGCCGTTACGGAAGTAATGTCGGCTCGGGCCGAAATCTCGGCATTCGCTCGGAAACCCCCGCAGTCGAGCGCGCCGCCTGCGAAACCGAATGAATGACTCGAGCGGTACCGCGGGTGTCGGCGCATGCGAGTGAGTTTCGGGAAGCACGGGATCTCCAGCGCCAGCGACAGGATCGACAGGTGACTGTCCGGCGGAGAATAGACGAGTGCTATCAGTCGTTGGCATCGCTACCGTCAGGTGTGGTCGAATTCGGTCCAGAAGGGAGAACGACGATCAGTCCATGTCTGCGAGCGGACCGAAGTCGTCGACGGGGAGCACCGAGTAGTCGATCGTGAGCGTGTCCTTCGTCGCCCGGATCTTCCCGACGAAACTCGAAATGTCTTCGAGCGAGCCTTCCAGGACGAACAGCTCCATGCAGTGGTGTCCGCCGACGTGACTGTGGAAGTTCGACGCGACGATGTCCTCGTGTTCGTGGCGGAGGTGCATCATCTTCTCCTCGACGCTGGTCGTCTCGTAGTCGAAGACCACGGTGACGACGCCCATCAGCTCGCGGTCTTCGAGTTTCTTGTCCTCGAACTCGCCGAGGAGGTTCCGACTCGCCTCGCGGACCACTTCGCTCCGACCGGTGTAGCCGTGGTCGTCCGCGAACTGGTCGATCCGTTCGAGCAGTTCCTCCGGCATCGAGACGCTTACGACGCTCATATAGTAACACAAGCCGCTCGAATTATTGAATATTGTTATTATTTGCCGGCTCACGCCGCCCGACGTAATATAGCGGCGACAGCGGGCGATACCATTCCGGAGATCGATGGGCTGTCGGCGCCGGATCGGCCGGTTTTCGCCCGACTCCGGAGTACCGTCGATCGATCCGAGCGCAAACGATTTACCGATTCGCTGAGAGGTGTCGTCAAGACTGCAGATGGGAGATCATCCGCCCGTCCCCGAGCGCGTCGTCGAACTCGTCGAAGCGGCCTCGCCGGAGGAGGCACGGGCCGCACTCGATCGACTAGCGGACGCCCCGGATTCCGATCGGAGCGAGGCGCTCCGGTCGCTGCGCGCGCTCGTTGCCGAGCGCGCCGAAGCAGTGAGCGAGTTGCTCCCAGCGGTCGTCCCGTTCCTGACGGACGACGAGCGGTCGGTTCGACTCGCCACCGCGAAGCTGTTCGTCGCCGTCGCGGAGGCGGATCCCGACAGCGCCGTCCCGACCGTCGAAGCGTTGGCCGCCCGCCTCGCCGACCCTGACGAATTCTACTTCGTGCGCGCTCGCGCGGCCGAGGCGCTCGGGTACGTCGCGCTCGAACACCCCGACGCGGTCGCCTCGCCGGACCTCCTCGCCGACCTCCGCGTCGGACTGGAGTTCGACGAACCGGAGGTCAGGGAGAAACTCGCCAAGGCGATCGAATGCGTCGCGGTCGGCGATCCGGACCGCCTCCGTCACCAGGTGCCGCGACTGGCCGAGCGGCTGGACGACGACAACGAGCGCGCCCGCTATCACCTCACGACGGCGCTGGTCGCCGTCGGCTGTGCGTATCCGGACCGGCTGGCCGACATCGCGACCGAACTCACCTCGCGGCTGGACGACGAGAACCCGTACGTCCAGGGGCGAACTGCCGAAGCACTGGGCTTGCTCGTCCGGAGCGACGCGGAGGTGTCCGTGCCGACCGGCCGGCTCGCGGACCTCGCGGCCAGCGAGGACGAATTCCTCGCCGACCGGGCCGCGTTCGCCGCGTCCGATCGGGATTTCGACGAGGGCAACGTCGAGAACTCGGAGTCTATCGGGGTGCTCGACGGCGTGCGCGAGTCGACCGAGGTGGCCATCGAAGCGCTGACCACGCCCGACGCCGACGGCGAGTGCCCCCACTGCGGCCTCGAACTCCCGGAGGGTGGGCCGCCCATGTGTCCTCGCTGTGGCGCACCACGATAATCTCCGCTGGAGCGACGAACGCAGACATCACCGCCCGCGAACCCATTTTTGGCACGCCTAAAAACCAGAACCTCTTTGTGTGTTTTAGGCTAGCCGAAACCCATGGAACGTGACAGCGAGGCGGAGAGGGAACCGACGCGCAGGGACTACGTGAAGTACGGCGGAGCGCTCGTGGGTGGCGGGATACTGGCCGGCTGCACCGGCGACGAGTCCACCGAGACGCCCGCTGGCGACGGCGGGGACACCACCGCCGCCGAATCCAGGACGGAGACGCCAACGCCGACGGTGGCAGGCAGCGACTCGTCGACGGAGACTGGGGGCGCCTCGGGCTCGTACTCGGTGACGATGGAACCGGTCGGAACAGTCGAGTTCGACGCCGTCCCGGAGTCGATCGCGCCCTTCACCGCCGACTACATCGACATGCTGGTCGCGCTCGGCCACGCCGACGCGGTCGAGTCGATCTGGTATCGCGGCCGCTACAAGACGATCCACTACGAGGAACTCGACGGCGTCTCGATCGACCTCGACGGGCTGACCCAGCTGTGGGCCGACGGCGTCCCCAAGGAGCCGTTCTACGAGATGGACGCCGACCTGCACCTGATCGACCCCCACGCGCCGACCGAGTGGTTCCAGGCGTGGAGCCAGTCCGACCTCGATGAGATCCGCGACAACGTCGCGCCGTTCCTCGGGAACGTCATCTTCCGGCGGACCGACGACTGGCACGACTACCGCTACTACTCGCTGTACGAGGCCTTCGAGACGGTCGCGGCGATCGTCCAGGAGCGCGAACGGTTCGAAGCGATCCGGACGATGCACGACGACCTGGTCGCGACGGTCCAGTCGCGGTTGCCGGCGCCCGACGACCGGCCGAACGCCGCGCTCGTGTTCGCCGGCGAGGAACCCGAGGAGTTCACGCCCTACCGACTGTCGGGCAACGGCGCCAACAAGGAGCACTTCCGCACGCTGGGCATCGCCGACGCGTTCGCCGGCACCGGCGTCGACGGGCTCTCGACGAGCGAGCGGGGCACCATCGACTACGAGACCATGCTCGAAGTCGACCCCGACTCGCTACTGTTGCGGTACCACGAGGAAGGGAAGACCCGCGAGGAGTTCGAGAACTCCGTCCTCGGCTACATGCGCGACCACGAGATCGGGAGCCAGTTGACGGCCGTCCAGGAGGGCCGGGTGTTCCGCGGCGGGCCGATCTACGCCGGGCCGCTGCACAACCTCTTCATGATCGAACGGTACGCGAAGGCCTATTTCCCCGAGGAGTTCACCGAGGAGGTACTGTTCGACCGCGACGAACTCGCCCGGATCGTCACCGAGGGCACCGACAGCGCGACCGACGACTGAGTCGCCGGACTGCGATCGGGACCCGGAAACCGGCCGACGCGACGCCCCCGCATACTTTTGGTGTGCCTAAAAATCGGTAGCTATTTACGCATTTTAGGCTAGCCTAAAACCATGGAGCGAGAGTCCGGTTCACGCGGGGAGTCGACGCGCAGGGAGTACCTCGGACGGGCCGGTGTGCTCGTCGCCGGCGGGCTGCTGGCCGGCTGTACCGAAGGGGAGGACACGGGGACGACGGCCGACGGGGCGGCCGGTGGGTCGAGTCCGTCGGCCACATCCAGGGAGACAGCCACGCTGACTCCCTCGGCCACGCCGACGCAGACGGCCACGGAGGCGGAAACGGAACCGCCGACGACCGAACCGCCCGGGCCGTACACCGCGTCGATCGAGCCGGTCGGCGAGATCACCTTCGAGGAGCCGCCCGAGACGGTCGTGAGCGGGTGGGGGTTCGTCGGCGACGTGCTGATGGCGCTGGGCCACGGCGACAGCGTCGTCGGGATGTCGCGACCGGGGTTCTGGTATCAGGGGTTCTACGAGCTGCTCCCGGACGTCTCGATGCGTGATACGACCGAGATCCCGGCCGTCGTCTCGAAGAACTACAGCGTCGACCGCGAGCTGCTCCACGAGCTCGACCCGGACCTGCTGGCGACCGATCCCAACAGGTACGTCGGGTGGTACGGAGTCGAAGAGTCGGCTGTCGAGTCCCTCACCGAAAGGATCGCGCCCTTCTTCGGCAACGAGAGCCGGTCGAAGCGCTCGTCGGACTGGCCGAACTGGCCCGACGGCGAGCCCTACGACTACTACGGCGTCGCCGAGTTCGTCGAGCGCTACGGCCGAGTGTTCCGCGAGGAAGAGCGCGCGGAGGCGATGATCGACCTCTACGAGTCGACCATCGACGACGTCACTTCGCGAGTGCCCCCCGAGGACGAGCGGCCGACCGTCGCGGTGTTGAACGCCTTCGCCAACCCCGAGAACCGCGGATTCTTCGCGGTCAACGACCCGAACCCGGCACTCGACAAGACCCACGAGCGCAAGCAGTACCGCGACCTCGGCGTCGTCGACGCCTTCGCGGGGAAGTACCCCGAAGCCGGCGGTCACTACGACCTGAAGACGGACATGGAAGGGATGGCGGAAGCCGACCCCGACGTGATCGTGTTCAAGGAGGCCGTCAACGCCCTCGGCGGGCAGACCGTCTACGGCAACAACGAGGCCTACGAGGGGACCCTCGACGCGCTCCGGACGAGCGAGGTCGGCAAGCAGCTTACGGCGGTCCAGAACGACCGGCTCTACCCCGGCGGCACGGGCTCGCAGGGGCCGATCATCAACCTGTTCCAGACGGAGATGCTCGCCAAGCAGCTCTACCCCGACGAGTTCGGCGAGTGGCCCGGATTCGGCGAGATCCCCGAAGACGAGCGGCTGTTCGACCGTCAGCGCGTCGCCGACATCGTCAACGGCGAGTTGTGACATGCAGGGGGTCGCCAGCGCGAGGAGAGCACGATCGAGAGAGTACCCCGTCGATGGCCGTGAGCGCACCGCGCGCCCGGGTCGGCGGAGCGGTTCCGGAGGAGAAACCGAGACACCATGATAGGAACGACACTCACCGACATCCGAGCACGGATCGAGTCGCTCGCCAGCGAGAACGGGTCGTACTACGTGGTCTGCGGGCGCACCGGCGACCGGCCGGTACCCGCGGCCGGACTGCGGTTCGAGACCCGCTCGGAGGCCCGTGCCGCCGTTCGCGCGACCGAGCAGTACCGGCGCGCGCTCAGGCGGTACGACCCACGAACGCCGCAGTACGACCTGATCGTCTGTGAGGAGAGCGACCCGCCCGGACGCCCCGGGAACTCGGCCGAGGGCGGTCCCGGCACGGAGGGGGCGACGACCCCGAATCCGATCCCGGATCGGGGAGCGCAGTCGCCGCCGCAGCACGAGCGGATCGAGTTCTGCCATCGCGTCGCCGCCGCGACGTTCGAGACGCTCTCGGAGGGGGACTACGAGGGCGTCGAGACCGCCATCATGGACACGTACTTCGAGCGCGCCGAGACCGTCGAGGACCCCGACGACCTCTGTCTGTGCCTGCTGGAGAGCGCGGCGACCGAGATCGACGAGCGGCTCCCGCCGCGCCGACAGGCCGAGGTGCTGTCGACGACCGCGTCACAACTCGTCCCGGGCGACACCGCGGACGAGCCGGTGGCCGCGGCACTGCGGGCGCTGCGCCGGCGTGGGCTGATCGGCGAGTTCACCTGCGCGCCGGCGGCCATCGACCGGGCGAGTGGCTCTCGGTCGGTCCGGACGATCCTCTCGGAGTACGCGCTCTCGCCGCGGGACGGGCGGCTGCCCGTCCTGCCGGTGGCCGTGGAACTGTACCGACACCGCCCCGCCCACGGGCCGGCGGCGCTCCGCGTCGCCGCCGTCGACGAGGGGTGGCGAGTCACCGTCGAACTCGGGGCGGACGGCGAGCCGAACGGCCTCTCGACGGCCCCGATCGGACCGGGTGAGTAGCGTGTCGGTCGAGACGCACGTCCACGGCGCGCTCGAACGTGCCCGGAGCGAACGCGACGCCCTCGAAGCGAAGATCGACGCCTACGAGCGGTTCGAGCAGCGGGTCCGCGACGTCTCCACGGAGACCGCGCGAGCGCCAGCGGCGGACGCCGCGACGATCGGCGGCGCCCAGCGGTTCGTCGGCCAGTCCAGCGCGGACCACTGTCGGACCGTCCGCGCGGCCTTCGCGGAGACGGTCCGCCCGCACAGCGTCGCAGACGTCGACGACTCCGAGCCGCTGGTGGCGACGATCCACGCCGAACTCGGCGAGTCGGTGGCGGTCGCGCTCGCCCCGACGACCGAGACGACGTTCACCGCCGAGGTGAAACGCGTCGTCCTCTCGGAAGCGGCCGCTCGCGGGGCGGAAACGGCGGTCGCCCGTCACGCGGTCGAGCGAGAGATCGACAGCCTCCGTACGGCGGCGTCGCTGGCAGACGACGTCCTCGCGTGGATCGAGCGGGCCGAGGAGACGCCCGCGGGGGCGCTGGAGTTCGACGGCCTGCGCGAGCGCCACGCGGAACTGGAAACGTTCAGCGAGCGCTGCGACGAGGTCGTCCGCGACCGGCAGTCGCACCTGCGGGGGACGACCGGCCGTGACACCGATGCCGCGGTTGATCACGAGTTCCTCGCCGAGTTCCTCTACGGGGACTTTCCGGTCGACTACCCCGTCCTGTCGACGATCGCCAGCGTCGACGAGACCTGCCGGGAGCGCCAGCGCACGGTCCGCGACCATCTCACCGGGAGGGCGTGAGTCGGCGTGGTCCGAGTGCCGCGAGCGGACCGGCGTCGTGCCCGACGAATCGACTCGCCAGCGACAGCCGAACCACCCGGGAGCGAGGGGCCGTGACCGGGGACGCCGAGTACCTGATCGCGCTCTACGAGGCCGAGCAGGAGGTGTCCCCGCCGATCCCGCCCGGTCGTATCGCCGACGCGCTGGAGCGGTCGCCAGCGGCGACGACGGAGATGTTGCAACGCCTCGAAACGCGCGGGCTCGTCTCGTACGAACCGTACGAGGGAGCGACGCTGACCGAGGAAGGCCAGGCCGTGGCAGCCGACCACTACGACACCTACCGGACGCTCGTGCGCTTCTGCCGCGACGTACTCGAAATCGACGACTACGAGGCGGAAGCCCGGAAACTGACCGGTCAGGTCAGCCCCACTGTCGCCGAGCGGCTGACCGCGATGCTCCTCGACGAAAGCGACGGTCGTGAGAGCGCGCCACAGTCGCTGTGGTCGGAGTGAGCGCACGGAGTGACTTCCTCCGGAACCCCGGTCCCAGCGCGCACCCCGACCGGAACCGGGCACTTTTTATTTTAGGTGTGCCTAAATAGATCCGATGGCCGTTGGTACCCAGTCGCACGCGGAACAGGAGTCCGGGCGGGGCGCGGACGACCGACCCGAGATAGCCGTCCGGGAGAGTTCCCCGGAGCGGTACGTCTTCGTCGAATCGGGGAACACCGAGGGGTGGATCGCCACCGACGCGACTCGCGAGGTGCCCCGATGACCGAGGAGGACACCGACGAGCGCACGACTATCAGGCAGGGGCGGGATTTCGAGCAGGAGTATCGGCTCGACGCGAGCGAGGCCGGCGAGTTCCTGATCCGGCTCGGCGAACAACTCCGGGACGACAACGAGCTCACGATCACCGACGAGGAGTGGGAACTGCCGTTCGCCTTCGGCGAGCCCGTCGAACTCGAGATCGACTACGAGGGCGTCGGTGAACCGGAACTGGAGATCGAACTGGAGCTTCCGGGTCGGACCGACGAGAGCGCACCCGGTGTCGAATAACGAGAGCGCTACGGGAGAAGGGGGCGCCCTCGGCGTCAGCCGAGGACGTATTCGAGGGCGGGGTAGCGCTCGACGAGCGCCTGGCCGCCGATTTCGTACCGTTCGATGATCGCGTCGAGCCCGAGGATGCGGCCGGCGCCGAAGGCGGCGACCGCGAGGAACACGAGCATGTACGCGAAGTCCCCGTTGATGACGCCGTGGGCGATGTCCCAGTTCCCGAAGTAGAACATCAGCATCATCAGGGCGCCGAAGAACGCGGCGAGGCGAACCAGCGCGCCGACGAGCAGCCCGAGGCCGATGAGCAACTCACCGTACGGGACCGCGACGTTGGCGAACTCGACGAACCACGGCGTCGACCCCATCCACGCGAACATACCCGCCAGCGGGTTGCCGTTCGTCGCCGCCGAGTGGGCGAGGTAGCCGCCCGCGCTGAACGGTTCGGCCGCGGTGATCTTCGAGTACCCCGAGTAGGCGAACGCGTAACCCATCATCAGTCGCAGCGCCAGCACGAACCACGCGCTCAGGCTGTGTGCGCGACCCGAAACGGTCAGGTCGCCGATCTTGCTCTCGAATACGTTCGAGCCGCCGGTGTCTTGTCTGGTAGCCATTTTGCTCACATCTATAGAGACGCTGCCTCCGACGATATACCCCGCAGGGGATTCTTCAAACCCGAGAATTCCCGCACGTTTGGCCGCAGCGACCACGAAATCGATCGTGGGAGCTCTCAGACTGGACCGCCGGCGCCTGTCGACTCGCCCGGCCGTGTTCGACTACCAGACCGGTCGATCTGTCGCTGTTGTCGGATACTACTCCGTGACGAGCCGAATCCGGACCGGTGCCCCGGGAGTTCCCAGTCACGTCGACAGGATCGCCCCCCGGTTCGCCGACTGCTCCACGGCCGTACCGCCGGACGTGATCGGGCGGCGGGAACGGACCATCCTGCACGCTTAACAGTGGCGCTGCCGATAGGTTCGCCAATGAGCACCCTTCGCCGCGTCACGCTCGACGTCCTGAAACCCCACGATCCCCCGCTGCTCGAGTTCACCGAGCACGTCGCGGATATCGAGGGCGTCGACGGCGTTTCGTCGTCGCTGATCGAACTCGATCAGGAGGTACAGAACGTCAAGCTCACGATCGAAGGGGACGCCCTCGACTACGCGACCATCGAGGAGGCCGTCGGCGGGCTCGGCGGAACCGTCCACTCCGTCGATCAGGCCGCGTACGGGGAGTACGTGGTCGAAGAGCGGCGGACCCCGCAGGACGGCTGAGTCGACGTGTCCTCGAGAATCCGTCTCCTGCGGTCGCTCCTCGGACGGGAGGACGTTCGATCGATCTCCCGCCGATACTTCGTCTCGAACGGGTTCGACGGTACGTTGACGAGCGTCGGTGTCATCATCGGTGCGGTCCTGTCGGGCGTCCCCGATGGGCTCGCGGTCATCAAGATCGGCCTCGGCGCCGCCGTCGGGCTCGGGACGTCGGCGGTCTGGAGCGTCTGGGAGATCGAGCGCGCCGAGACGAAAGCCGAGATCCTCCGGATGGAACGTGCGATGCTCACCGATCTCGACGACACGCGCGTCGAACGCGAGCAGCGGGGAGCGCGCGTGATCCACGCGATAGCCAGCGGGCTCGGGCCGCTCATCGGCATCCTCATCCCGCTCGTCCCCTTCCTGTTCGAGGGTTCCGTCTTCACGCTGACCGAGGCGGGAATCGTCGGGGTCGCGCTCGGGATCGGTGTGCTCGGCGTCTTCGGGGCGTACATGGGTTCTATCTCCGGCCAGCGGTGGTACGTGTCCGCGATCCGGATGGGGCTGGCCGGGCTCGTCGTCGCCCTGATCAGCCTCTTTCTGCCCGGGTAGCCGCCGGTCTCGTCGACGCGGAGGCGTACCGTTCCTCTCTAGAGGCGCCGCGAGGAATCGAACTCGAACGGCCGCGAGACGAACAGAGAACAGGAAACCGACAGAAGTGGCGGTTCAGTCCCGCCGGACAGGAAACGGCGGGGCACCGCCGGTCGGTCCGCACCGAGTCAGTTGGGGACCCGGTAGGTCAAATCGACCGCGTCGAGCAGGTCGTCGTTCCGGTCGAGGTCCGTCTCGAGTTCGACGTGCAGCGAGTTCAGCATCGTGTCGACGAGGGTCTGGCGCTCCTCGCTGGTCGACCAGTCGTCCGCCGAGACGGGAGTCCCGATCTCCATCGCGACGCTCTGGTTCGGGTAGAGCGTCCGCATGTGGTACGGTTCGTCGTGGTTGGCCAGCCGGACCGCGTACGCCGAGAGGTTCTCGTAGTCGGGGTGGAGCACCTCGATGACGTCGCGCTGGGGGTGACCCAGCGACGAACTCGGCCGATGCGGATTGTTCCAGTGGCCGTCGGCGAGGTTCGCGCCGTCGCCCGACGGGCCGAGCCACCAGATGACGGCGCCGTCCTGGAAGTACGGCACCTCGCTGGTGTTCGTGAGCCGGATGTACTGGTTGAGGTACGCCCCGCCGGTCTCGTGGATGCGGACCTCCGCCTCCATCGGCGCGTTGGCGGTGAAGCCGTCGCCCATCGACTCGCCCGTCACGGGATGAATCTTCTCGGCCGCGGCGTCGAGCACCGGGTTGTCCTCGTTAGTGAGAACCGAGTCGGGCAGCGGCGCCGAACTGCCCCACTCACGGCTGTCGTCGTACTGTGGCTGGTCGTGGATCCGGTCGCGCACGCGGACCTCGTCGGGCTGGTAGGTCCGCGCGTCCGTCGGCCAGCGGTCCTGAATGAGCTGGTCGGGATCGTTCGTCGCGGCCGTCGGGCCCGCGGTCTCCGCCCAGACAGTATCAGGCTCGTCGTGGACCCCCGGGTCCTCCGTCTCGTCCGGGAGCAGCGCCAGCCGCGGGAGGAGCTTGACCGCCGCGTGCGCGGGGAAGTCGTTCTCGGCGAGTTGCTGCACCATCGGCAGCGCCCGGGACCCCAGGTCACCGAGCGTGAGCGAGCCGTCCTGGACGTTGTTCTGGACGGCCTCGACGTCGTAGCCGAACTCCTCGGCCTTCTCGGCGTCGGTCCAGCCGTCCCCGGAGTCCTGCTCGCCGGGCAGGTAGTCGAGGAAGTCCCGCGGCACGTAGTACGGGTCGTCGAAGTGCTCGCACAGCTCCGCGACGGTCGTCTCCGCGGTGATATCGGCCGGGAGCGTGTCTGGCTCGGGCGGCCGGTCCGGGAACGGCGCGTCCCAGCCCGCTCCCGGATCGGTCGGGGTGTCCGTCCCGTCGTCGGGCGTGTCGGTGCCGTCGTCCGGCGTGTCCGTCGGCGTCGGGCTCGCGGTCGGCGTGGCGGTCCCTCCCCCGCCGGCGCCGTCCGAATCCGTCGAGAACGCGATCCGGTCGATCTCGATCGCGCCCGACGACCCCTCCCAGAAGTTCATGCGGACCGCCTGCGGGCTCGACAGGTCGGCGCCGGCCGCCGCGAGGTCGACCGAGACGGTCGACCACTCGGTCCCGATGGCGTCGTCGGTGAGGTTCGCGAGCAGGTCCTCGGCGCCGCCGACCTTCAGCCGGAACTGGGACTCCTCGCCGCCCGCGTCCCCCCGAACGCGGAGCGCGAGGTACTGGTAATCCGAGACGTCCCGCGTGACGTTGCTCGCGAACCAGCCGGCGTTGTCGTACTCCAGCCGGAGCGCGCCGTCGGTGACCTCGCCGTCGTCGTTCTCGAAGCTCCCCGCGCCGGCCCAGTACCCCAGGTCGTTCGACCCGGGATAGGTGCCGCCGTCGAACTCGTGGACGACCAGCGCCTCCTCTTGGGCCAGGACCGTCGACGCCAGCCCCAGGCTGCCGAATGCGATTCCCCCTTTCAGTACGGTTCGTCTATCCACCATTGCAAGTTACATGTTCGTCCGATGCCTATTAATGTTAACGAATAGCAAAAATAAGTTAGTTAAAATTAAACCTATCCGGACCCAAGGGGGAATCCGGCGCCGCGAACTGGGCGCGTTCACTCGACGCGCCCGGTGGGGTACGGGAGTCGTCGCAGGGACCTCGCTTACTCCAGTCGCACCTCCTCGATCTCTAGCGTGCTGGCTCCCCCTTGCCAGAAGTTCAGCCGGAGCGACAGCGACGACGCCGAGCGGTCGACGCCCGCCGATTCGAGGTCGACGGTCACGTCCGACGCGCTCGTGCCGATAGAGTCGTCGGTGACGTTCGACAGGAGCGTCCGCACCCCGCCCATGTCGAACAGCACCTCGGACTCCTCGCCGCCGCTGGCGCCGCTGACGCGCAGCACCAGCGTCGAGTAGTCGGTGACGGACTGGTTGATCTGCTCCTGGAACCAGCCGCCGTTGTCGTACTCCAGTACGAGCGCGCCGTCGACTTCCTCGCCACCGCCGTTCTCGAACGACCCGGCGCCGCACCACTGGCCCAGATCGTTGCGGTTCGAGGACCAGCCGGGGTCGCCGTCGTAGTTATCCACGACCAGTCCCGCTTCCGGCGTGTCGGTGGGCGTCTCCGGTGTCTCCGTCGGCGTGTCGGTGTCGGTCGGCGTGTCCGGGGTATCGGTGTCCGTCGGGGTGCCCGGCGTGTCCGTGGCGGTCCCACCGCTATCGCCGAGCTTGTCGTAGACGACGTCGAAGTAGTCGCTCGTCGCGTACTCGTCGGCGCTGCAGTCGTCGCCCCAGTAGGGGTCGGCCATGTTCATGCTGGTGCCGTCGCCGTTCCAGGACCAGCCGATCACCGGCCAGCCCAGCTCGTTGGCGTGGTCGACGATGGCCGACCAGTCGGCCTGGCCGTCGCTGTTCTCGGGCATGCTTCCGAACTCCCCGACCATGCAGGGGTAGTCCGTCTCGTCCAGGACGTCTAGGTCCTCGGCGGCGAGGTACTCCCCCGTCGTCGCGTTCCAGCCGACAGGGTAGACGTGCGCCGAGAGGATCAGGTTGTCGTCGTCGATAGACTCGACGGCGTCGGCCAGCCGGTAGGTCCCCTGCCCCCAGCCCGGCGCGTCGCAGACGATCGGTCCCGAGTAGTCCGTCCCGTCGCGGACGGTCGAGAGCGCGTCGTTGTACGCCGAGGCGTACTCGTCGGCGGTCACCTGATGGTTGCCCCACTCGTTCATCAGGTTGATCGTGAACTCGGCGTCCTGCGAGAGGTAGTCGTACTGCTCGACCCACCAGTCGGCCGCGTTCTGGAGGTGGGACGGGTCCGCCGAGCCGTTGTGCGGGTGGTGGTGGTACGTCGCCAGGACGTCGTACCCGTGCTGGTAGGCCTCGTCGATCCAGCGCTTGGCGTCGTCCATCGTGGACTGGCTCTCGCCCATCGACGGGGGTTCGATCTCGATGCGGACCGTCTCGATGTCGGGGTACTCGCCCATCAGGTCCCAGCCGAGGTCCTGGTCGCCGCTGCAGTAGTACGGCGGCATCAGGTTCACGCCGTCGCCGAAGTCCGCGCCCGCCGCGCTCGACGGCGTCGTCGCGAGCGCCCCGACTGCGCCGAGGGCGACGCCCCCGCCGATCGCCTGCAGGACCGTCCGCCGGCCGGACGAGAACCGGGCGCCCGCTCCGTCGTCGCCGCCCGCCGTCTCGCCGTGCTGTTCGCCGTCCTGTGCGTTCGAAGTCGTGTCGTCGTGGCTCATCTGTGTCGTGGTGGTGTGGTCGGTCTGTCGTCCGAGTCGATGCGTCTCGCGAGGGTCGATGCCGTCGTTCAGGAAGGCGTGTCGCTCACCCCGCCGGAAGAGTCAGCCCCCTCGGCCCCGCCGGCCGATTCGCTGCTCGCAGCGCCGGACTCGCTCGCCGCTGCAAAGGCGATCCGGTCTATCTCGACCGCGCCGGCGTGACCCTCCCAGAAGTTGAACCGCACCGAGTTAGGCTGGGCGAGGTCGGCGCCGGCCGCCGCGAGGTCGACCGAGACGGTCGACCACTCGGTGCCGATGGCGTCGTCGGTGAGGTTCGCGAGCAGGTCCTCGGTGCCGCCGACCTTCAGCCGGAACTGGGACTCCTCGCCGCCCACGTCGCCGCGGACGCGGAGGTGCAGGATCGGACGGTCGGCGACCGACTGGCCGACGTTGCTCGCGAACCAGCCGGCGTTGTCGTACTCCAGCCGGAGCGCGCCGTCGGCGACCGTCCCCGAGCCGTCGCCGTTCGCGAAGCTCCCGGCACCGGCCCAGTTCCCCAGGTCGTTCGACCCGGGGTAGGCGCCGCCGTCGAACTCGTGGACGACCAGCGCGTCGCCGGTCTCGCCGCCGTCGTCGGCCGCGTCTGTCGTCGCCTCGACGGTCGCCGCGTCGGACTCGTTGCCGGCGCCGTCGACCGCAGAGACGCCGATCTGGTAGGACGTGTCGGCCGACAGGCCGTCGACCGTCGCGGTCGTCATGCCGGCGCCGACGGTCTGGTCCTGCGAGCCGTCGACCGAGACGGCGTAGTGGTCGAGTCCCGCGGTGCCGTTGTCGGTCGAGGCGTCCCACGAGACGGTGACCGTCGAGTCGGTCGTCGACGTGACCGAGAGGTTCGCCGGCGTCGTCGGGGGCTGGGTGTCCTCTCGGCCCTCGCCGTCGCCCTCGACGGTCACCGTGACCGTCGTCGTCCCCGCGGCGTCCGTCACGCTGATCGTCTCGGTCGTCGACGTGCTGTCGGTGCTGACGGTGATCTCGTGCTCGCCGAGGAAGGCCGTCGTCGCGTAGGTGCCCGAACCGTCCGTGGTCCCGCTGTCGCTGGTCCACCACTCGTCGTAGACCAGCCCGGTCCACACGTCGTAGGCGGGTTTCCGCGACCAGTCGTCGTAGAACAGCGGCGCCTCGTCCTGCCAGTGTCGACCGTCCCAGAAGCCCCACATCACGAAGTCGTCGACGCCGGGATGGCTGAACGCCCCCCGCAGGTAGTTCTCCAGCACGTCGGCGCGCTCCTGGTCTCCGTTCCAGTCGTCGCCGCCGTAGGTGTCGAACTCCGTGATCTTCACGCGCGCGCCGTGGTCGGCCCACTTGTTGATCTCTGCGACGACCTGACTCGCGTCGATCCGGCCGTCCGGGTCGCTGTTGGTGTTGAACTCGCCCTGCCAGGCGGCCACGTGCGTCTGCAGCCCGACCGAGTCAAGTTGCGCGGCGTTCGAGTTGAGGTGGTCGATCTCCGACTCGTACCGGCCGTCCGCGTACGAGTAGGGGAACAGGTTGAAGTCGTTGACCGCGATGCCCACGTCCAGATCGTTCTCCTCGATGACCGACGCGGCCTTGCTGTACCAGTCGGCCAGCAGCTCAGAGGTCCACGGGACGACCTCGCCGTTCCAGGGCTCCTCGGTGTCGATCTGGTCGCCGTAGACACCGATCTGGAGCTGGTAGGCGTGCATTGCCTCGTTGACGACGTCCCACTCGGTCAGGTCGTCGCCGTAGTGGGTGATGACGTCCTCGATGTGCTGCATCGAGCGGTCGCGGATCGTCTGGGCGTCCCGTTCGTCGATCGCCGTCTGCACGTCCGACGGGATGGCAGCGACCCCCTCGCGTCCCCAGATGCAGGTGTGGCCGCGCACGTCCAGTCCCTGGTCGAGCAGCCAGTCCGTCGCGTCGTCGGACAGCTGCCCGTCGTTCTCCCAGAAGCGCCACTTGTGGTAGTTCCCCAGGACGGCCTTGTTGAACAGTTCGGGGATGTACTGGCGGTAGTTGTCGCCCTCGCCGAACTCGTTGATCAGCGCGTCGGCGCTGACGGCCGTCCCGAAGCCGAACTCGTGTTCGACCATCTCGACGGAGACCTCGGCGTCGGCGACGGCGGTCCCGTCGGGGTTCTCGACGACGACGTCCAGGTCGCCCGTCCGGTGCTCCTGGATGCGCTCGTCGACGGTTTTGGACGTGTCGGCCGTCTCCGCGGACGCGGTCCCGGTCGCCGCGCTCCCGATCCCGGCCGCTGCCGCCGCGGCCAGCGACGCCTTGAGGTAGCCACGCCGGTCCATCGTTGCCAGTGCGCCGGCCGCCTCGTCGGACGTGTTGGCTGCCTCGTCGGGCGCGTCCCCTGCCTCGGCGGCGTCGGTTGCATCCCTCGCCGCCTCGTTCTCGGTCGATCCCCCTGTTCGTGTCTCGCTGCGGTGTTCGTCCCTTGCCATGACTCAGTTGTCCGCTGTTCGGTCGTGTGCCTGTGCCGGTCGCGTGCCTATTCGAGCCGTATCTCCGCGATTTCGAGCGTACTGGATCCCCCCTGCCAGAAGTTCAGCCGGACCGACGGCGACGACCGGTCGACCCCCGCCGCCTCCAGGTCGACGGCCACCTCCGAGGCGCTGGTGCCGACGCTGTCACCGGTGACGGTCGACAGGAGCGTCCGGACGCCGCCCATATCGAACAGCACCTCCGACTCTTCGCCGCCGTTGGCGCCGCTGACCTCGAACACCAGCGTGTCGTACTCGGAGACGTCGCGGTTGATCTGCTCCTGGAACCAGCCGCCGTTGTCGTACTCGAGGACGAGCGCGCCGTCGGAGACTTCGCCGCCGCCGTTCTCGAACGAGCCGGCACCGCACCACTGGCTCAGGTCGTTGCGGTGGGAACTCCACGCCGGGTCGCCGTCGTAGTCGTTCACCACCAGCGCGTCCCCAGCCGGGGTGTCGGTCGGCGGTTCCGGCGTGGCAGTGTCCGTCGGCGTGTCGGTGGGTGTGTCCGTCGGCGTGTCGGTATCGGTCGGTGTGTCCGGCGTCTCGGTCCCCGTCGCTGTCCCGGAGCCGTCCCCGGGATCGACGTGTTCGAGCATCTCCTCGGCGTAGCGCTCCCCGAGTTCCCGGTACGCTTCGGTCGTGAAGTGGGCCTCGTCCTGGCCCTCCAGCCCCTCGGCCGAGACGACGTGCGCGTTCGTGATCACGTCGGGGAGTTCGTTGACCTCGGAGTTGTGCAAGGCACAACAGCCGCCTTGCTCCTCGTAGAGCATCTCGCCCGCCAGGAACGGGACGTCGCCGATCTCGAGATCCGAGCGCAGGTTCTCGACGATCCCCTTGACGTCGGCGGTCCATTCCTGATCACCGGTGTCGGTCTCGCCCTGGTGGAACAGGATGCCCTTGATGGTGCCGACCTCCTGGGCCGTCTCGGCGAGGTCGACCAGCCACTGGTAGGCTCCGTCGAACTGCGAGGGGATGTCCCGGCCGTTGCGACCGATGGGCGCGCCCTTCTGGAAGAGCTTGATGTCCGCCCCGCTGACGGCCGCCGGGACGAGGCCGACGCCGCGATCCTCGGGCACCTCGTCGATCATCGTCTTCGCGAAGTAATCGCCGGGGCCGAGCCGCCCGTAACACCGGTTGAGCGGCGGTTCCGCGAGGTACCACTCGCCGTACTCCCGCTCGAGGTTCGGACAGTCCTTGTCCGCGAGGACGTGGATCCGGTCGTTGGTCTCCCGGTCCTGCTCCTCGATCGGCCCCTGTCCCTCCATGTTCGACTGGCCGAACAGGAGGTAGAGGTCGAGATCGGACGGGTCGGTCGCCGTCGTCGCGGACGCCCGGGAGCCCAGGCCGACCGCGACCGCGCCCGCCCCGATCGCCGTCCCCGCCTTCAGGACCCGCCGCCGGGACAGCGGGGCCGATCGTCCCCCCTCACCGTCGTCTGCCGGTCGAGCGTCGCCGGTCGTTTCGTCGTCGTGCGGTTCGTGCGTGTGGTCTTCAGGTGTCATGAATCTCGGTGGATCCCCACCGGCCGACGCCCGCCGAAACGGGACGGCCGACCGGTGAGAGCAGGTCGGTCGCGTGTCTATTCGAGGCGGACCTCGTCTATCTCCAGCGTGCTACTGCCGCCCTGCCAGAAGTTCAGCCGGAGCGACAGCGACGACGACGAGCGATCGACCCCGGCTGATTCGAGGTCGACGGTCACCTCGGAGGTGCTGGTGCCGATCGAATCGCTGGTGACGTTGGCGAGCAGCGTCCGCACGCCGCCCATGTCGAACAGCACTTCGGACTCCTCGCCGCCCGATGCGCCGCTGACGCTGAAGACGAGCGTCGAGTAGTCGGTGACAGACTGGTTGATCTGCTCCTGGAACCAGCCGCCGTTGTCGTACTCCAGCACCAGCGCGCCGCCGGAGACCTCACCGCTGCCGTTCTCGAACGACCCGGCGCCACACCACTCGCCCAGGTCGTTCTGGTTGCTCGACCACGCGGGGTCGCCGTCGTAGTCGTTGACGACCAGCGCGTCGTCCGATCCGCCGTCGTCGGACTGGTCGGTGGTCGCCTCGACGGTCGCCGTGGCGGACTGGTTGCCGGCGCCGTCCACCGCCGAGACGGCGATCGAGTAGGTGGTCCCGGCCGAGAGGCCGCTGACGGTCGCCTCCGTGGTCCCCGCAGCGACCGTCTGGTCCTGCGAGCCGTCGACCGAGACGGCGTAGTGGTCGAGACCGCTGCCGCCCGAGTCGCTGGAGGCGTCCCACGAGACCGTCACCGAGTCCGTCGCGGTCCCGGCCACCGAGAGGTTCGTGGGCGCGGTGGGCGCCTGCTGGTCGCCGTCGCCGGAGCCACCGGTCGTCGCGCTGACCGCCGCCGTCGGGGACTCGTTGCCGGCGCCGTCGACCGCCGTGACGCCGATCGAGTAGGAGGTCCCCGCGTCGAGGCCCTCCACGGTCGCACTCGTCGTGCCAGCAGCGACGGTCTGGTCCTGCGAGCCGTCGACGGAGACGACATAGTGGTCGAGGCCGCTGCCACCGGAATCGCTGGCGGCGTCCCACGACACCGACACCGACGACTCGGTCGTGCCGGTCACGGAGAGGTTCGCGGGCGTCGTCGGGGCCTGCTGGTCGCCGCTCCCGCTGGACTCGCCGAACTCGATCCAGTCGAGGTTCCAGCCGCCAGATTCGGCGGTGATCCGGACGATGTGTTCGCCTTCGGGGAGGTCGAGGTCCCCGACGCGGACCGCCTGCCAGTTCGACCAGCCGCCGGTCTGCCAGACGTCCTGCGTCGCGACCGTCTCGCCGTCGACGTCGATCCGGAGCGTCCCGCCGCCGCCGTTGCCGGCCGCGACGTTGACGTGCGTCTCGTGGGTGCCACCGGACTCGATCTGGACGGTGTACTCCAGCCACTCGCCGGCCGCGATGTTGCCGACGTTGTACCCCGAGTTCGCCGCCGTGCCGACGTCGACGGCCGTATCGCGGTAGGACGCGCCCCCCTTGTTCGACGGGGTCGTGTCGTAGTACGAGATCCCCTGTCCGCCCTCGTCGAAGTCCTCGGCCTCGACTCGACCGGGGATCTCGTGGGGTCCGTCGTAGGCGGACTGCTGGGCGTCGGTCGCGATGGTCTCGGCGGTGACCGTCGCGGGGGTCGACTCGTTGTCGGCGTCGTCCTCGGCGGTGACGGCGATCTCGTAGCTCGTCGCCGGCTCCAGCCCGGACACCGTCGCGGACGTGGTACCCGGAAGCGTCTCGGTCGTCTCGGTCCCGTCGACGGAGAGGTTGTAGTGGGAGAGGCCGGCCTCGCCCTCGTCGGTGACGGCGTCCCACGACACGTCGACGCTGATCTCCGTCGCCCCGGTCGCGGTCAGGTTTCCGGGCGCCGGCGGCGCCGTGGAGTCGTCGATCTGACTCGCCGGGACGCTATCGGCTTTCGTCTCCTCCAGCCAGGTCTTGATGTAGCCGCCCATCTGCTCGTCGCCGTCTTTCAGCGTCCAGTCGTCGGCCGCTCCCATGCCCGGCGAGTCGAAGAACGTCGGCGCCCACGAGTCGTCGAAACACCACGAGATCCAGCCCATGTTCTCGTAGCCCTCGGCCCACTGCCGGAACGGCTCGCCCCACCCGGAGGTGGTCCCCTGGTCGACGCTGCCGCCCTCGGGGTCCCAGCCGAACTCCGTGACGACGACCGGCACGTCGTTTGCAGGTTCGCCGTAGTACTGGTCGAACTCCGAGGGCGCGCCGTTGTCGGGGTAGATGTGCGCCGCGTAGATCAGGTTGTCACCCTCGAAGGGATACTCCGGGGCCATGTGGGTCACCGAGGTCCACCGCGGCGACCCGATGATGATCGGGGTGTCGGGGGCGTGCTCGCGGACGAGGTCGACCCACGGCTGGGCGGCGTCGCGCCACGTCTGCCAGGCGCCCGCGTCGTCCCCGTACATCGTCGGCTGGGTCGGCTCGTTGAACAGCTCGTAGATGACGTGCTCGTCGTCGGCGAACTCGGGGGCGACGGCCTCCCAGAAGGTCGTCATCACGTCGTCGATGGGCGCGAGCGTGTCGTCGTTGTTCGAGTTGTACGTCTCGGTCGCCTCCTGCGTGTACGGCCGGATGAGGTGGAAGTCCACCAGCGCGTACACGTCCCGGGAGGCGAGGATGTCGACCGACGGGCGGATGAACTCCTCGACGAGCGTGTCGATCCCGAAGTGGTCGACGCTGTCCTGCGTGAACGGCAGGCGGACTACGTTCGGGTTCCACCCCTCCGTCGTGTCGGTCGCCCGCCGCAGCACCTCCTCGAAGGACTTCGGGTGGTACTGCCGGTAGAACCCGGGGTCGGCCGTGGCCATCCCGCGGAGCTGGACCTCGTTGCCCTCGGGGTCGCGGATCCAGCGGCCGTCGGTGTGGAGCCGCGGCGTCGGCACGCCGGCGCTGGCCTGCCCGGCGAAGAGCGCGCTCGCCGCCGCGGCCGCGCCGATGCTCTTCAGCGCCGTCCGCCGCGTCGTCGTCCCGATGGTCGCCCCGTTTCGCCCGTCTGTCGGTGTCGATTCCCCGTTCTCCTGTCCGTCGGATGTCACGTCGTCGGATGTCATGTGTGTCCGTTGGTCTGTCGTCGTTCGTCGCGCTGTTCGCGTCCCCTGCCGCGCTATTCGAGCCGTATCTCCTCGATTTCGAGCGTGCTACTGCCGCCCTGCCAGAAGTTCAGTCGCAGCGACAGCGACGACGCCGAGCGGTCGACGCCCGCCGCCTCCAGGTCGACGGCGACCTCGGAGGTGCTCGTCCCGACGGAGTCGTCGGTCACCGCGGCGAGCAACGCGGACGTTCCGCCCATGCTGAACCGGATCTCCGACTCCTCGCCGCCGCTCGCGCCGCTGACCTCGAACACGAGCGTCGAGTAGTCGGTGACGCTCTGGTTGATCTGCTCCTGGAACCAGCCGCCGTCGTCGTACTCGAGGACGAGCGCGCCGTCCTGCACGTCGCCGCCGCCGTTCTCGAAGGAGCCTGCGCCGCACCACTCGCCCAGGTCGTTCTGATTGCTCGACCACGCCGGGTCGCCGTCGTAGTCGTTGACCACCAGCGCGTCGCCGGGTCCGTCCCCGGGCGTGTCCGTCGCCGTGGGCGTGTCCTCCGGCGTGTCGGTGGGTGCGTCGGTCTGGTCGTCCGTCTGGGTGGGAGAGGGACTCGCGGTGGGCGTCGCGGTCTGCCGTCCGTCGCTGCCGCTAGTGTAGGTCGTCCCGTTGATCGTGACGTCGAAAGTCTCGTAGGTCGTCTCGCCGACGCAGCCGCCCCAGTACTCGTTGCCGAGTTCGACCCCCGAGAGCCACAGGTCCTCGTCGACGTCGTGTTCGGCGGTGAGGTAGTCGACGATCTCGGTCATGTCGACCTTCCCGCCGTCGTGGCCCCCCTGTATCCGGAAGATGTAGAACGTCGCGTCCGTCCCCCCGGAGCCGTAGGTCGTCCAGTGGTCGACGGTGTTGCCGTACTGGTCCGTCCACGCGCCCTCGACGGTGACCCCTCCGTGGTCGTGCTGGTCGTTCCAGTCGAACAGCAGCATGACCTCGTACTGGTGGGTCTCCGTCTCCTGGCTCGGCGGCTGGTCCATCAGCCACCACTCCTCGGCCCAGTCCCACTCGCCGCCGGACTGGCTGTACTCCGCCTCGACGTCGAGGACCAGCTCGTCGACGTTCCGGCGCCGGATCGGGAACTCGTCGACCCCGGTGTCCGTGCCCCACGGCTTGGTGCCGACGAGCACCTCGGGGTAGTTGATCCCGCCGCCGGTGTCCGAGGCGTCGAAGTCGTAACCGTAGCTGCCGTCCTCGTTCAGCCGGATGCACTGGTCGGCCCCGGCGTTGCCCCACTGGTTGTCCAGCAGTGCGAAGCCGTCGGCGACGTCGATCCGCCCGTAGTCCTCGGTGTTGCACTTCTCCTCGACGGGCGCAGTCGCCGCGGACCCCCCGCCGAGCGCGAGGCCCCCGACGCCGAGCGCGGCACTGGCCGCGAGGAACCGCCGCCGCGACTGCGGGGTCCCGATGGGACTCTCGTAGCGCGCCTCCGCGTCCGAGAGCCGGTCGTCGCGCTGTTCGTCGTCCGCTGTCCGTGAATCGTCCTGATGTGTCATAGCTCGCGTCGTCTGGCCCGCCTGCCGGGACCGCCGGTCGGCGGGTCGAATCGGTCGAGTCGCTGTGCGATGTGGCTGCAGTACTCGTCACGACCGACCTGCGGCCACCGCGGCGACGCCGGACGGCGTCTCCCCTCCTCGGGGCGGTTGCAGTCCCCCGGGCCGGTCGTCCCCCCGTCGGACCGGCCCGTCTGTCCGGGTGCGTCCTCCACTGCCCGGTCGCGTCCTCCCGGCTGCATCCCCCGCCGCCCGGCTGTGCCACCGCGTGGCCGCATTCCCCTCTCGTTCGCCCGTCGTGTGACGTGGAGCGTGTGATCCCCCCACGGTCGGAAGCTTCGAAGCCGACCGGTCGACCGCGGATCACCGGACATCCGGGTCCCCGGTCGCCGCCGGCGTCCGTACCGTCGCTACTCCAGCCGTACCTCGTGGATCTCCAGCGTGCTACTGCCGCCCTGCCAGAAGTTCAGCCGGAGCGAGAGCGACGACGACGAGCGGTCGACCCCCGCCGATTCGAGGTCGACGGTCACGTCCGACGCGCTCGTGCCGACGCTGTCGTCGGTGACGTTGGCGAGCAGCGTCCGCGCCCCGCCCATGTCGAACAGCACTTCGGACTCCTCGCCGCCCGATGCGCCGCTGAGCCGCAGGACGAGCGACTGACGGTCGCTCACGCTCTGGTTGATCTGCTCCTGGAACCAGCCGCCGTTGTCGTACTCCAGCACCAGCGCGCCGCCGGAGACCTCGCCGCCGCCGTTCTCGAAGGAACCGGCGCCGCACCACTGGCCCAGATCGTTGCGGTTGCTCGACCACGCCGGGTCGCCGTCGTAGTCGTTGACGACCAGCGCGTCCCCAGCCGGGGTGTCAGTCGGCGTGTCCGGCGTGTCGGTCGGGGTGTTCGGCGTGGCCGTCGGCGTCGCCGTGCCGGGTGTCGTGGTCGCCGTCGCGGTGTCGGTCGGGTCGTCGGCCTGAGGCAGGTCGTCGTTGCGGTGCTCGTAGAGGAACTCCTGCCACCACTGGCCGGGCCGCGATTGGTAGTCGTGGATCTCCCAGCTGCCGTCCTGGCTCGTCTCGTGGACGAAGAAAGAGGGCTCCCAGGTGTGGTCGAAGTTCCAGCAGATCGGGTGGACCGGGTAGTTCTCGATGAAGTTCGCGAAGTCGTCGGCGTACTCGTCGGCCGTCCCCTCGAGGAAGTTGAAGCCGTCGCGGCCGCCGCCCTCGGCCCAGCCGAACTCGCTGAAGAACACCGGCACCTGCTCGGCGGGCGTGCCGAACGAGTCCGAGAGCGGGCGCATCCCGTCGTGGGTGTAGACGTGCCCCGTGTAACAGATGTCCTCGCCGCTGAACTCGTTGCCCGGCGCCCAGTAGGTCAGCTGGCTCCACCGCGGGGAGCCGATGGTGAGCAGGTTGTCGGCGTGCTCGCGGACCGTGTCGATCCACGGCTGGGCCCGGTCGACCCACATGTCCCAGTACTGCTCGTTCTCGGGCGCGTCGTAGGACGGGTTGCCCTCGCCTTCCTCGCCGGTCGAAGGCATCGACGTCGGCGAGCCCCAGTCGCCGGCGTACGGCCCCGTCGGCTCGTTGTACACGTCGTAGATGACGTGCGAGCGGTCGCTGTAGCGCGGGGCGACGAAGTTCCAGTACATGTGGAGTTCGTCGTCGAGTTCGGCCGCGTACTCCTCGGTGTAGCCGTCGAGCTCGGAGGCCTGGTCGTCGGAGTGCCAGAGGACGCCGCGCTCACCGCAGAAGCCCAGGTCGTCATCGAAGGACTCGCTGCCACATTGATAGTCGCCGATGTCCTCCTCGTGCTGGGGCTGGTGGAAGATCGGGAAGTGGCGGTGGTAGTCGATCATCACGTACAGCCCGCGCTCCTCGGCGGCGTCGACCAGCGGGTCGACGTACGACGAGAAGTACGTCTCCAGGTCGGACTCGCTGAGCTGGCCGGGGAGCAGCGGCCCCCAGTCGTCGTTGTGGGGCATGCTGCCGACGCTACCGGTGCCCGCATCGGCGATGTCCTGGGGCTGGGTCGGGATGCGGACGATCCGGTTGTACCAGCCGCCGTCGTTCGAGTCGTCGGTGTTGGTCGCCTTGTCGAAGACGCCCATGGCGTCCTTGCCGCGCCAGCTGCGCGCACAGCGGGCCGGGTCGGCGATGTTGACACCCCGGAGGATCACCTGGTTACCGCTCGGGTCGCGCAGGAGGTTGCCGTCGCGGTGGAGCGGCGGGGTGTCGATCCCGACCGCCGCGGCCGAGCCCATGAGCGTGCTGGCGAACCCGGCCGAAACGGCCGCTGCCCCCGTGGCCTTCAGGACGCTCCGCCTGGAGAATCCGCTCGACCCCGAGCCGTTCGTCGCCCGCGTGTTGTCTGGTGAATCGTTCGTCGATCGTCCGCTATCGTGTGAATCGTGGTCTGTCATCGGTGTGGTAGGGTGTGGGTAGTTGTCGCGCTATTCGAGTCGGATCTCGTCGATCTCCAGCGTGCTGGCTCCCCCTTGCCAGAAGTTCAGCCGGAGCGACAGCGACGACGACGAGCGATCGACCCCGGCTGATTCGAGGTCGACGGTCACCTCCGAGGTGCTCGTCCCGATGGAATCGTCGGTGACGTTCGACAGGAGCGTCCGCACCCCGCCCATGTCGAACAGCACCTCTGATTCCTCACCGCCGTTGGCGCCGCTGACGCTGAAGACGAGCGTCGAGTAGTCGGTGACAGACTGGTTGATCTGCTCCTGGAACCAGCCGCCGTTGTCGTACTCCAGCACCAGCGCGCCGCCGGAGACCTCGCCGCCGCCGTTCTCGAACGAGCCGGCACCGCACCACTGACCGAGGTCGTTGCGGTGGGAACTCCAGGCCGGGTCGCCGTCGTAGTCGTTGACGACAAGTGCGTCCGCTGCCGGCGTGTCCGTCGGCGTGTCCGGCGTGTCGGTGTCTGTCGGGGTGTCGGTATCCGTGTCCGTCGGCGTATCGGTGTCCGTGTCGGTCGGTGTGTCGGTGTCCGTATCGGTCCCCGGCGGCGTCGCGGTGACCGTGCCCTCGCCGGGGACCCCGTCGTTGCGGTACTGTTCGAGCCAGCTCTTGACGTCGTCGCCCATGGCGCCGCTGCCGGTGGTGAGCGACCACTCGCAGGGCAGGTCCGAGCAGACCTCTGGAACGGTTCCGTTGTACGGGTCGCCGACGGAGTCGTCGGCGTTCTCGGCGAACGGGCGATCGAACATGACCGGGCGCCAGACGGGGTCGGCGGTCCACGCCGTCCAGTGGATGGCCGGGCTCTTCTCGAGGAAGTCGTGGAAGGCGTTCCCGAACTCGTCGGTCCCCCCGATGTACTGGCCGCCGTTCTCCTCCCAGCCGAACTCGGTGACGAACAGCGGCGCCTGTTCGTAGACGCCGGCGACCCCCTCGCCGTTGCGGGAGGCGTCCTCCCAGTCCTGAGCGCGACTGGAGTTGTGCCCGGGGTAGATGTGGTACGTGTAGGCGATGTCCTCGCCGTCGAACTCCTCGACGAGCGCCCCTTCCGGACTCTGGGACCAGCTTGGCGACCCCATCAGGATCAGGTTGTCGGCGTGGCTCCGGATGGTATCGACCCACGGCTGGGCCATCTCGAGCCAGAGGTCCCAGACGTCGGCTACCCACTGCGTGGTGGTCGGGTCCTCCCACATCCCCGGCTCGGTGGGTTCGTTGTACACCTCGTAGAGGACGTGAGTGTCCTCGGCGTACCGCGGCGCGACGGTGTCCCAGAACATGTCGACCTCGTCCTGGAGGTCCGCGTTGACCGGGCCGCTCTGGCCCTCTGCCCACTGGACGTCGCGGTGGCGGTGGTAGTCGATGATGCAGTAGACGCCGCGTTCCTTGCACCGCTGGACCACCTCGTCGAGGTGGTTCGTCAGGTAGCTCTCCAGTTGCGTCTGATCGAACGCCGGGACGGGCGGACCCGAACCGGGCTCGTACTCGCCGATGTCGACGGGCTGGACCGGCACGCGGATCATCCGCGGGTACCAGCCGTTGCTCGCGTCGGTGAGCATGTCGATCACCTGCACGGCGGTCTTCCCCCTCGCCTGCGCGGTGACGTTGATCCGCTTGGGGTCGGCGATGTTGACTCCCCGGAGGGTCACCGTGTTGCCGTCCGGGTCCTTGATCAGGTTGCCGTCGCGGTGGAGCCGCGGCGTCGGGATCCCCGCCGACGCCGACCCGATGGCCCCCGCGCCGACGCCGAGCGCGATGGCGCCGGCCGCTGCGCTGCCCTTCAGGAAGTCGCGTCGGGACGGTCCCCCGCCGCCCCCACTCGACTCCGTGGATAGCGATTCCTCTCGTCCCCCCTTGTGGGGTTGCTGTTCGTTTGTCATTTCGACCTCCGTTACACACCGAGTGGTGTGTGTCACCTACATCGAGTTACCGGTATAAAATATTTTCCTAGTCCGAGAAGTAAGAACAACGTAGTTTAGAGGATCGGGCTACAACTAAGCACTCAGGCCCTCTAACCCACCATACTCGATTCGAGAAAACTATGAACTAATTCCGATAAGTCATGGTACAAATTCCGATATATCAAAGTGCCGTCTAGATAGTGCGATGACGGATTTCCCGTGGACACCGGACAGCACTCCGCGTCGTCCGCGGGGGTCGCACATTTTTACTCAAGTTAATACAATTAGTTTATACTTCCACAAGATATTATAGGTTGACATTATTGGGCGATGCTGTGAGAACGGAAGCGCCGTGGACGGGGCAGGGTCGGCTTCACTCCGACCCGGCCACGGCGGGCGGGAGCGGTGCTACGGCGTCGACCACTCGATCGCGTCGACGGTGACGCGCCGGGCTTCGAGGTCTTCGAGGAGCGCGCCCCAGCTCCCGACCGTACAGGTCCCCTTCGGTGTCCAGAGCGTGACCGTGGCCTGGCCGGCGAGTTCGAGCAGGGTCGGATGCTCCGGCGTCCGTGCGGACTCGGCGGAGTAGCTGACGTCCACGAGGACGCCGGAGACCTCCCGCTCGCGCCCCGAATCGGTCTCGGTGCCGCTGACGGTCACCGAGACGACGGCGTCGTCCCACCAGAGGGGGTAGACGTCCCGGATGAACGCTTCGAGGCAGACGTAGACCGGTTGGTCCTGGGATCGGCGGGAGACCGTCTCCCAGACCTCCCAGAGGCACGTCTGGAAGTACCACCGGAAGATGAACGGGACGATGTCGTCGTCGACGACGACGCCGTAGGGCTCGGGCATCCGCGTCGTGGGCGCGAGACACGCCCGGGTCCGGTCCGCCAGCGCGCAGAACGGACCGGGCAATGGCCGTTCGCGGATCTCGGTCACCAGGTCTGCGACCGGGTGGTTCGCGAGGTCGATGCCCTGGGTTGGGACGACCGACGCTCGGACGACCACGTCGTTGTCCATCGCGTCCGCGAGGGCGCGCTCGTAGGCCACCAGCTGTTCGTCGGTGAGCGCGAGGTCGACCGTCGAGTCGGCCTCGCGGATCAGGTCCTCGGCGTGGTCGACGACCGTCTCCACCCGCTTGGTGACGTTCATCTTGTTGTCCCCCAGCGGCGACGCCTCCCAGCGCTCCTCGATCTCCTCGGCGACCTCCGAGATCCGGTCGCTGCGCTCGTGGAGGTCCTGCACGAACTCGGCCGGCTCGCGAGCCCGCGCGTGGAGCGTCTCCCTGTCGAGCGTCTCCGCGTAGCCCATCTGCTCCAGTTCGTTCAGGACGTCGTAGATCCGCGGCACCGGTATCGAGCAGTTCCGGGCCACGTCGACGGCCGGCGACACCCCCATGTCGAGCAGCGTCAGGTACGCGTCCGCCTGGTACGACGTCAGCCCCGCGTCTTCGAGTCCCCCCAAAAGATCGTCGCGGTCCATCGTGTCTTTCTGGGTAAAATACAAACATATAATAATGTACGTATGACATACGTTGGGCCGTAGACACGTTCTCCGCCGGGCGAGTTCGGATCCCTTAAGGGCGCGAACGCGGAACTCGGAAGCAACTCGCTGGGCGGTCGGGCACCAGCGGGCACCTGCCTGTGCAGGTCGGGATGTGAGGCGTGCGGCCCTCGGGCCCGCCCTTGAACCACGCAACGCCCGGCGGTGAACACCCATGGCAAAGAGCTTCTACACCTACATCCGGGACGCCTGGAAGGACCCGGACGACGGCAAGCTAGCGGAACTGCAGTGGCAACGAAAACAGGACTGGCGCGAGGAAGGCGCCATCGAGCGCATCGAGCGACCGACGCGCCTCGACCGCGCCCGCTCGCTCGGCTACAAGGCCAAGCAGGGCATCGTGGTCGTCCGCGCGAGCATCCGCAAGGGCGGCGCCCGCAAGCAGCGCTTCACGGCCGGTCGCCGCTCGAAGCGGCAGGGCGTCACACGGATCACCCGCCGGAAGAACCTCCAGCGCGTCGCCGAGGAGCGTTCGACCCGCGTCTACCCGAACCTGCGCGTGCTCAACTCCTACCCCGTCGGACAGGACGGCAGCCAGAAGTGGTTCGAAGTGATCCTCGTCGACCCCGAGCACCCCGCGATCGAGAACGACGACGACCTCAACTGGATCTGCGAGGACCAGCACACCGACCGCGCGCTGCGCGGCCTCACCAGCGCCGGCCGCCGCAACCGCGGCCTCAACAAGCGCGGGAAAGGCTCCGAGCGAACGCGCCCGAGCCTCTCCAGCAACGAGAACCGCGGCCGGTAGACTCGCGACGCAGCCTTTTCGCAGTCGAGTCACAGTCCGACAGAGCCGGTGGCACGGCTAGCCAGCAGTATCCTCGCGGTGTCGCTCGGCGGGCAGTAAGCCCGTGAGACAGCCGAGTCGAAAATATCTGTCCGCGAATCGTCCAGTGGTCAGACAGAGTGGCTCGCGATACCGTCGGCCTCGACGCCGTCGCCGTCGCCGCCCCGGGAGATCCCACTGACGGCGTAGAAGACCGCCTCGGGGTCGCGGTGGCGCCGCCAGTGAACCCACGTCCGGACGAGCAGGTAACCCCGGCGTAGCCGGCCGAGTTCGGGCGTCTCGCTGAGTACGTCGTACCCGCGGGAGCGGATGAGCCGGTGGTGTTCGGCGTAGAAGACCGCCGCGAGCAGGACGCCGAACTGGCAGTCCTCGGGGAGCAACCGGATCCCCGCGACGCCTTCCCGGTAGCGCCGTTCGGTGCGCTGGAGTTCGTGACGCATTGCCGCGACGAAGCCGTCGCTGACCCGCGCCTCGGCGAGGTCCGATTCGCTGACGCCGTAGCGCTCCAGCGTCTCCTGTGGCACGTAGACGCGACCGTAGTCGTGGATGTCCTCGCGGACGTCGCGCAGGAAGTTGGTGAGCTGGAACGCCTCGGCGAGCGCTCTCGCGTGTGGGAGCGCACGCTCGCGCTCGGCCTCCGGCATCTCCATCGCGGCCATCATCATGTTCGCGACCGCGACGGAGGAGCCGCGCATGTAGGCCTCAAGGTCCTCGTACGTCTCGTATCGGGCCGTCTCGACGTCCTGCAACATCGCGTCGACGAAGACCTCGATCTCCTCGTCGGCGATCCCCTTCTCGGCGGCCAGCGTCCGAAACGCTTCCAGCACTGCCCGCTCGTCCTCCGGTAGTTCGGCGTGGTCGGGGGACTCGCCGAGGGCGATCGCCCGCATCGCTTCGAGACGGCGGCGCTGTGCGTCCGGGTCCGGGTCGTCGGGTCTGTCGACGACTTCGTCGGCGACCCGGAAGAAGGCATAGAGGACGTACGTCGCCTCGCGCACCCGCTCGGGGAGCAACTTCGTCGCGACGTAGAACGTCCGCCCCGTTTGCCTGTGGATCCGTTTGCTCGTGTCGACGTGGTCGCTCTCTGTCATGGATGGTGCTGTCTCAGCGGTGCGTCCCGTCCGCGAGGACTCCCGGCGGGGCCGTTGCGGAGCGCGGCAGCGACGACCGTCCGTATGGTACGGTTCGTGAGATATTTAATAAACAGCCCACCAAACGTGTACGGTTCGGCCGTCGCGTGACGTAGTGGCGACTTACCGGGGATCGACGAAACGACGGGAAAACGTGTCTTTCAGGTGTTATCTAGGCGCTACCGCGTGGAAACGGTCGGTTATCGGCCGCGTCCCGGTTCGGGCGGGTTCACGAACAGGCCGTCGGCGACGGCGAGTGCGCCGACGAGCGACGCGGCCGCCACGAACGCGGACGTTGGAAGCGACGTGACGATCGATCCCGCGAACGCCAGCAGGAACGCCGCGGGGATCACCAGTAACAGGAGGTCGTACCGGGAGAGTCGTCGATCGGCAGTGCTGTGCTCCCGCGCAGTGCGAGTCCTGTCGCTGGTTGCCATCTGTTCGTCACCTCTCGGTTGATCGTACAACTGAGCACCACTAAAATTTTATGCCAGTTTAGTTCTCCGAACACACTTCGAACTCCCAGTAACCAGCTATCGATTATTCTCATATTATTTTGCTGAATTACGAGAATTAGAGGGCGGACGGAGTGCCTCGAAGCGCGGTGCTTCGAGGGAGAACATCGGTAAGCGAAACCATACTCGAGACAGGACCGTCGTAGCGTGGGACGCACTGCTCAAAATGGGGCAGATCGGCGTGAGGGCAGTCAGGTCGGTCGACGCAGACGGAACAGCAGTGGAATCGATCCGGTCGAGCCGGCGGGGAAAGAGCGAATCAGTCGCCGCCGCGGTCAATCGTCGTCGTCGATCACTTCGAGACCGCGGTTGTTGACGGCGTGGGGGTCGAGGCCGACCTCCTGCAGGAACTGCTTGTACTCGCGTTCGCACTGCTCGGCGTCCTTCTGCTTGTCTGAGGCGTGCTGACAGAGCGCGGCGAGGTCTTCGGGGACGTCGTTGGTGGCGACGATCCAGTGGTTGATGAGATCCGACAGCCGGCGGATCGGCGAGGTGAAGTGGCCGTAGATCTCGAAGTTCAGCGCGTGGTGGCCGCCGAAGGGGTCGCTCATGTACTTCGCGCGGGGCATCACGAACATCACGGCGCGCTGGATCTTCGAGAGCTGGCGCCCGGGCGCCTGTTCGAGCGTCGCGTTGACCGCCTTCCGGGGGTCCTCCCACTTGTCACCGGGGATCGAGACGCCCTCCAGGTCCTGGATCTCCCGCAGCGCCTCGTCCCACTCCTCGGGAGAGGGCTGGGGGTGGACGCGGTACATCGCCTCGACGCCGCGGTCCCACATCAGTTCGTGCGTGACGGCCTTGTTGGCCTTGAGCATGCACTCCTCGATGATCGTGTGGGCGCGGTCGCGGGCGGGGTTGAGGACGAGCGAGCCGTCTTCCTTGCGCTGCTGGTGCATCCGGTCGGCCAGCTCCCAGACGAGTTCGGTCTTCTCGGCCAGGTCCACGTCGGTGTCTTCGAGCAGGTCGTCGGCGCTCTCGGGGTCGTCGAGGATCTCCTCGCACTCGGAGTAGGTGAGCCGCGCGTCCGACTCGATGACCGACTTGTAGATGTCTATCTCCTCGTAGGAGAGCGTCTCGGGGTCGAGGTGCATCTCGACGGTGTGGGCCAGCCGGTCCTCGTTGGGGACCAGCGAGCAGACCGTCTCGGCGAGGATCGGCGGCAGCATGTGCATCGTGTACGCGGGGAGATAGACGGTGTTCGCCCGCTCGACGGCCTCTTCCCACATCGCGGTCCCGGGCGTGACGTAGTGGGTCACGTCGGCGATGTGGACCCAGAGGACGTACTCGTCGTCGCGCTTCTCGACGGAGATAGCGTCGTCGAAGTCCTGCGCGTCGATCGGGTCGGTCGTCCACGTCGTCATATCCCGCAGATCGCGGCGCTCGTCGACCTCGTCGGCGATCTCCTGCTGGACGTCCTCGGTCCGCGCCTTGGCTTCCTGCATCACCTCGTCGGGGAACTCGTCGCGGATCTCGAACTTCTCGAACAGCTGCTCGCGTTTGTTCGCCAGGTGGCGGGCCATCTCCTCGTCGATTTCGACGGGGCCCTGCCCCTCGACGGTGCCTGCCTGGGCCTGGGCGTCCTGGTCACTCATGCCCGGGCCTTTGACGGTGGTACTGATAGTCTTTCTGTGCTCTGGGCACCAGCGGCGGTCAGCGGGCGGCGAACGACGGAAGACGCTGTCAGTCGCCGACGGAGTCGCGCCGCTCGGCGTGTTCGAGATAGGCTGCGAGAAACGCTTCCTGTCCCGTTTCGACTGTACTGGACTCGACGTCTTCGAGGATGGCTTCGAGGTCACCGCGAGGCTGGTGGCAGCGGTTGCGGTCGCAAGGCTTGCAGAGGTACTCGAAGTCCTTTCCCTGCCGGTCCCAGCGGTCGCCGAACTTGTCGTACTCCCGTGCGTCGGACCGGGGGACATCCTCGCCGCAGGCGATACACGTCACCTGGCTCTGCCCCCGTTTCGAGGAGCGCCACATGTCACCCGCTTCGAACGTCGCCCACTTATCCCTTCCCGCTGAACACGAAGGCCAGACGGATGGCAAATGCCGCTACCGCCGTCCGCGATCTCTCAGCCGATCCATCGCCGGTCGCCTGCGACCCGCCGACCGACTCGAAGCGGCCGCCCCAGCCCTCGTCGACGGGAACCTGTCCCGCAACCCCTCGATCTGCCCGTCAGGCGACGCATCCGCGACGACGGCGGAGACCGTCCGCGCGTGGTGGGCCAGGTCTCGCGGTCGTCGGGCGCGGTCCGGGTCTCGCGGTCGACGACACGGTCGCGGAACTCGTTCCGTTGGCGTACTCCGGAGAGCCTGAAAAGCGGCCGACCGGCATACGCTGGCTGGACAGCCGACGCTGACGGCCGCTGGTGGCGATCGGCGCAGCCACCGCTCGATCCCGCTATCGCCGATTCAGTCTGACCTACTCTCGACCCGAGAGGCCGGAATTCGTCGGGTCCTGCCGTCGAATCGCTGGACTGGGGCTTTATACTCGATTCCGGCCCGACCTGCCGATAGCCGTTCATACACTTCATAGCGCTATATTAAATTCGGGATCGGTAGCCCAACCGGTCCCAGAGTCAGGCCCGGCGAGCGGCGACCGTTCGGCGGTCTTCGTGGAATCCGGATCGCGCTCGCTGAGTCAGACTGGGAAAATCAGCCCCAGAGAGGCCAAAACGACTGATTCGTCGGGAGGCCGCGACATCCGGGCGCGCGCTTATTATGCCGACGGACGTATCGTCAGGCATGACTGACGCCAGCCACATCGAGATGGACGAGGGGGAGGTCGACGAGTTCCTCGGGAGCGGCGGGACCGGGGTGCTCGCGCTGTCGACGCTGGGTGACGAACCGCCCGACGCCGTCCCGGTGTCGTACGGCTACGACTCGAGCGACAGCGTGTTCTACTTCCGTATCTCGATCGGTCACGAGGACGACCCCCTAGAGCTGGCCGACAGACCGGTCACGTTCGTCGTCTACGGGGCCGGGAGCGAGGACGACCGCTGGCGTAGCGTCGTCGCCCGCGGCCGACTCGAAGACACCGACGAGCAGGGCGTGGGCACGGACGTGCTCGCCGAGATGGAACGGGTCGACATCCCGCTGGTCGACGTCTTCGAGGAGCCGTTGCGGATGGTGGCGTTCGACTTCTTCCGACTCGACCCCGCGGAGCTGACCGGACGCACGGAGTCGCTGATCAACGACTGAGTCGACGGGCGACAGCACGTCTTTCCGTCACGAACCCCTACGAAGCACCGATGACGCTGTCCGTCACGGTCGCAGACGTCCATCGGATGACGCCCAACGTGAAGCAGTTCCGGCTGGTCGCCGACGACCACGAGTTCAGGTACGAACCCGGCCAGCACACCGCGGTCCACTTCGAACTCGACGGCGAGGACGAAACCCGGCCATACACCGCGGCGAACCTCCCCGGAACCAACCAGCTCGTGCTCGCGATCAAGCGCTACGACGACGGCAACGGCTCCGTCTACATGCACGAGCGGACGCCGGGCGACGAGATCGAGATCGACCCCGTCGACGGCAACCTCTCCGTCCGCCGCTTCGACCGCGACGCCGTCTTCGTCGCGACCGGCACCGGGATCACGCCGCTGTACCCCATGCTCAAGCAGTACGCTCGCGTCGGCGTCGGCGACGCCCACTTCGTGTTCGGCGAGCGCGACGAGGAACACCTCATCTTCCGCGAGAGCCTCGACCAACTCAACGCCGAGCACGAGAGTCTCTCGGTCGACTACGTCCTCTCGGACCCCGACGACGAGTGGGAGGGACGGACTGGCCACGTCCAGGATCACCTGCTCGAGATTCTCGGCGTCGACCTCGAGGACGCGGACTGCTACCTCTGCGGCGTTCCAGAGATGGTCGTCGAGACGCAGGACCTGCTCGAATCCGCGGGCGTCGACGGGGAGTCCATCTTCACCGAAGGCTGGGAGGCCGACGAGGCGGACTCGGAGTAAATTCCGGGCCGAGCCGGCCCGGTTCGCGGAGCAACGTCAATTCCCCCGTCTCTCACTGGCGTAACACTTACCAGACGACCGAGTGTATCGACGTGGACGGACGCCGACAGCCGAGGCAATCCCGCTTCCCCGCGACCGCACAGTGGACCGCCATCGACTCCCCGACGTCCCCGCTCCGTATGCGAACGCTCCGCCGATGGACAGCAAGCGGCTGTTTCGCTCTCGCGACGCTCGCCGTCGTCACCCTCGGGTTCGTCCAGGGCCGGATCACCGTTACGCTCCCGCTGTTCGTCGGCCTCGGCGACGTCGCGGTCCCGAACGCGGCGATCGCGGCGCTGAGTTTCACCGCGACGCTGCTCGTCTCCGGCGGCATCTTCTTCACCGAAGTGCTCCGCGAGCACGGGCGCGGACCGTATCCGACGACCGGGCCACGGATCGCCGCAATCGTCCCCTCGTACGGGGACGCAGGCGCGCTCCACCGGAGCGTCGAGAGCCTGCTCGACGCCGACTACGAGGACGTGCACGTCTACGTGGTCTGCGAACCGGGAGACGACGCGACGATCGCCCGTGCCCGCTCGCTGGCCGAACGCGGCCGGGTCACCTGTCTCGTCAACGACCGCGACCCCGGGTCGAAGGCCGCCGCCGTCACATACGCCGTCGAGCGGACCGACGCTCCCTATCTCGGCGTGTTCGACGCCGACGAGCGCGTCCATCCGACCTTCCTCCCGGCCGCAGTCGCCGGCCTCGACGACCACGAGGTCGTACAGGGCCGGACCTTCCCCCGCCCGGACGGCCTGCTCGAGAGCATCACGTACTACGAGTCGGTCGTCCTGGGGTATCTCAGCCACCGGCTCGTCTCGTACCTCACGGACTTCGACATGGTGGCGAGCAACGCCCTCGCGATGCGCCGGGGAGCCTACGACCGCGTCGGCGGCTACGACCCCCGGATGCTCACCGAGGACTTCGACTTCGCCTTCCGGTGCTACGAGGACGGCGTCTCCGTTCAGTCGTCGTTCGCCTATCCCTCGGAGATCGAGGGCGCCCACGCCCTCGGCGACTGGTGGGGCCAGCGCAAGCGCTGGATGACCGGCTACGCACAGGTGTTCCACCGTCGACTCGGTCGCCTTCACCCGTTCTCCAAACCCCGGAGCGCCGCGTCGCTGGTCTTCTGCGCCGGCGCGATCCTCGGGAACTTCGTCATCCTGTCGCTGATCCCGCAACTGGCCGTCCTCGCGGCCATCGGCGCGTCGGCCGTGCTCGCGGCGACCGTGGGCACCCTGTGGGGTATCTGCCTCGGTGCACGCCTGCTCGACGCCCACATCGGCGTCGTCGACGGCGTCGGCCTGACGTGGCTGCTCATGCCGTTCGCGCTCCCGTTTTTCAGTCTCGCGGCCATCAAAGGGATCGTCGAGTATCCCATCTCCTGGGAGGGCGAGTGGTTCCGCGTCGAGAAGGAGGGATGACGGCCGTCACGTTCCCGGCATAACCGATATCCGGCCGCCGCTCGTCACTGCGGGCAGATGACCGACGCCGGCCGAGTCGACGCGCTCCTCGCCGAACTGACGCTCGACGAGAAGCTCACGCTGGTCCGCGGGCAGTCAGACCCGACTGGCCACGCCACCGGCTACCTCCCGGGCATCGAGCGGCTGGATATCCCGCCGCTGCGGGTCGTCGACGGACCGCTCGGCGTCCGAGACCGCGAGGCGACGGCGTTCCCGGCACCGCTGGCGCTCGGGGCGTCCTGGGACCCCGAGCTCGCACGCCGAGCCGGGCGTGCGCTGGCGGCCGAGACCCGCGCGCGCGGTCACGACGTCGTCCTCGCGCCCGGGCTGAACCTCGTCCGCGTGCCGACCTGCGGCCGGAACTTCGAGTACCTGAGCGAGGACCCCCGACTCACCGCCGCGATCGGCGCGGCCCACGTCGAGGGAGTCGAACGCGCGGGCGTCGCCGCGACGGCCAAGCACTTCGTCGCGAACAACCAGGAGCACCGCCGGGACAAGATCGACGTCGTCGTCGACGAGCGCACCCTCCGTGAGATCTATCTGCCGGGGTTCCGCGCGGCGGTCGACGCCGGCGCGTCCGCGGTGATGGCCGCCTACAACCGAGTCAACGGACCGTACATGAGCGAACACCGGGACCTGCTGGAGGGCGTCCTCCGCGACGAGTGGGGCTTCGAGGGCGCGGTCATGTCCGACTGGTGGGGGACTCACGACGCGGTCGCGTCTGCGGAGGCCGGTCTCGATCTGGAGATGCCGGGCGCCTCGCCCATCGAGCGGCTGGCCCCGCACAGTCGAGCGCTCCGCGCGATGCTCCGACTGCGCCTCTCGGACCGCCTCGGCATCGACCCGCCGCTGTCGTGGCACGCGTTCGACCTCCTTGCGGCCGACGACGGCCAGCCCGAGCCGTACCCTTACGACTTCTTCGGCGAGCGACTTCGGCGGGCCGTCGTCGACGGCGCTGTCCCCCGTTCCACCCTCGACCGGATGGTCCGGAACGTACTCGGACTCTACGGGCGACTCGGGATGCTCGACGGAGGCGGCCGGCTCGATTCGCCCACCGTCGACTGGGCGGCCAATCACGACCTCGCCCGCTCGATCGCTCGAAGCGGAACGGTGATCCTCGAAAACGACGGCGTCCTGCCGCTCGGCGGCGACGAATCGGTGGCGGTCGTCGGCCCGAACGCCGACGAAGCGAAAGTCGGCGGCGGCGGTAGCTCGGAGGTGACGCCCACCCGGACCGTGAGTCCACTCGCCGGACTCCGCGACCGAGCACCGCAGGCGGTCTTCGAACGCGGCGTCAGGCGAATTTCGAGCCCGTCGATGTACGACCTGTCGGGGTCGGGACTGTTCCGGCGACTCGGGCCGAAGCCGGACTTCGAGGCCGCGGCCGACGCGGCCGCCGCGGCGGACGCCGCCGTCGTCGTGGTGCAGGACGGCGCGACGGAGAGCGAGGACCGCGACTCGATGCGCCTGCCCGGCGAGCAGGATCGCCTCGTCGCCGCCGTGGCCGAGGCGAACCCGCGAACGGCCGTCGTCTGTCGGACGAGCGGTCCCGTCGAGATGCCGTGGGTCGACGACGTCGCGGCCGTCCTCCAGACGTGGTACCCCGGACAGGCCGACGGCGCGGCGCTCGCGGACGTGCTCTACGGGGACGACCCCGGCGGCCGCCTCCCGGTGACGTTCGGGCACCGCTTCGTGGACTACCCGGTCGCGGGCGACGAGCGCCGCTACCCCGGCGTCCACGAGCACGCTCACTACGACGAGGGCGTCTTCGTCGGTTACCGCGGGTTCGACCGCGACGACGTCGAACCGCTGTTCCCCTTCGGCCACGGCCGTTCGTACGCCGAATTCGCTTACGAGGACCTGACCGTCGAGCGGGCGGAGGCGAGCGATGCCACCGGAGACGGATCCGGACTCGACGTGGCCGTCACCGTCGAGAATCGCGCCGACCGGCCCGGCAGGGAGGTCGTTCAGGCGTACGTCGAGCCGCCCGCCGCACCGGTCGCTCGGCCGAACCGCGAACTCGGCGGTTTCGCCGCGGTCGAGCTCGACGGCGGCGAGCGCCGGCGCGTCTCGATGTCGATCCCCCGCCGTGCGCTCGCCCGGTTCGACCGACGTGACGGCTGGACGGTCGATCCGGGCGAGTACGCGGTGGTAGTTGGGCGTTCCTCGCGCGACGAGCGGTTTCGAGCGCACATTGACATCGAGTGACCCGGCCGAGTTTCGGAAGGAGCCGGAGATGGAACTCCGCGTCGAGCGAAATCGGAGAAGCGAGCCCGCGGGGATTTGAACCCCGGACAACTTGGTCCGGAACCAAGCACTCTGTCCACTGAGCTACGGGCCCTCGTACCACCGTACCGCAGTGCGGGCCTTAACGGTTGTGAGACGCGACGAAAACGGTCGCGCCGACGGTCAGGGCTGCTCGCCCGTCTCGATCGTGAAGTCGTCGGTCGGGTACGCGACGCAGGTCAGGCAGTAGCCGTCTTCCATGTCGTCCTCAAACAGCGACTCGTTCTGGCTGTGGCGGATGTAGTCGCCGGCCGGGCCGTCCTGGATCTGTCCGGCGCAGGAGACGCACTGGCCCTGTCGACAGGCGTAGGGGAGGTCCCAGCCCTCCTCTTCGCCCACGTCGAGGATGTTCTCGTTGTTGGCGATCTCGATGGTCTCGCCTTCCTTGGCGAACTCGATCTCGTAGTATTCGACCTCGTCGTCCGAGATGGCGTCGGGGTCGAAGCCTTCGTCTTCCTCGCCGCCTTCCTCGCCCTCTTCGAGCTCGGCACCGCCCTCGCCGGCGGGGATGGCGCCCGCGGCGCCGCCGCCGATGGAACGGTTCATGGGTTCGGGGAAGTCGGTCTCGGGCACCGCCGCCGCTCGCCGTTCGAGGACCTCCTGGGAGATGTCCGCCGGCGGCTCCCAGCCGGTCCCTCGCGCGTAGTGGATCGCGACGACGATGAGCGTCAACCCGGCCCCGAGTACGACACTCGTTAGGGTGTCCATGTGTCCGGATTTGGAGCGCCCGTATAATTAGGTGACGCTTCATTCCCGGACAGCGACCGGGAACGGCGCCGAACGTGTTCAGTCGCCGAGAAAACTCACTCGTCTCTGCGCGGCACGTCGTGGCGACCGAACCCGTACCGGAGACGGTTGGCCAGCCGCCGCGAGAACCGCCCGGGACCGTCCCCGCCCGAGGAGCGCGAGTCGAACCGCTCGGCCAGCGCCTGATAGATGAGCGGTACCGGAACCTCCTGTTCGAGCGCTTCCTGGACGGTCCACGTCCCGGTCGAGCCGCCCTCGACGCGGTCGGCGACGGTCCCGAGGTGGTTGCCCTCCTCGCGGAACGCCTCCTCGCACAGCTCCAGCAGCCACGAGCGGATGACCGCACCGTTGTTCCACGTGCGCGCGACCGATTCGAGGTCCAGGTCGTAGCGGCCGTTCGCGAGCAGCTCGAACCCCTCGCCGTAGGTCTGCATCAGCGCGTACTCGACGCCGTTGTGGACCATCTTGACGTAGTGACCGGAGCCCGCGGCGCCCATGCGGTCGTGACCGGCCGGCCCGGTCGCGACCGCGTCGAACACCGGGACGAGTTCCTCGTAGGCCCACTCTGGGCCGCCGACCATCAGCGAGAAGCCTTCTTCGGCGCTGGCCGGGCCGCCCGAGGTGCCGCAGTCGAGGTACGCGGCGGGCGTCGACTCCGCGCGGCGGACCGAGTCCTCGAAGTAGGAGTTCCCGCCGTCGACGACGACGTCGTCGCCGTCGAGGTGCGGTTCGAGGTCGTCGAGGGCCGCGTCGACGGCTTCTCCGGCGGGGACCATCAGCCAGATACGCTTGTCCTCGCCGAGGCGCTCGGCGAGGTCGACGACGGACTCGGCCGGCGTCGCGCCCGCGTCAGCGGCCGTCGCGACCGCTTCTTCGTCGAGGTCGAAGGCCACCACGTCGTGACCTGCCTCCAGCGAGCGGTCGACGACGATCTGCCCCATCCGTCCGAGTCCGATGACGCCCAGTTGCATACCTGCTCGCTCGCCGGGCGCGCAAGTAGGGGTTGTGGTTCGACGTGACCTCTCGCAGGCGGCCGCTCGTTAACGCCCATTCGCAGGCCCACCCGGACCGAGTCACGCGGATTCAATATATCGTTATGCCATTGACAGCGTCAGACGCTGCCCGAGATCCGACGACCGACCCAGACCCGAAATCGTGGGACAGAGAGACGGAATCAACCATTCCACGGCGATCGAGGACGACGAGAAAGCGATTTGGACGCAGCAATGCTAGACGCACCGGATCGTGTGTGGTAACAAGCCTCAATCAGCCACAAGGACTTCGCGCTGGACGCCTGTAGCCGCGGCCGAATGTCTTCTTGTGACTCGGTACGCCTCGCGGAGCTATCGTGGACGGGGGTAGAATCGGCGCTCGACCGCGGGACCGACACGGCGATCGTTCCGGTCGGGTCCATCGAGCAACACGGACCGCACCTCCCGCTGAACATGGACACGCTCGACGGCACGGAACTCGCCCGGCGGATCGCCGAGGAGCTCGGGGACGCACTCGCCGCGCCCCCGATCCGCCCGGGTTGCTCCGGTCACCACATGGAGTTCCCCGGAACGATCACCGTCCCGCCCGAGACGCTGATGGAGGTGATCCGCTCGTACTGTCGTTCGCTGGACGAACACGGCTTCGAGCACGTGGTTCTCGTGCCCACCCACGGCGGGAACTTCGGCCCGGTCACCACGGTCGCGCCGGATGTCGGTCGCGAGATCGACGCGAACGTGATCGCGCTCGCGGATCTCGACGAGCACATGCGACTGTTGAACGAGGGGCTCGACGAAGCGGGCGTCGACTACGACCAGGACGTCATCCACGCCGGTGCGGCCGAGACCGCGATCGTGCTGGCGATCGACGACGGACTGGTCCGGACCGACGAACTCGAACCCGGCCATGAGGGGGAGATTTCGACCG
Organism: Halosimplex yunnanense; assembly: GCF_054504345.1. Lineage (NCBI taxonomy): Archaea > Methanobacteriati > Methanobacteriota > Halobacteria > Halobacteriales > Haloarculaceae > Halosimplex > Halosimplex yunnanense. The sequence continues at coordinate 183,521 of NZ_JBTJEL010000030.1, read as the reverse complement.
CACGATTGCTGAGCGAAGGGTTCCGGGCGATCACCGACAACGGGGTCCTCGGTGACCCGACCGAAGCGACCGCGGAGGCCGGCGAGACCATCCTCAAGCGAGTGACGGAGTGCTACGTCGAGCGGATCGAAGCCGAGCGCGACGTGATCTGATCGAAAGAACACCGAGCGGTCCAGTCGGCGGCGTTCCTCGTCGACCCGTTCATCGTCGCGACCGGGATTCGATAAACCGGCATTGCCTTGACAGCGTCAGACGTGGATCGGCCGGTAGGGAATCGGACGTCGACAGAAAGGAGCGGCTCGGATGCGCAGGAGCGAGAAACCGGCTCAGAGGTGCAGGTCGGTGCCGGCGTCGTCGTGGAGGGGACGCAGCGGCGTGACCTGCGGGCCCATGTCGGTCTGCGTGACGCTGGCCTCGATGCCGAACACGTCGGCGAGCATCTCCTCGGTGACGACTTCCTCGGGAGTACCGCGGGCCTGGATGGCGCCGTCCTTGAGCGCGAGCATGTGGTCCGCGATCCGAGCGGCCTGCTGGAGGTCGTGGAGGACGACGACGACGGTCTTCTCGCTCTCCGACCGCAGCGTCTCGATGATCTCCATCACCTCGAGCTGGTGGTGCATGTCGAGGAACGTCGTCGGCTCGTCGAGCAGGAGCACGTCCGTCTCCTGGGCGAGGATCATAGCGATCCAGACGAGCTGTTTCTGCCCGCCGCTGAGGCTGCCCACCTGGCGCTCGCGCATGTGGTCGACGCCGGCGAGGTCGATAGCGCGGTCGATGGCCTCCCGGTCTTCTGCGGAGAGCCGGTCGAAAAAGCCCCGGTGGGGATAGCGGCCGTGGGAGACCAGATCCTCGACGGTGATGCTCTCGGGCGAGACGTTCTCCTGGGAGAGCAGGCCGAGTCGACGCGCCAGATCCTTCGAGTCCATCGACTCGACTTCGTCGCCGTCGATGCGGACCGACCCCGCGTCAGGGGCGAGCTGGTCGGCCATCCCCTTCAGGAGGGTGCTCTTCCCGCTGCCGTTCGGGCCGACGAGCGCGGTGACCTTGCCGGGGGCGGCGACGAACGACTCGCCGTCGACGACCGGCTCCTCGGAGGTCGGGTACCCGACGACCAGGTCTTCCGCGGAGAACGGCGTCCCCTCGTTCTCGTCGGCGACGGCGACCGCCGGGCTGGAGAGGCTGGTCTGGGCGTCGGGCGCCTCGTCGCACTCGCTGTGTAGCTGTTCGTCGGGACGGTGCTCCGCCGGGGTGGTGTCGCTCTTGCTCATATCTCTCCGAGTTGCTCCTGTTTGCGCATCAGGTAGAGGAAGTACGGGCCGCCGATCAGCCCGGTGACGATACCGACCGGCATCTGTCCGCTCCCGCCCGTGACGACGGGGATGGCGAGCCGCGCGCCCACGTCGGCGGCGACCAGCAGCGCCGGGCCCGCGAACAGGCAGCCGACGACCAGTCGCTTGTAGTCGCTCCCGACGACGTTACGGACCATGTGCGGGACGATGAGGCCGACGAAGCCGACGATGCCGGCGACGGCGATGCTCGCAGCCGCGGCCAGCACGCCCACGACGGAGAGGGCGAACCGCATCCGCTCGACGTTCATGCCGAGCGACGACGCGGTCCGCTCACCGAGCAGGAGGACGTTCAGCTGGCGGGAACCGACGAGGGCGAGGAACATCGCGATGATCGTCCACGGGAGCGCGGTGCGGACCTCTTCCCAGTCGGTTCCCGTGAGCGACCCGGTCGTCCACGCGATGGCCGACTGGACGACGCCGATGTCGTCCGCGAAGAAGAAGAGGCCGGTCTGCATGCTCTGGAAGACGGTGCCGACGATAACCCCCGCGAGGACGAGCCGTACCGGCGACGTGCCGCCCTTCCACGCGATGGCGTAGACGAGCACGAACGCGCCCGTCCCGCCCAGCGCCGCGATTATCGGGAGTACCGCGCTGAGCGCCGGAAAGACGACGAGCGTCAGGAGGATCAGCAGGCCCGCCCCCGAGGAGACCCCGAGGATGAACGGGCTCGCGAGTTCGTTCCGGGTGACCGCCTGAAAGATCGCCCCCGAGACCGCGAGATTCATCCCGACGAGCATCGCGACGAACACCCGCGGCAGGCGGATGTTCCAGACGATGAGCGTCGTCTGCGGAAGGTCTGGGAGTTCGCCCTGGAACCCGAGGACGGTCCGCATTAGCTCCTCGCCGATGAAGAAGTTCAGCAGCCAGCGCGGGTCGAACAGGACCGCCGTGTCGACGACTGACTTCCACGCTTCCGCGACGGACATGGAGTACGAGCCGAAGCTCACCTGGACGAGCCCGGCGGCGATCGTTATCGCGAGACTCGCGATACACAGCGATACCAGCTGCTTGTCGATCCAGGCCAGGCGAGCGCTCCCGCCGACCTCCTCCCCAGCGTTCGACGCGACATCCTCCACCATTCGATCGTTTTAGGTTTACCTAAACAAAGACTTAGTAATTCCGGTTCGAGAACGGTCGGGCGGTCGGGGACTACCCGTTAGAACCGCCGCGTTCGGCCTCTATCTCGGCGGCGCGTTCGAGCACGAGGTCGTCGTCGAGGTGGTCGAGCAGGCGGCGATGGGCCTGTTCGGTCAGTTCGGCGACTTCCTCCGGGCTTCGGTGAGTCCCGAAGGCGTGGTCGACGTACTCCTCGCGCAACTCGGCGAGTCGCTCGTCGTCGATGTCGTGGTCCTCGGGGAAGCGCTCGTCGAACGACGCCTCCCAGCGCTCGCGGTCGCTCCACTCGCCCTCGAACTCGCTGTCGGGGCGGAGCCAGTCGTAGTGACGCGCGAGTTCGCGGGGGTATCCCCGTTCCATCTTGCGGTCCTCGATGAGCGACCGGGCGATGTGAGCCCCGCGACCGGCGGCGACGACCGCCTGCACGTCGCGCTGACCGGACGGCGAGGCGACGTATAGCCCCTCGACGTCCGTCCGGCCGTCGGTGTCGGCGTAGTCACGGTCGAAGTGCTCGTGTTCCTCGCCGCCGTGCTCGTGGGTCACGAACATCTCGTCGCCGCCGAGCGGACGGAGATACTCCCCGTCGTACCGCGTCGCGGCGACGACGCGATCGGTGAGCACCTGTCGGCCGTCCTGCGTCTCGACGACGAAGCGGGCGTCGTCCGTCTCGCTCGGCGGGACGCGGTCCGCATCTCCGGCGTCTCCTTCGACATCGTCCGCTCGCCTGACCGACTCCACGAGGTCCGCGACGTACGTACAGCCCGCTTCACGCGCGTGCTCGCGGAGCAGGGTCTGGAACGTCTCGATGTCGATGCCGGCCGGGAACCCGGGGTAGTTCCCCAGGAACGCACAGCGGTCGAGCGAGGCCGATCCGCGATCGAAGACGGCGATATCGAGGCCGTACCGGGCGAGGAAGACGCCGGCAGCGGCTCCCGCCGGTCCGCAGCCGACGACGACGGCGTCGTATCGGCTCGGATCGGCGGTGGGAGCCATCTACAGGTCCCCGTTCACGATGCTGCCGACGCGCTCGCGGTCGAACAGGGACTGGTCGACGCCGTACAGCTCGTCCGCGAGGCGCTCGGTGACCACGAGGTTCGTGATCGGGCCCTGGTAGAGGCTCCCCGCGCGGTAGATGTCGCCGTTCTGGACGGCGGTCAATGCGCTCGCGGTGTCGTGGTCTTCGAGGAACGAGACGACGGTGTCCTGGAACTCCGAACGGGACTTCGCTTCCTGACCGCGGAGCAGGATGACCGGCGGGTCGACCTCCAGCAGCGTCTCGAAGTCGATGGCCGCGCGCTCGCTGTGGAAGTCCTTGACGTCGGAGTTGGCGAGCGCATCCCGCACTTTCAGGTCCCGAAGGTGCTTGAAGCTCGTCCCCGAACCGATCGTGTACGGGTAGAACTTCTTCGGCTGGTCGCCGCCGCCCCAGATGACCGCCGCCTCGGGGCGCTCGCTCCGGCCGGGGACGACCGGGGCGAGGTTGGTCTGGAACTCCTCGTGGACGGCCTCGAAGGCCTCGTAGCGGTCCTGTTGCTGGAAGACCTGTGCGAGCTTCTCGAAGGCCTCCATCATCGAGTAGTAGCGGTAGTCCCGGTGCCACGGGTACCCGGTCGAGAAGATGCTGTTGCCGAAGAAGGGACCGACCTGTTCGCTGATCTCGTCGATGTCCCCCTGTTCCCAGCCCTTGTACCGGTTCATCAGGAAGTTCGGGTCGATGACGTGTACGTCGGCGTCGAACTCGAAGAACTGCTCCTTGCCGACGGTCCCGCTCTTGGAGAGCGAGACCATGTCGCTCTTGTCGACGCTGACGCCCGGGATCTCGTCGTAATACTGGGTGTGATAGCGACTCGTCAGCCAGACGCCCTTCGGCGGCTCCTGTCCGAGCGCGATCCCCATGTCTGCCCACGAGCCGTTGTTCGCCACCCACGTCTCGGGGACGGACTCGAACTCGACGCTGCCCATCGGTTCGATCGAGACGGAGTACGGCGTCTCGGCGCCCGTGTCCGTCGCGGTCGACGACTGGGTAGTCGTGTCAGTCGCTGTCGGGGTCGATGTCGGTTCGTCCGTCGCCGTGTCGGCGGGCGTGTCGGTGTCGCCCGAAGCGGCGTCGTCGCTACAGCCGGCCACTGCACCGCCCGCGACGATTCCAGCACCCAGCGTCAGGAACTTCCGTCGGGACCGCTCGTGATTGTCGTCGTCCATGGTGTTTAGGCTAGCCTAATCACTTAAGACCGTTTCGAACTTTAGGCAGTCCTAAACGGCGGGAGAGAGGGGTTCTATCCCGAACGAAGGGGAAGGACCGGCCCGATACGGAGTCCGAGCACGCCATCGTTTAGGCGGTGGCGACCGACCAGCGGACATGGACGAGCGCGTACGCGAACACGCCGAGATACTGGTCGACTGGAGCGCACAGATCGAGGACGGCGACAACGTGGTCGTGAGCGTCGACGAGGGCGCCCACGAGCTGGCGGTCGCCGTCGCCGAAGCGCTGGGCGAGCGCGGCGCGAACCTGACGACCGTCTACAGCTCCGAGGAAGTCCAGCGCGCGTATCTCCGCGCACACGACGACGAGTTCGACGAGGACCCGATACACGAGTTATCGCTATACGAAAACGCCGACAGTGTGCTCTCGCTGGGCGGCGGGCGAAACACCGCGGCGACTGCCGACGTGCCCGGCGAGCGCACCCAGCGCCACGGACGCGCGCGACAGGAGATCAGGGAAGCACGCCTCGCGACGGACTGGGTGTCGACGGTCCACCCGACGCGGGCGCTCGCCCAGCAGGCGGGCATGGCCTACGAGGAGTACGCCGACTTCGTCTACGACGCCACGCTGCGGGACTGGGAGCGCCTCGCCGAGGAGATGGGGCAGTTGAAGGAGATTCTCGACGACGGCGAGGAGGTTCGCATCGTCAACGAGGGGACCGACCTGACCCTGTCCATCGGTGGCCGAACCGCGGTCAACTCCGCCGCGAGCGTCGCCTACGACTCGCACAACCTGCCCTCCGGCGAGGTCTTCACCGCACCGTCCGACGCAACCGGCGTCGTCACCTTCGACGTGCCGATGACGATCCGGGGCCACGACGTGCGCGACGTGAAACTCACCTTCGACGACGGCGTCGTCACCGACTGGGAAGCCGCGCAGGGCGAAGCCGTCGTCAAGGAGATCATCGAGACCGACGAGGGCTCGAAGCGGCTGGGCGAACTCGGGGTCGGGATGAACCGAGGCATCGACCGCCCGACCGGACGGATCCTCTTCGACGAGAAGATGGCCGGGACCGTCCACCTCGCGCTCGGCCGCGCCTACGACGCGAACCTGCCCGACGGCGAGAGCGGCAACGACTCCGCGGTCCACGTCGACCTCATCACCGACATGACCGGCGACTCCCGGCTGGAAGTCGACGGCGACGTCGTCCAGCGCGACGGCACTTTCCGATGGGAAGACGGTTTCGAGGCGTAGCGCCAGCGCCGGTCTGCCCCACGCTTTTGACGCGAGCGGCCGTGACGCCAGAGTATGACAGACCTGACGGCGTTCGTCGACGGGATCGTCCACGAACCGACTCAGACCGAAGGGCGAGGACTGGATCTGACCGTGTCCGAGATCTACGAGGTGGCCTCCCCGGGCCGCGTCGACTTCGGGGGTGGAGAACTGGAGGCCGCCGAACTGGACGCCCACGACCGACAGTACCGCAACGAGGACGACGATTACCAGTGGTGGCACCTCGATGCCGGGCAGTACCTGATCGAGTACAACGAGTCGCTGGCGTTGTCCGAGGACCTCGTCGCGACGGTCCAGACCCGCGACGAACTGCTGGCGCGGGGCGCTTCCCATCCGACGCTCCGACTGCGTGAACTCGACCGCGTGCCGCTGTCGGTGGGCGGTGCGGGGATCCGACTGAAGGAGAACGCGCGCGTCTCGACGGTGATCGGCGTCGATCGGGCGTAGACAGCCGAACTAGCGCTCCTCACGGCCGTCTGCGATCCGGTGAACGCCGTCGGCGACGGCTTCGACGGCGATCAGCAGCCGCCACAGGTAGTACCCGGCGACGAAGACGATTCCCGGGACGAGCCCGAGCAATAGCGAGCCCTGTATGAAGAGCGCGTATGCCAAGATGACGACGTAGGCGAGGGTGATTCCGGCGAGCAACTCTCGCGGCGGTGACGGCGGGGACCAACCCGACATACTATCGACCCACACGCGAACGACAAATCAGTTTCGTCGGTCCCACCCGTTTAGTACGAGCGCCGTGCAGGGCAGACCGAGACCGATATGGCCACGGCCAGATCCGTACGGGTCGACGAACTGGACGAACTGCTGGAGCTCTACCGGATGCTCAACCCCGACGATCCGGAACTCGACCTCGAGGAGGTCCAGGGGCTGTGGGACGAGATGATCGCCGACGACGCCCTCGACGTCGTGGTCGTCGAGCACGATGGCCGGCTCGTCGCCACCTGCGTCCTCTCGGTGACGAAGAACCTGACCCGCGGTGCTCGCCCGTTCGCGGTGATCGAGAACGTCGTGACCCACGAGGACTATCGAGACGAGGGGTTCGCCACTCAATGCGTCGAGGCCGCGATCGACCGGGCGAAAGCCCGCGAGTGCTACAAGGTGATGCTGTTGACCGGTTCCGACCAGCCGTGGAAACACCAGTTCTACGAGGACTGCGGATTCGACGGGGACGCCAAGACGGGGTTCACGCTTGATTTGCGATAGCACCCGGGGGACGCTGACGCGAAGCCGTGGGACGGCCGGACGGCGATCGGGATCTGACGAGGCGTTCCGACGGGCTTTTGAACGCGCGATGATTGCGAGCGTATATGGCAGATTTCACCGTCGCCGTCTCCGACCCGGAGGACGGCCACACGTACCAGATCGAGATCGACGGACAGGACGCGAACCGATTCATCGGCCGAGAGATCGGCGAGGAAGTCGACGGCGGCGCCGTCGGCCTCTCGGGCTACCAGCTCGAGATCACCGGCGGCTCCGACGAGACGGGCCGACCGATGCGCGACGACGTGCGCGGCACCGAGCTCAAGCAGATCATGCTCGAAGGCGGTACCGGCTACGAGCCGAACCGCGACGGCGAGCGCAAGCGCGTGACCGTCCGCGGCCGCGAGGTCGGCGAGGCGACGCGCCAGATCAACGCGCGGATCTCCGAGCGCGGCGGGCAGGACCCGGCCGAACTGCTCGGCGACGAGGAGTAAGTTCGCGCTCCCTCCGGTCGAAGGCACGGCTGTGTCCCCTTTTCAGTTCACGTGTGGTACGCGTTGATCACCGCCACGTGACGCCTCCCCAACGGCTATCACGTTCGCGTCGGTCAGTTTGACCATGGACTCCGTGGCGGATCGAGAGCGGTGGGCGCTCGCAGTCGGGGATCCGCGGTCGCGACGGCGGCTGATCGTGGCGGTCGGCGGACTGTTGGGAGCGGGATCGGTCGCGTTCCTGTTCGGACTTCACGAGGGGTTCGTCTTCTGGATCGCAGGGTCGTTCGCCGTCGCAACCGTCGCCGGGGCGCTCCACACGGGAGTCGTGCCGGGCGTCGCGGCGACGTGGTCGGTCTCGCTCTGGAGCTACACGTTCCCGCCGCTCGTGGGGTACGTCACCGGCGCCTGGGGGCCAGCGTCGCGGTACAGCTATCCACGGATGGCCGCGTTCGCCTATGTCTCCGCCCGCGCGGAGCTACGGGGCGGACTCGAAGCCAGCGTCACCAGCGGACTCCGACTGGCGGTCGTCCTCGGCGTTGTCGGCTACGTCCTCGGGTACGGCGTCCGTCGAGCGGTGGATCGAGCCGCTGCGAACGGATAGCTCGTCCGCGACTCCCCATTCTCCGGCCCGACGGACGCGACTGGCACTGCGGACCTCACAGCACGGCGTCGACGGCGGCGAACGCCCCGTAGCTCACGCCGAGCGCGAGGACGAGCGATCCGACCCACGCGGCGACAGTCTTGAGCATCTTCTCGCGGCTGACCGCGCTGTTGCCGGCGGCGTAGCCGCTGCCGACGATGGCCGAGACGATGATCTCGTTGAACGAGACGGGGATCCCGAAGAAGACGGCCGTCTGGGCGATGGCGAACGAGGGGATGAGCGCGGCGATCGAGCGGCGGGGACCGAGCGAGGAGTAGTCCTGCGAGATCGCCTTGATCATCCGCGGGGCGCCGGTCCACGACCCGATGAGGAGGCCGAGTCCGCCGCCGACGAGGACCGCGACGATCGGCAGGTCGAACGGACCGAGCAGCGGGACGAGCGGACCGATCGCCAGCCCGACCTGACTGCCACCGGCTGAGAAGGCGACGAGCCCGCCGAGGACGAGCAGGAAGTGTCGCTGGCCCCGCGCCTCGTCCGAGCGGATGTCGAACCAGAGCGCTGCGGCGGCCGCGACCGCGGCCGCGAGCGAGACGACGATACGGACGACGAGTGGCGGGCCGCCGGTAGCAGTCACGACCGCTGTGCCGAGCGAGGCCTGTTCGCCGGGCGGGCCGAGGAAGACGAACTCGACGTTGGCGAGGATGATGCCGACGAGTCCCGCCAGCGCCGGGACAGTGAATCGTTCGGGGATGCCCTCGCTGCGGAGGGTTCGGGCGGTCCCGTAGGCGACGCCACCGCCGACGAACGGGACGAGCAGCCACAGGGTCGCGATCTGGCGGTACTTGGCCCACGCGGGGTCGCCGCCGAGTGCGAGCCCGACGCCGACGACTGCGCCGGTGACGGTGAACGCGGTCGCGATCGGGTACCCGGCGAAGACGCCGATCGCGACGAGAATCGCGGCGGTCGTGAGGCCGACCACGGCCGCGACCGGCGAGAGCGTGACCCCGCGGATCAGCTCCTGCCCGACCGCTTCCGTGACGCTGGCCCCCTGGAAGACCGCTCCCGCGAGACCGAGAATGCCGACCACGAAGCCGGCGCGCATCACCGAGATCGCGTTGGCGCCGACGGCCGGTGCGAACGGCGTCGACCCCGAGGACCCGGCGCCGATCGCCCACGCCATGAACAGACTCGCCGCGGCAGCAACGACCAGTATCGCCAGCGATGCCATCTGGGCACCGATACCGGACGTGCCCACAAGTGCCTGCCGGTCACGGCGTGGGGCCAAGCGCCGTGAATCGGTCGCACGGGAAGCCAGCGGAAGAGTAATCGACTGGAAAACCTTTTACGCAGACACGAATTCACACCATCCCATGCAACGACAGTGGGGGCGGCGGGCGTTCCTCGCGGCGACGGCCGCGGGTCTCGGATCGGGAGTGGCGGGGTGTCAGACGGTGTTCGGAACGTCGGAGTCCGACTTCGACCCGTCGACCCTCTCGTTCGGTTTCGCGTACGAGACATCGTCAGGCGGACCTGCCGTCCGGATCGAACACACCGGCAGCGGGGGCGTCCGTGCCGCCGACCTCGTGGTGCGAACGAGCGACGGCGACGAGGCCCTCTGGAGTGAACTCGGCTCGACTACCGAGCAGGCCGACGAGCAGGTAACGAGCGGCAGCACCGCACGGATCGGACCTGGTGTCGTCAACTGGCCAGACGCCGTCCCGCCGAGCGAGACGGTGAAAGTCCTGTACGAACCGGAGGAGAAATCGGTGACCGAGCTCGGGCGGTACTCCCCGCCGACGCCGACACCGACGGCAACGCCTACCCCAACCCCGACGGCGACCCCGACAGCGACGCCGGTTCCCGGACTCGTCACGGCGTTCGAGGACGGTGATCGCTCGGAGTGGACGACAGCCGAACGCGGCGCCAGCGGGAGTGCGACCTGGTCGGTGACGAGTGACCACCCGGTTACGGGTGAGTACGCCGCCGTCTACCGAGGTGACCGGAAGCTCGTCATTGCGTCCGAGTCCGGGCTCCAGAACTACCCGTCCCGGGGTGACACCGTCGAATTCCGCTTCTACAAGGAAAACACCGACGCGGTGGCGTGGTTCGGCTTCGGCGTGCAGTCGGCCACCTACAGCCGAGGGTACCGAGTCAGGGTCCACAATCACAACTGGGAAAACGACGCGAACACGGCTATGCTCCGTAGGCTCGACGGTCCGGACGAGAAAGAAACGCTCGATCAGGCGGCCTACGAGCCGGCCAGGTACGCCGGGGAACGCCTCCGATGGACGGTACAGTGGACGGATCCGACGATCCGGGTCAAAGCGTTCGACAGCGAGGGCACAGAACTGGTGTCACTGCGCGGCGACGATCGGACGTACGACAGTGGTGGGGTAGCTATCGCAGCCAACTCCTCGGACCCGGGCACCGTATACGCTGACCGGATCCGGATCGTCGACTGAGACTCAGGTCGTCTCCGAGTCGGCCTGATCGCCCAGGTCGGGCGCCTCGACGCCCTCGGCCGCCTCGGCCGCGTCGGTGACCTTCTCGGTATCGACGTGCCAGCGGTCGACCGTCGACTCGTAGTCGGCCAGCTTGTTCGAGACCTTGATCTTCAGGTCGTCGTCGTTGACGTTGATCTCGAAGACGTACTCCGGGCGGTCGTCGCCGTTGACCCGCTGGAGGTTCGCACTGACGAGTTCGTTGTCGAAGTAGTACGGCGCGATCTGGGTCATCACGTTGCGGTAGACCGCGTCCTCGACCTTCCGGACGGCCTTCCGACCGGCCGAGTCGGCCGCGCGCGCGACGTAGTCCAGCGACTCGCCCCACTTGTCGACGGCCTCGTCGGTGTCCTCGGCCTCGAGGCTCTCGTAGGACTCGGTGAGCTTCTCGCCGGCCGTCTGGAGGTCCTCGTCCGGTCGCTTGCCGGCCTTCTCGCCCTCGCCTTCCTCGACGCTCGCCTGATCGGCGGTCTTCTCGTTGACGTCTTCGTCCAGTCGCTCGTGGCTCTTGGGCCGCCAGTCGTCGAACTCCTCGAGGGCGTCGAGCGAGACGTCGTCCTCGCCGTCGGCGCGAAGGTCCTTGAGCGCGCGGACGATGCGCTCGCCGTGTTCGACGGCGTCGACCCATCCACCGCGGGTCTTGAACCCTGAGACGCTCTCTTCCATTATCGTCCGTAGGCCAGTCGAGTCGCGACTTCGTCGAGCCGACGCTTTGCGCGACCGATCAGGATCTGCGGTTTCGCGACGGCTCGCATCTCGTCTTCCGGGACCTCGATGCGCGCGCCGCCGAACGGGTCACGGTCGTCGCCCGCGTCGTCGGTCGCCTCGACGACGCTGGTCATACTGCAACGACCGCACGTCTCTGTGTCTCTCTGGACCATCGATTCGTCCGGACGTTCGCCCTCGGCGCGGTTAAAGCTTGCCAGCCCATCTTTTTCCGGCGGGGGTGTCCTCGCGCCCGGAGGGCGCTGCGGGCATCCCGACGCAAAAACATGGGTGAAAAAGGCCGCTCACGCTCCGCGCGAGCGGTGAACCGGCGCCGAAGGCGCCGGATGCTAACAGCACAGTGACTGAACAAACCACGGTGGCGCACGCTGTCGTGAGTCTCGTCTCGCGACGGAGTCGTGCGAGGTCTTCGCGAGCCTGCGAGCGAAGTGGTTCGAGAGAGCAAAGCTCTCTCGTCATGCCAAAGATCTATGATTTTTGAGCAGCTTGTCAGAGCAAGCTCTGACAGTGGATGAGCGAGCGGAGCGAGTGAATCGGTTGGGGAGGTACGTTGCTGTCTGCGGTGCTGTGCGGCTGCTGTTCCTGGCGGACTGAACGGGCGAGGCGGGCTTGCGTACAGTTCAGTCGCCTGAGCGACCCCTACCCGAGTGCAACGAGGGTATGTCGCTCAGCGACCGCGAGCGCGCCGAGGGCTTTCACCTCCTACTGTTTCCGGCGGTGACAATCACTCCTAGCGAGCGCGCCAGGGGCATTCACTGTCCACGGTGTCCGGCACGCTCACTCCCCGGCGACGAACCCCGAGAAGACGCGCGATTCGATCTTCCGGAGGTGTTCGCCGACGGTGGCGGGTGACACCTCGAGTTCGGCGGCCAGATCGCCGTGGGTGACTCGACGCGGGTCGTCGTAGTAGCCCGCTCGCACGGCCGTCTCCAGCACCTCGCGCTGGCGGGCGGTCAGCCGGTCGAACAGTTGCCTGACGCCGGGGTCGTACTCCCCGGTCTCGACCACTTCGATGCTCACCTCCTCGGGAACGTCGTCGAACGCCCCCGAGAACGCCGAGGAGTCGCCGACGAGCGTCACGACCGCCTCTCCGTCCGGGCCGGCCTCGATCGGCATCTCGACGATGAGCTCGGAACTGCGGCGGTACCGGAGGAGTCGGCGCGTCAGGTCGTCTAGCTCGAAGTGCGTGTACACGAACCCCCGGTCGGATCCCGTCGTCGTGTACTCGATGACGTACGGGGACTCGGCGAGGATCTCGCTGTACCGGTCGATCCCCTCGCGGATCTCCGACAGCGAGACGCCCGTGTCCCCGTCGATCAGTTCGAGCTGGTGGATCGGTCCGGTGGTGATCGCCGACTCGTCGGCGACAGCCGCGCCCAGCGGGTGGAACGCATCGCCTTCTGCGGGTGTCACCTGGACCGTCACGTAGCGCATGCCGGATATACTAACGCCCCCGTGAAAAGCCCCACGTATAAACCCACCTCGCATAACAGGCAACAAAGATACGCAGCTAGCGTCCTAATCGACAGGTGCTGGACGGGCACGGTCTGAACGGACCCGGGCGCTCGTCCCACGTCCGCCCTGAATCACTGCCCCCTCCCCCGGATCCGTTCGCCCCTCGCTGGCGCTCCCGAAGCCGCCTAGTCCGTCGTTTCGCGCTCCCGCTCCCGCTCGGACCCCTTCTGATGCTCCCGTTCCCCACCGCGCTGCTGTTCCCGTTCTCCCCGGCCTGAGGGACGTCCCCCATCGGACGACCCACTTTCGACCGTCGACCAATCGTCGTTCCCTTCGTCGCCGCGCTCCAGTTCGAGCGTGATCGGACGCGCGATGCGGGCCGCGAGTTTTCCGAGTCGCCCGCTGTCATCCGGCTCGGTCGCCCGGATCGAACTTCCCTCTCGAACGACGACGCCCCGTGATTCGAGTCGCTCGACGGCAGCGTCGACGGCTTCGTCGTCGGCCTCCAGCGTCTCGTACAGTTCCCGCCGGGTATACGAGCGCTCCTCGACCGCTTCGTGGACCTGCCGGGCGACGTAGTCGTGGTAGACCTCGCGGCCCGTCGGCTCTTCCTCGGTCGCACCCTCGTGGCGGACCGTCTGGACGGCGTCGGCGACGAACCAGAGCCCGACGAGGACGAACGCGACCGGGAGCCACGGGCTTCCGTCGTCGAACAGCGCCATCGCCGTCCCGCCGACGAGCGCGTAGAGCCCGAGCCCGACGTTCTTGACAGACTGGCGCACGTCGTACGTATCGGTGACGAGCTCGGTCAATCCGAAGACGGCCATCGAGAGGACCGTCGTCGCGAACTGGGCAGGGGACGGATCGAGGACGTACCAGAGGAAGGCCAACAGCCCGACCCACTGGAGGGCAGCCCGGAAACTGAGTCGCTCCCGGAGGGCTTCGGGGAGGGTTTCGGCCATCGGCGAGAGGTTCGACGGTCAAACTGATAGAAGCGTCGCCCGGCGTCGCGGCGACGGAGACCGGTTCAGCCGGCGTGGACAGGTCCGATCGCCGATCGGCTCAGTCGTCGGCGCTGGTCGGATCGCTGGTCGCCTCGCCGAGCCAGTCGGGATCGACCAGCGGCGTTCCGTCGGCCTTGGGGCCGAGTTCGGGACCGTGCGGGCCGTCGTCGGAGTCGATGCGACGGCGCTGTCGGTAGTCCGTCGATCGCTCGACGGGGACGCGGCCGATGGCGTCGATCATCTCGACGTACTCGTCGAACGAGCGGACCTCGCCGAACTCGCCGCCCGCGCGCTTGGTGATCTCCTCGCTGAGGATGGTGCCCATGAAGTCGTCGGCGCCGCAGGAGAGCATCTTCAGCCCCTGCTCGTCGCCGTATTTCACCCACGACGACTGCACGTGGTCGACGTTGTCGAGGAAGAGTCGGGAGAGAGCGATCAGCAGTTCGTCCTCGTGGGTGGTCGCACCCGCGTCGACCATCCCGTCCTCGTGCAGCGGCGTGTTCTGGTGGACGAACGAGAGCGGGACGAACTCGGTGATCGCTCCCGTCCGGGCCTGCAACTCGCGGATCCGTTCGAGGTGCATGATGCGATGCATCTCGTTGTCGACGTGGCCGTACATGATCGTCGCGGTCACGTCGAGGCCGACGTTTGCGGCGGCCTCCATCGCTTCGAGCCACTCGTCGGTCCCGATCTTGCCCGGACAGATCACGTCGCGCACTTCGTCGACGAGCGTCTCGGCGGCCGTCCCGGGCACCGAGTCGAGACCCGCCTCCTTCAGCCGCCCGTAGACCTCCTCGTAGGACCAGTCGGTGCCGCGCCGGCCGTGGTAGGCCTCCTCGGGCGTCATCGAGTGGACGTGGACGCCGTCGACGCTCATCGCCTCGATCTGCTCGCAGTAGGTGCCGGGGTCGACCTCGTACTCCTCGGGGGGTCGGTAGTTCAGGTCGCCGCGGTCGCTCGCCTCCAGGATCTCCCGGTGCTCCTCGTCCAGCGCGAACGCGGGGTGGAGTCCGGAGACGGAGGTCACCTCGTAGATGCCGCGCTCGACGGCCTTGCGGACGATCTCGCGGGACTCGTGGGGGCGCTTGGTGAACCCGCCGTGGCTCTCGTCGTTGGCCGAGCGGAACTTCTCGGAGCGGTCCTTGAAGTTGCAGAACAGACAGCCCGTGTTGCAGGCCGTCGTGACGTTGTTGTTGAGGTTGGCGACGAAGGTCACCTCGTCGCCGACCACTTCTTCCCGGCGGCGGTCGGCCGCTTCGAGGACGAGTTCCTTGCGCTCGAGGTCGATGCCCTCGCGGTCGGTCCCGGTCGTCAGCAGTTCGACGCCGTCGGCGACCGACAGCCGCTCGCCCGAGCGCGCTTTCGCGAGCGCGTTCTCGAACGACTGGTCGGTCTCGGGGACGTGGTCGAACCCGAACTGCCCCCGCGGCACGTTGGCCCGCGGGCGTGCGGCGTCTGTCATGGTGGCCCACACAGGAGCCAGCGTCATAAACGGCGTGGAAGCGGCCGAAGCGCCCGCTGTCCCGGACGGCTCCCGATCGCCGGAGAGACGGCCGCCCGGACCGACAGTGACGCTCAGCCACCGACGTCCGGGAGGATGGAGACGACCGCGGTGACCGTATCGAGGACGACCCACGCGACGAAGACCAGATACGCGGCGAGCAGCGCCGCGGATTCGGCCGTCGAGAGCGCCAGGTCGGTCCGGAGGGCGGTAAAGAGGAGGACCGTCGCGAGCGTGAGGACGGCGAACATCGGGACGGCGAGCGCGAAGTTGAAGGTCCACGAGCCGACGATGAGGACGCCGACCGGGATGGCGACGAGCAAGTCGAACGTGTTCGAGCCGAGCACGTTCGCCAGCGAGGCGACGCCCCGGTCGTCCTTGGCGGCGCGGACGCTCACCAGCGCGTCGGGCAGGCTCGTCGCCCCGGCGGCGATGGTCACGCCCATGATGAACTCGTCGACGCCGAACGCCGCACCGATGGTCCTGACCGCGCCGACGAGTTCGTGAATCGCCACGAGGATGACGACCAGCGCGACCAGTAGGTACCCCCACTGTCGGCGCGGGTCGACGCCCTCGCCCGCCTCGGGGTCGGCCACGTGGTCGGCCGTGTCCTGAGCCTGGATGAAGAGGTAGAGTCCGTACAGGGCGAGCGGGACGAGCGCCAGCGGCCGGGTCATCTCCCCGGAGATGTACTCGGCCCCGGCGACCGGTTCGTAGATGACCGCCATCGCGAAGGTGATCACCAGCGCGGAGACGGCGAGCATGTAGAACTGCGCTTCCTTGTAGACGAGCGTCCGGTTGGCCTCGATGTCTTCTTCGGTCGATATCCCGGCGATAGCGGGGATGACGAGGACGTTGAAGATCGCCGAGCCGACGATGGCACCGGTCCCGACCCCGAGTGCCCCTCCGAGCGCGGAGACGGCGACCGTCGCCAGCTCCGGGAAGCTCGACCCGACGGCGGCGACGACCGATCCCTGGACGACCTGCGGCAGCCCGTAGTACGCCGACAGCTCCTCGCTCGCGGACTCCAGCCAGGAACTACCGACCCAGACGGCGCCAGTCGTCACGACGATGATACCGACCGCCAGCCCGACGGATTCGACCATCGGGCTGACCTGCACGGGGCTGGCAAGTATGCTTTTGGGCGGGGACGCCGGCGGCGCTCACCCGCCCCGAGTGAGAAACGTCTTTGGCACGGGGGAGTGAGAGTCCGCCAATGACCTCTGTCAAGGAGTTCCGGGTGGAGCGGGCCGCCACAGCCGACGAACTCGGCCGCGGCGCGTTCGCCTTCACCGACGACTACTCGGTGTTCGACTGGGGGAAGATGCCCGACGAGATCCCCGACAAGGGCGCCTCCCTGTGCACGATGGGCGCGTTCAACTTCGAACTGCTCGAACGCGAGGGCGTTCCCACCCACTACGAGGGCGTCTCGACCCCCGACACCCACGGCCCGGTCCCCCTCGACGAGGCGCTCGATTCTGGCGCGGCGCCCCGCGAGATGATCATCGAACTCACGCAGGTCCCCGACCTGCCCTTCGAGGGCGACGACACCGACGACCCCAGCGGCTACGACTACGACGCCTACCACGAGCAGGCCGGCGAGAACTTCCTCGTCCCGCTGGAGATCGTCTTCCGCAACCGCGTCGGCGTCGGCTCCTCGCTCCGCAAGCGAACCGACCCCTCCGACCACGGTCTCGACTTCACCGACTGGCCCGACGAGGTCGTCGAACTCGACGACCCCATCGTCGAGTTCTCGACCAAGTACGAGGAGCAGGACCGCTACCTCGACCGCGCGGAGGCCGACCGCATCGCCGGCGCCGCGAGCGTCGACGACCTCGCGGCCGTCGCGACCGAGGTGAACCGGCTCGTCACCGAGCGGGCCGACGACGCCGGACTCACCCACGAGGACGGGAAGATCGAGTGTCTGTACTACGAGGGCGAGATCCGCGTCGCGGACGTCGTCGGCACGTTCGACGAGAACCGCTTCTCCTACGACGGCCAGCAGGTCTCCAAGGAGGTCATCCGCCAGTACCACAAGCGCACTCAGCCCGAGTGGGTCGAGGCCGTCTCCGCCGCCAAGGCCGAGGCCGACGAGCGCGGCGTCGCCGACTGGAAGTCGCTGTGCGAGTCCGAGCCCGAACCGCTCGACGACGACGTGATCGCCGCCGCTCGTGACCTCTACTGCGCCGGCACGAACGCCTACATCGGCCGCGAGGCCGTCGACGCCCCGTCGCTCGACGCGGCGGTCGACGCCGTCCGCGACCTCTGAGCATCCGATCCGTTCGAACCGATGACTGACCGACCGGACGCCGACCGACGGACGACCGCCACGCCAAAGACCGACGACCGGTTCTCCGTCCCGCTCCGCGGCGTCGCCGTCGACTCCGAGACGCGCTGTGGCCACTACGACGCGGCCGTCGACGTGGTCGCGCTCCGGTTCCCGTGCTGTGACTGTTACTACCCGTGCTTTCGCTGCCACGGCGCGCTCGCAGACCACGACTCCGAGTGCGTGCCACGCAATGCGTTCGACGAGCCAGCGGTACTGTGCGGTGCCTGCGGCGCGACGCTTTCCGTCCGCGCGTATCTCGACTGCGAGGACGCCTGCCCCGAGTGCAGCGCGGCGTTCAATCCGGGCTGTCGACGCCATCACGACCGGTACTTCGCCGTCGAAGAGTGACCGGCGGCTCGAACTCCCGTTTCACTGCCCGATCACTCGAAAACCCTCCGCGGCGTCCCCAATTTCAAGTACCAGTGAGCGGCCACCGCTGCGCGTGACCTGACCAGTCGCCCGGAGCGGTCCGCGGGAGCGCGACACGCCGCTCTGTGGGCAGTCCACGTCGCCTGTTCGCCAGAACGGGACTCCGTCCGAAAAGCGCCGACTTCGCGCCGATCAGTCGTCGGCTTCGGCTTCCGCCTCGGCTTCGCTCTCCTCGCCGTCGTCGTCGTCCTGCTCGGCGACGTACTCGCCGAGGCCGTCGATCGGTCGGTCGGGGTTGGCCTGGTCGAGATCCTCCGGCGCGCCCAGTTGCGCGCCCGTCTCCTCCGGGTCGCGCAGTTTCGTCCGGCCGCGGTGGACGGTCACCTCGTCGTTGAGATGCAGGTCGATGGCCTCCAGCAGCGCCTCGGCCTCCAGCGGCTGGCCGATCTCCTGGAGTTCCTCCTCGGTGGCGTCGTCGGGGACGTTGAACGCCCGCTGGGTGATGATCGGCCCCTGGTCGAGGTCGGTCGTCACGTAGTGGGCGGTGACGCCCGCGATGCGGACGCCCTCTTCGATGGCCTGCATGTACGCCGACGCGCCCGGGAACGCCGGCAGCAGCGACGGGTGGACGTTGATGATGCGGTCCTCGTACCGGAAGACCACGTCGGGGCTGAGGATGCGCATGTAGCGCGCCAGCACGACGAGGTCGGTGTCGTACTCGTCGAGGAGGTCGAGCAGTTCGTCCTCGTCGGGCGTGCCCTTCTCGTCGCCGATGTCGTGGAACGGCACGTCGTACTTCTCGGCGAGCGGTTGCAGGTCGGAGTGATTCCCGATGACGACTTCGACGTCGGCGCCGAGGTTTCCGCTCGCCCACGCCTCGAAGATCGCCTCCAGACAGTGGGACTCCTTGGTGACCAGGACGGCGATCTGCTGGGTCTCGCGGTCGTCGGGGAACCGCACCTGGACGTCGACGCCGAGTTCGTCGCCGAGTTCGTGGAGGTTCTCCCGGAGCGTCTCCTCCTTGACGATCATCTCGGAGGTGTCGACCCGCATCGTCATGCGGAAGACGCCCTCGCGGACCGCCTGGTCGAGGTCCTCGATGTTGATGTTGCGCTCGAAGAGCGTCGAGGTGATCTCCGCGATGAGTCCCGTGTCGTCGTCGCCGACGACGACGATTTCGGTCAGTTCGCGGCTCATTGCGACCACCTCGACCGGGTACGGACCGGCGGGCGCGTGCGTGAATGGACAGTCATCGGATAGCGCTGACGGGCGTCGGCATCTAAAGGTTTCGCGTCGCCCGTCGCGAGTTCACACGGTCAGTTGCCCTCCGGATATCGTGGGTGGGTCCCGACTATCACGGATGGATCACGCACGCGGAGAGTTATGGGGGTGCAGTCACTACGGACCGCAGAGACGTCTATGAGTGAACTGACTGTGTTGACCGTCGACGCCGACGAGCGCGAACGGGCGGCCACGCGGGACGCGCTCGCCGTCGACGGCGAAGTCGCCGTCGCGGAGGCGACTTCGGTCGCCGAAGCGAGCGACGCACTCGAGGCCGGCCGCGTCGACTGCGTCGTCACGGCCTACGACCTCCCCGACGGGACGGGCCTCGAGGTCGCGGCGCGGGTACGGGACGCGGCGCCGGATACGCCCATCATCCTGTTCACCGACGCGTCGCCCGACCGGATCGACACCGCCCGATACGGCGACGTCGTCGTCGAGTATCTCCCCCGGGACATGCCCGACGCCCGGGACGCACTCGCCCGCCTCGTCGGGAACGTCGTCGACGAGCGGACGCAGGTCGGCTACCCGCTGCCGACCGAAGAGGACGAACGCCTCGCGGCGCTCGAACAGTACGACCGACCGGGGATGGAGGCCACCGAGGCCTTCGACCGGTTGACTACCATCGCGCGGGAACACTTCGGCGTGAACGTGGCGTTCGTCGGCGTGATCGACGCCCACGAGGAGCGGTTCCTCGCCTGTTCCGGGGCCGCCTGGGAGACGCTCTCCCGAGAGAACTCGATGTGCACCCACACCATTCTCCAGGACGACCTGATGGTGGTGGAGGACACCCACGCCGACGACCGCTTCGCCGACAACGACCGCCTCGACGAACTGAACATCCGCGCCTACGCCGGCGTCCCGCTGGAGACGCCGCGAGGCGCGACGATTGGCGCCTTCTGTCTCACCCACGACGAGCCGCGCTCGTTCTCCGAGGACGAACTCGCGACGCTGCGGCTGTTCGCCGAGGAAGCGATGGATCAGCTCGAGCTGCGCCGCCGGTTGAACGAGGCGGACGGTGGAGACGTGACCGAAGGCGTCGCCACCAGCGCCGACGGGGGCGAAGACGAGCGCCGAGACGGCGGCGGTGAGGGCCGGTGAACGTCGAACAACCGGCATACGCGTTCGAGAACCTCCCCCTGGAGCCCGTCGAGAGCGGGACGAACATCCTGGTGACCGGCCCGGCGCTCGGCGGCATCCGTGAACTCACGCTGCGGCTGTTGCTGCGCCGCCACTCCCGCGAGGGGGCGCTGTTCATCGCCGCCGACGTCGACGGCCGAGAGACGCTGACCGACTACGAGGCGATGGGCGGCGACGTCGACTTCGCACGGGTCGGCGTGATCGACTGCACGGAGGAAGGCGTCGACAACGAGGAGTGCAACGTCCGCGCGGTCGGCGGCCCCGGGGACCTGACCGGCGCCGGCATCGAGTTCTCGGCGCTGTACGAGCGCATCCATTCCAACGGCGCCGCGCGCGTGCGGACCGGCGTCTACACGCTCTCGCCGTTCCTCGTCTGCGCGCCGGCGAAGTCGGTCTTCCGCTTCGTCCACACGCTCACCGGGCGCATCCGCACCGCCGACGGACTGGGCGTCTGCGCCATCGACCCCGGCGCCGTCGACGACCAGACGCTCACCTCGATCGCCCAGGCGTTCGACGGGCAAGTGGAACTCCGCGAGGCCGACGGCGAGCGGGTGATCCGCGCCCGCGGACTACCCGACCAGCCCGACGACTGGCAGGCGGTCGAATTCGAGACCGCCTGACCGCCACGAGTCACAAGCGTTTTTGTCGCCGGTGACCGCTCTCCACGCAATGACCGCGTACACCGCGACGGTCGAGGTCCGACTCAAACACGGCGTCCTCGACCCCGAGGCGGAGACGACCGAACGCGCGCTCGAACGGCTCGGGTTCGAACTGGAGGACCTGCGAGCGGCGGACCTGTTCGAGGTCGACCTCGACGCCGACAGCGCCGAGGACGCTCGCGAGCGCGCCGGCGACATGGCCGAGCGCCTGCTCGCGAACCCCACCATCCACGACTACGAGGTCGCCGTCGAGGAACGATGACCGTCGCTGTCATCCGATTCGGCGGCAGCAACTGCGATCGGGACACCGTGCAGGCGCTCGCTCACCTCGGCATCGACGCCGAACTCGTCTGGCACGAGGACGGCCTCCCCGCGGACGTCACCGGCATCGTCCTGCCCGGGGGCTTCTCCTACGGCGACTACCTGCGGGCCGGCGCGATGGCCGCCCGCTCGCCCATCATGGACGAGGTCCGCGAGGCCGCCGACTCCGGGACACCTGTCCTGGGAATCTGCAACGGCGCCCAGATCGGCTGCGAGTCGTCGCTGACTCCCGGTGCATTCACGACCAACGAGAGCGCCCGCTTCCAGTGCGAGCGGGTCCACCTCCGCGTCGAGAACGCCGACACCCCGTGGACCAGCCACTTCGAGGAGGGCGAAGTCGTCGAGTTCCCCATCGCTCACGGCGAGGGCCGCTACGAGGTCGACGACGAGCGCCTCGACGCACTCGAAGCCGACGACCGCGTCCTCTTCCGGTACTGCGACGCCGAGGGCAACGTCTCTCCCGAGGCAAATCCCAACGGTTCGAAACACAGCGTCGCTGGCGTCCTCGGCGATCAGGACACCGTCGCCGTCCTGATGCCCCACCCCGAGCGCGTCTCCCTGCCCGACATCGGCCACACTGACGGGCAGGGCGTCCTCCGCGCGTTCGCGGAATAGGGTACGTCTCCGTCTGTTCGGCGGTTTCTCCGTCGAGCGATGCCCACTGCCGTCTCTCGGCTGCCGCAATCACCGAAGACCGTGACTACCGATCCCGGGAGTCGCGGTCTTCTCGCAGTTCCTCGACCTGCTGTTCCAGTTCGTCGATCCGTTCGTCTTTCCGGCTGTTCCCAGCTCTGCGGACGAGGAAGACGATCCCGCCGACGATGCCGACGAAGAATCCGAAGGTCACCAGAACGACTATCAACTCGGTGACACCGGGTATCTGGAGGGGAACTGTCACAGGGGAGTGTCACTCGGTCGATTTGTAGGTCTGTCGCTCCTGCCTACCCCTGCACCGTCGATCGGTCCAAGTCGAGGGCCTTCGCGAACTCGTACACGTCCCGCGTGTGCTCGGGGTTGTACACGTCTTCGGGCAGCTCGTCCAGCCAGCGCGCTTCGGTGATCGACTCGTCGGGGTCGCCGAGGTCCCGCGTCGTGTCGACTTCCGGGTCGATCGCCCGGGCGAAGAAGTGGACGAAGCGCATCTCGATCCTTCGCTCGCCGTCCACGACGACGCCCTCGTCGACCCCGACCGGCCGCACGGGTTCGATACCGACGCCGGTCTCTTCGGCCACCTCGCGGACTACGGCGTCGGATAGCGACTCTCCTTCTTCGACCGCGCCGCCGGGAAGCGTCCACTCCGTCGGGTAGGCGTCGTTGCGGATCGCGAGCACCTGCTCCTCGTGGAGAACGACCCCGGCGACGCCCCAGCCGGACTGGAACACCTCCGCCTCGCGCAGTTCGTCGAATCGCTCGCCGTCGACCTCATGGCGCTCGGTCCGGACGACCAACTCGTCGAATTCGTCGCGGGGATCCGTCCGCTCCATGCGATGCTGCTTGCGCTCCGCGGTCGATAATCCCACCGGAAGGCGGTCGCGACGAGGCGCCCGACCGCTCGCCCGGAAAACCAGAACGATCAACGGACTGACGAATGCAGTCCGGACAACCGAGGCGACCGAAGCGCAACTCGACCCGATCGAACGCGTCCGCGCGTGCTACTTCGGTGTCTCCACAGATGTCGTCGAACAGGCCCGTAGCTACTGGATTTCGGAAGATAGGATAGGGAACGTAGGGGTCTGGAGCGTGTGACAGTCGGGGTCTCCAGGGCCCCTACGAGGGCGTTGATCCCAGATGCATAAAAACCCACGGCAACCGGAGTGAAAGTGTAATCGCGTGGCCGCAACCCCGCCGCGCTCCGGGTATCGTTGTCGGAGTCCAGCCCTGAAGACTATCCGAGGCGGAAAGATCGATCTGCAGCCCAGAAATTAGGAGGAGCGCGTTACCGGGCGAGCGGCAGGGAGTAACTGCGCTCGCGTTCGACGACGGCTTCCCATGTGCGCTCGCACTCACAGGAGACCTGCTCGAAGACGGAGGGATCCTGGCGCTGGTCGAAGTCCTTGATGGCGCGCTGGACGCGGTCGTCGCAGTCGCCGCAGTTGTGCGGACCGCGGTCGGAGCCGTGGCCGACGGGGTCCGAGACGACGATGCCGTCGACGTCGGCGGTCGACTCCAGCACCTCGGCGACCGACCAGAGCCACGGCGGGCGGTAGCCGCTCGCGTGATACAGGTCCTCGACCATCGTGTACCGCTGGACGTTACAGGGGTTCATCGAGACGGTGTGACACCCCTCGACGTCGAGACAGCGGCGGACGGACCGCTTCATGTCGGCGATAGCCTCGCCCTCCGAGAGGAACGGCGGTTTCATCAGCAGGTAGGCCTTGATCCCGCCGCCGTCGACGGCGTCGGCCTCGGCGCAGGCGTCCTCGAAGTCCGCGAAGTCGAAGTACTTGTTCACGCAGTCGTGCCGGACGCGGTCGGTCGCCGTCTCCAGTCCGATCGCGACGTCGCAATCCAGTCCCTGCTCGGTGAACTCGCGGACCTTCGCGCGGTCGACGAAATCGGGCAGAGACTCGACGACGATGCGGTTGCGGTCGCCGAAGGTATCGGCGATCGCCTGTCGCGTCTCCGCGGGCACCTCGCGCTCGTCGAGGAAGGACCCGGAGGTGTAGATCTTGATTAGGTCCGCTTGGTCCCCCCGCAGGTCGTCCGCGTGCTCCCGCTCGTGGTCCAGACAGTGGTCGATCTGGGCCATCAACTCCTCGTGGCTGACGCTGCCGCCGTCGACGGACTCGGCGACGTAGCCGCACATGGTGCAGCCGCCGGCGCGGGCCCACCGGCAGCCGCCGGTGTTGAGGATGATCGTGAGGGAATCGACGAAGCCGTCGGGCGTGTTGTCCTCGTCGAGCCAGACGCGCGTGGGTTCGCGCGGGTCGTAGCTGGCGTCGTTGCGCGAGCGCACCTCGCGCATCACCTTGTTGTGGGCGTCCATCCCCTTGCCCTGCTCGTAGACGTCGGGGCTCGGCTGGCTCATTGCACCGGAGTAACCGACACGACTGTAAAACGGCAGCGGTCGGTGTGCGGCGTCGCCGCGGGTCGGGACCGGACTCAGATCTCGTCGACGTGGCGGACCTCGGCGGCGATACCGCGCGAGGACGCGGCCATCTCCGGGCCGGTCATCTCCGCGCGGCCGACCGCGAAGGCGCTCGGCCCCTCGACGACGACCTCGTCGCCGACGCGGATCGACTCGTCGGCGTCGACGACACCCGGCGCGAGGACGCTCCCGTGAGGCACGAAGTCGTCGATCTCGACGCGCTTGGTCGGCGCGTCGCTCTCGACCCAGTGGCGGGCGCCCGCGAGCGTGAACGCGAGCGTCCCGTAGGGGCGGACGACGACGGCCAGTTGCTCGCCGTCGCTGTCGTGAGCCTGCAGTCCCGGGTGGCTCCCCCGGATGGTCAGGTCGTCGAACAGCGCGTCGCCGGCCCCGTCGCCGAACTGGTAGTCGGCGATGGCCCGGATCGTGTTGTGCTGGCGCGCTCGCTTGCCGTAGGTCGACTCGCCCGACAGCGCCGACGCGAGGTTGCCGAGCGACTCGGTCGTGGTCGGGTGGTCTTCGACGGTGTAGGTGAACTCGGTGCCGAGACTCGCCTCGACGCGCTCGCAGATGGGGCGGTAGTCCTCGGGGACGTGGGCGATGACGCGGGGGTAGTCGGTGCGTTCGAGGTACCGTTCGAGGACGTTCGCGACGAACTCGATCTCGTTGGCGCTCCACCGGCCGGTCACGACGGAGTCGTAGTGCTGGGCGGGGTAGGTGAGTTCGAGTTCCTGCGGGACGACGCCGATCGGCGAGGTCATCGAGACCTTGTGGGCGCGCCACTGGATCGCGTCGTGGTACTGCCGGTGGCTCTGGGAGTCGCTGTAGGGTTTCGCCGCCGAGCAGGGCACGAGGACGAGCGGGTTGTCGAAGCGGTTGCGGTACCGCGAGGTGACCCGATCGGCGAAGCGCTGGATCTCCACGCGGCGGATGGTGTCCTCGGTCGCCGCGGTGATCTCGGCCTGCCGGAGGACGGGCGTGCGCTCCTCCAGGTAGCCGTACTGCTGGTCCAGCCGGCGGAAGACGGCGGTGAGCCACTGCTCGTGGCGGGCCTGCCCCTCGATGTAGTCGCGCAGCCGTCCGTCGCGGATCCGCCGGCGGACGGTCTTGAGGGCGGCGGCCAGCGCGTTGACGTTGTGCCGGGCGCAGTCCGCGCGGTCGAACTCCTCGCGGGGCTGCTGGCAGGCGGGGCAGGCGCAGGGGAGTTCGTCGAGGTCTTCGAGGAAGTGGTGACCCTCGACCGTGAGGTAGCGGCCCTGCGTTCCGCGGATCACGGCCCGGTCGGCGTCGACGAGGTCGACCCCCGCGTAGACGAGCGTCGCGACGTTCGCGGGCGTGGCGACGCCCGGCAGGTACAGCGCGGCGTCCGGCGGGATCGTCTCGCGCACGCGGATCATCGCGTCGACGAACGCCTCGGCGTGGCCGACGATCCCCGGCGCGCCCGAGAGGACGTACGCGTCGGTGCCGTGGTCGGCGGCGGTCTCCGCGGAGATCACGGCGGCGCTCGGGAAGTCGACGTCGGCGACCTCCGACGCGAAGGCCTCCTGAACCTCCTCGGGCGTCCCCGCCGGGAATCCCCGTGCGGGGAGCACGGTGAGCTGCCCGTCGTCGCCCTCGGGCGCGTCGGGTTCGGTCGCCCAGCCGCTTCCGTGATCCGAGAGGACGGGATGTGCGAGCCCCGCTTCGGGCGCGGCGTCGGCGTGGTCCGCGAGCGTGCCGTCCTCGGCAGCCCCGGCGCCGTCGCTCGTGGCGGCCGCCCGGTCCGCGTCGGTGACGAGCGCGGGCGTCGTCACCGGCGAGTCGAGGCGTAACTCGGCGACGCGGGCCGCGCCGTCGCGCTCGTGGACCTCGAAGTAGTCGGTCATGTCTCCCTCGTCGGCGTGTGTCGGGATGAGGCTATCGTCTCGCCCCGACACTGAAGGGGCCAGCGGCCGCGCTGGCAGATATGGCGACGGACGGCGACGACCCCCCACAGGGAGACATCCGAGTACTGCTCGTGCTGGACCTGCTGCTGTCGCTGGCGTTCAGTCTCGGCGCCGTCTACGCGCTCGACCTCGCGGGGATCGGCGAGTTCACCTGGGAGAACGTCGCCGTCGCGACGCTGTTCCTCGCGGCGGTGACGTACGTCGCCGTCCTGCGGTAACCAGCCGTCACAGTCCGACACACCTGCGCGGTCGTCCGGTTCCGGCAAGGTCGTTGGGTGGAGGATCCCTTACCCGTCTCGCGGCCATACCACCGATGCCATGACAGCCGCACTGTTCGTCGTCAGCGAGGAAGGGTACTGGGCAGAGGAATGCGTGGAGCCGCTCACCACGCTCGAATCCGCGGGCGTGGACGTGACGGTCGCGACCCCGTCGGGCGACCCGCCGGTCGTCGACGAGCGGTCGCTCGATCCCGACGAGGTCGGCGAGGAGACCGCCGAGCACGCCCGCGAGGTCCACGAGAACCACGAGGAACTCAACGACCCCGAACCGGTCGCGCGGGTCGACGCCGCCGACTACGAGACCGTCGTCTTCCCCGGCGGCCACGGCACCGCGTGGGACGTCAATCAGGACAAGCACGCCCGGAAACTGCTCCGCGACGCCGTTGCGGGCGAGGACGGCAAGGCGCTGGTCGTCTGCCACGCCGCCGGCATCCTGGCGTTCACGCGCACCGACGAGGGCGAGTTCCTCGTCGACGGCCGCGACGTGACGGGCTTCCCCAACGAGTGGGAGGAGGGCATCGTCGACGACGACGACCGGATGCCCGACGGCCGGAAGCTCCCCTACTGGGTCGAAGAGGAAGTCGAGGCCGCCGGCGGGAACTGGGACGCCGAACTCGACGCCGACGCGAGCGTCACCGTCGACGGCGACCTGATCACCGCCCGCGGTCCCGAGTCCTCCTCGGCGGCCGCGCAGGCGCTGCTCGACGAACTCGGTATCGCCGCCGCAGCGGGCGACTGAATCCGCCGTCACTGACCGAATCCGCAGGGGCGACTGACGCCCCGAAGTCGCCCTGTAGCGCGCACACGGTGGATATTTGGCGGGCCCGCCCGGAGACGGGCGTATGACGATCGAAGACCGCGGCGACGCGAGTCTGGTCACGCACGCGCTCGCCAGAGACATGCTGACGCAGCTCCGCGACGTCGAGACCGAACAGGTCGCGTTCCGGAAGGGACTGGTCAAGCTCGGCCGCATCTGCGGCTACGAGATCATCGACGGGGCGATGGAGACCGAGTACGTCTCGGTCCAGACGCCGCTCACCGAGACGATGGGCGAGCGCGTGAAGGGACTCGACGACGTCGTCATTATCAACGTTCTCCGCGCAGCCACTCCGTTCGTCGAGGGGCTGCTCAAGGCGTTCCCGCGCGCCCGTCAGGGCGTCATCTCCGCCAGTCGCGACGAGGACGCGGGGATGGACGACGACGGCGAGTTCCCGATCAGCGTCGACTACGTGAAACTCCCCGACATCGAACCGGACGACACCGTCATCGTCGCCGACCCCATGCTCGCCACCGGGTCGACGATGTGTGCCGTGCTCGACCGCGTGCTGGAGGGCCAGCCCGACCCCGAGCACCTGTTCGTCCTCTCGGCCGTCAGCGCGCCCGAGGGCCTGCTCCGGGTCGGCGAGGAGTTCCCGCAGGCCGACCTGCTGACCGTTGCCATCGACGACGAACTCGACGACGACGGGTACATCGTCCCCGGCCTCGGCGACGCCGGCGACCGCGCCTTCCGCACGACCGAGTGACTCGGTCCCTGTCGGAGGGCGATATAACGGGCCACTACTGACGTGGCTCCCGCCGGTAGGGGCTGACGTGACGAGCCAACAGCTGGTGGGTGCCGCCTTCGCGGTCCTCGCGGCGGCGGCCTTCGCCGCCCAGAGTCTCGCCGTCCGCGTCGGCACGAGAACCCGGAGTATCGCCGCGGTGATCGCGGTCGTGTTCGGGGTCAACATGGTCGTCCTGGTGCCGGTGGCCGGTGCCACCGCGTACCCGGACTACGGGTTGACGGCGCGGGCGGTCGGCGCCTTCGCCGTCGCCGGGCTCCTCGGGTCGCTCTTGGCTCGCGTCTTCTACTTCGTCGGCATCGAACGGTTGGGAGCGAGCCGGGCCGAGCCGCTGCGGGCGCTGGTGCCGCTGTTCGCGCTCGGCATCGCCGTCGTCGCGCTCGACGAGGCCGTGACGCCCGTCCTGCTGGCCGGCATCGGCCTCCTCGTCGCCGGCGGCGCTGTCGTGACCGTCGACAGCCGGGCGGCTCCGGTGACCACCACTGGGCAGGCGCTGTGGGTCTCACTCGCGTTCCCGGTGACCGCGGCGCTGTGTCTCGGCATCGATCCCGTGTTCACGAAGGTCGGCTTCGCCGAGGGTACGCCGCCGCTGGTGGCGGTCACCGTCCGCGTCTTCGCCGCGGCGGCGGGGTTCGTCCTCTACCTGCTGTGGCGAGCGCTCCGCGAGGGACGAGTCCCTTCGATCGGGGCCGACCGGTGGCTGGTCGGCGCTGGCGTCGCCAACACGGTCTACCTGCTGGCCTACTACGAGGCGCTCGCGCGGACGCCGGTCACCGTCGTGACGCCGATCTTGAGCGCGAGCACGCTGTTCGTGATCGGGGGCGCCGCGCTCTTCCTGCCGGACGACGAACGCGTGACGCGACGGCTCGTCGCGGGCGGACTGCTCGTCGTGCTCGGCGTCGGCTTCGTGGTCAGCGGTTGATACCGGCCGGGGGCCGTGTCCCGAACGACCGAGCGACGGCCGTCGCGGGGCAGGGCTTTTTCTCGGTGTCGAACGTCGACCGTCCATGGACCTGCGAGAACTGCTGCGTCCGGACCCGGACGACCGCGCCGGGGAGATCGGCGCGCTCGGCGCGATCGCTGGCGTGGCGGCCGCCGTACTGATCGGGCCCGACGGAAACCCGCTCCTCTGGGCGTCTGCCGGAGGTATCGCTGGTCTGTTGGTCGGAATTCTCACCGCCGAGTTCAGGTCGAAGTAGAGCTCTCCGTAGCGCCGAGAGTGGACGGCGACAGCGACTGTCGATTGCGCTACGACTCTCTCACGATCGTTTCGACGGCACCGTTAGGTACGTACGGCGCGTCCGGTGTGCGCATGGGTAACTTCCCACCCGACTACTGTCCGTACTGCGGGGCGGAGTTGGACCTCGTCGAGGGACCGACGGTGTACCGCTGTGACGCCTGCGACGACTTCGTGTTCCACAACGCCGTCCTCGGTGGTGGCGCCGTCGTCGTCGACGACGACAGGCTGTTGCTCGTCGAGGACTTCCGGGAAGCGGGAACCTGGAAGATCCCGGAAGGCGTGCCGGAGATTCCCGAGTCACCGCGCGAGGGCGTCGCCAGGGAACTCGAAGAGGAGACGGGGCTGTCCGTCGACCCGGACGAACTCGTGTACCTCTACGACGTGGGGAAGGAAGTCGCCGAGGACATGTTCAGGATGCACGTCTACTACGCGGTGGACCGCAGTCAGACGACGGGCCCGCTCGAAGCGGGGTCCGACGCCACCGACGCACGGTTCTGGACGCCCAGCGAGTTCGAGGAGTCAGAGCACGTGCTCCGCGATATGCCCAATCCCGACGAGACCCGCTCGTGGAAGATGGGCCTGGACGTGTTGCGCGATCAGTCGAAGCGAGCGCTCCAGCGCGAGACGCGGTACGCCGACCTCTTCGCGCCGCACGTGAAGTGAGAGACGAGCGGACGCGTGACTCGGGAACGGGGGCGGGCGCGAGCGGCTTCCGCTTTCGCTACGGTTAACCGGGCTCCAGCCGGTTTCGGTCCATGGAGTACACGAAGCTCGGTGCGACGGGACTCGACGTCTCCCGACTCTGTTTCGGGACGTGGCGGTTCAACAAGACCGGAAGCGACGGGACCGTCGAGACCGACCGCGAGCAGGCCCACGAACTGCTCGATACGTTCGCGGAGGCCGGCGGCAACTTCGTCGACACCGCCAACAGCTACGGGAACGGGAAGTCCGAGGAGTGGATCGGCGAGTGGCTCGCCGAGCGCGACCGCGAGGACTACGTGATCGCCTCGAAGGTGTACAACGCTGGTGTCAGCCGCTTCTCGAGCAACCTCTCTCGCAAGAACATCCGCGCGGAGATCGAGGGGAGCCTCGACCGTCTGGACACCGACTACCTCGACGTCTACTACATCCACCGCTGGGACGACGACACGCCCATCGCGGAGACGCTCCGGACGCTCACCCGTCTGGTCGAGGAGGGCAAGGTCCACTACCTGGCGGCGTCGTCGATGGCGGCGTGGAAGCTCATGAAGGGACTCTCCGTGAGCGAAGTCGAGGGCCTGAAACGGTTCGAAGCTACGCAGCCGCGGTTCAACGCCGCCGACCGACCGCAGGACTACCTCGACGTCTGCGCGGACCAGGACGTCGCGGTCTGTCCGTACTCCCCGCTCGACGGCGGCTTCCTGACCGGGAAGTACGAGCAGGGCGAGGCCGGAGGCGACTCGCGCGCGGCGCTGCACGACTGGGACATGGAGTTCTCCGACCGGCAGTGGCGCGTGCTCGACGCCGTCCGCGCGGTCGCCGACGAAGTCGACGCGACGCCCGCGCAGGTCTCCCTGCGATGGCTCGTCGACCAGCGCGAGTTCACCTGCGCCCCCATCTTCGGCGCTCGCACGACCGAGCAGATGGACGAGAACCTCGGCGCGATGGACGTCTCGCTCTCGGCTGACCAGTACGACCGCATCACCGACGCGTATCACGAGTGACGACCGCAGTCGGTGGGACGACCGGCCTCTACGGGGATCGTTTTTTCGGGATACCCCGTTGACCGCGCGAATCGCGCGTTGAACGCGGTCGTCGACTCTTCGCTCGGAAAATAGACCCGCAGGACCGCTAGTCCATCGCGACGTAGGTCTGGGTGTTTTCGATGCCCTCGATGTTCTGGATGTGGGTGGCGGCGACGGCCTTCACGTCGGCCGTCTCGTCGACGTCGACGGTGGCGATGAAGTCGACGTCGCCGGCGACGATGTAGGCGCTCTCGACGCCCTCGACGCTGGTGATCTCCGATTTGAGCCGCTCGGCGTCGCCGGAGTGGGCCTTGACCATGACGTAGGCGCGGACCATCTCAGGCACCCCCCGTGGCGGCGACTGCCTCGCCGACGACGATCTGGCGCACGTCGTCGAGTCTCTCGAAGTCCGCGAGGATGGCGAGCGTATCGCCGACCTCCAGCGAGACGTCGTCGTCCGGGATCGACAGCGCGTCGCCCTTCTTCCCGAACGCCAGCAGTTCGGTGTCGGCCGGGAGTTCGAGTTCGCTCAGGGTGTACCCGCGCATCGGCGACTCGCTGGAGACGGTGAGTTCGACGAGCTGGAGGTTCTGGGCGATGTCGGCGACGGCGCGGATGTTCCCGCCGAGCAGAGCGTTCTTGGCAACGATGGCGCCCAGCCGCTCGGGGTAGATGACCTCGTCGACGTCTGAGGCGTACTTGCGGTAGATCTCCTCGCGGTACTCCTCGTCGATGCGGAGGACGGTCCGACAGCCGTGGTGTTTCGCGACCATGCACGCGACGAAGTTGGTCGAGAGGTCGCCGGTCAGCGCCCCTACCGCGTCGGCGTCGTCGAGGTCCGCCGACAGCAGCACCTGCTCGTCGCTTGCGTCCCCCTCGATGACCTGGTAGCCCTCGGCCTTCGCGCGGTCGACCTTGGTCGGGTCGCGGTCGATGAGGACCACGTCGTGGCCGCTGTCTTCGAGTGCCCGCGCCGTTCGGAGTCCGACGCGGCCGGCACCCACGATAACGAATCGCATGTGAATCGTTACGGCGAGCCACGGAATAAAGCTACCTCCGCTCGGCGCTTCGACCCGTCGAGACCCGCTTCCACCGAAGGTGTGTGTCAGAGTGGCACTCGGGCCGTTTTCTCGGGGTTTCGGCCTGTCGGGGGAAGGTTTTTGGCCTGTCCAGCAGAACTGCAACGTACGATGGTGCGGGCCTTTATCATGGTGAAGACGGCGGCCGGAAAGTCCGAGGAACTCCTCGCGTCCATCCGCGAGATCGACGGCGTCGAAGCGGCGCACATCGTCGCCGGACAGTACGACATCATCGTCGAGGCGACGGGCGAGGAGGTGTACGACCTGATGCACGGCGTCGCGACGAAGCTCCGCGACCTCGGCGGGGTCGCCGACACGAAGACGTACATCTGCCTCGACTGACCGCCGCCCCGCCGCCGTCACCGCGTTCTTTCACCGCAGTCTCCAGAGCGACCGCTCACTCCCGCCTCTGCTCACCCCCGCGGTCGACTACCTCACGCCGCTGCGCGACGACGCGGGGAGGGAGGTCCGCGTAGGCGTAGTCGAACGCTTCCCCCGGTTCGGGCTCGGGGGTCGCCTCCGCGGCCGCGACGGCCTCGTCCAGTTCCGCGTTCGCTTCCTCGCGCGCCGCGTCGACGAACCCGTCGTCGACCACGCCCTCTTCGCGGAGGTAGTCGGCGGTGCGCGCCAGCGGGTCGGCGGTGCGCCATTCGGGCAGGTCCACGTCGCCGCGGTAGCGGTCCGGGTCGTCGCTGGTCGAGTGGGCGCCCTGCCGGTAGGTGAGGCTCTCGACGAGCACCGGGTCGCCCTCCGTTGCTCCATCGCGAGCCTCGGCGACGACCTCGTAGACGGCCAGCGGGTCGTTCCCGTCGACGCGGACGCCGTCGAAGCCGTAGGCGTGGGCCTTCTGTGCGATCGTCTCGCTCGCCGTCTGGCGGTCGGTCGGCAGGCTGATCGCCCAGTGGTTGTTCTCGCAGAAGAAGACGACCGGCGCCGAGAACACGCCCGCGAAGTTCATCGCCTCGTGGAAGTCCCCCTCCGACGTGGCGCCGTCGCCGAGGTACGCGCAGACCGCGTGGTCCTCGCCGAGGTGGGTCGCGGCCATCCCCGCGCCGACGGCGTGGGGGAGCTGCGTCGCGATGGGCGTCGCCGTCGTGAACGTCCTGCCGCGGCCGTCGTGGCGTCGTTCGGAGTTGGGTTTGTCTGCGGAACCGTCGGCCCCGTCGCCCGTCGGCCCGTCCGGTTTGAACCCGGAGAGCCCGCGACGGAAGCGGAGGATGTCGGCCGGCGGACGGCCGCGGGCGAGTTGCATCGCGTTCGACCGGTAGGTCGGGAACAGCCAGTCGTCGTCGGCCAGCGCGTGCGCCGCGCCGACCTGCGACCCCTCCTGGCCCTCGAAGGGCGGATAGCCGCTCATCCACCCTCTGCGCTGGAGCGAGACCGCCCGCCGGTCGAATACCCGGGCACGCACGACGTCTCGCAGGAGCGTCCGCGCGAGTTCGGGGTCGACGCTCGTCTCCGCCAGCGGCCGCTCGCCGATGACGCGGTGCATGGTCGATACAGGGGCGGCCGAGCCAAAGCGATTGTGCCGCTACGAGGAGTGGATGATTCGAATGCTGTGTCCGCTTGCTCACTGGCGACCGCAAACAGCGTGAAAGCCCCGAGCGTCTGCACTCCCGCGGCTCGCTGTCACCGAAATCTGCGATTTTCGAGATGACGAGAGAGCAAAGCTCTCTCGAACCACGCGCTTCGGTCGCTCCGCTCCCTGCAGTGCTTTCGTCGCCGGGGTTCGTGCAGACGCTCGCCCCTTTCATTCCCACCCGCATAGACTGGTGATCAGCCGACACGGGTGGGAATGAAAGGGGCCGTGCGTTCCGGGAAGACGCGCGACGTAAGCACCGCAGGCCGTAGTCCTCGTGAGCGAAGCGAACGAAGGACGGCCGAGGAGCGCAGCGAGCGCCTCGACCGGAACGCGCGGGGGCTTTCACGCTATTTGCGGTGACGCACAAGTCGGTGTCTGTACTCGGAAGCCACTGCTAACTGCGCCGAAGCCCATCGCACACTCTCGACTCGCAGTCGACACCTCAAAGAGCGCGCCGCGCCAAGCGGGGGTATGGTCTCGGCCATCGAGGCGCTCGAACTGGTCTTCATCCTCCTGGTCCACAGCGCCGTCGCCGCCCTGATGACCCGCTTTTTCCGCGTGCGACTGAAGACGCGATGGGGCGGATTCCTCTACGCCGCCCTCATCGTCCCCGTCGCGCTCACGGTCTCGACGCTCGTGTTCAGCGGCATCCTGCCGCTCGGCCCCGATCTGGGGTCGGCCGGCGTCGTCGTCATGGTCGTCATCCTGCTGCCCGCAGTGGCCGGCATCACCTTCGACTACTTCTGGATGCCCTCGCCCGACGAAGTCGACCTCCCCGAACGCTGGGAGGACGAGCGACCGAGTCGCTACGAGAACCGCTGACCGGTCGTAATTCTATTCGTCGAGCAAGTCCACGAGCGTCGACTCCACGTCGGCCAGCACCTTCTCCTGCGAGCGGGTGGCGTCGATCCGGACGAACCGGTCTGGGTCGTCGTCGATCAGCCGCTCGTAGTTCTCGTGGACCGACTCGAGGAACTCGACCTGCTCCATCTTGTTGGTCGAGCCGGCCCGGCGGGCGCCGGTCTCGGGGTCCACGTCGAGGTAGATGGTCGCGTCCGGCGTCCGGGTGAACGGCGCGTGGATCTCGCGGACGTAGTCGAGCGGGTCGGCCACGTCGAGGTGTGGGTAGTCGGCCAGCGTCGCGCCCTGGTAGGCGAACCGCGAGTCCGAGTAGCGGTCGGAGACGACGAGGCGGCCGTCGTCGAGGGCGGGGCGGATCGTCCGCGTCAGGTGGTCGGCGTGGTCGGCGGTGTAGAGGAACAGTTCGGCGACGGAGTCGGCGTCGGCGTCGCCGATGGACCGCTCGACGGCCTCGCCGTACCACGACCCCGTCGGCTCGCGCGTGAACACCGCGTCGCCGGGGACGGCGTCGCTCTCGGCCAGGTGGTCGGCCGCCGAGGACTTGCCGCTCCCGTCCAGCCCTTCCAGCGTGACGAGCATACCCGTGTGTCTCGGTGCCCTCACCTAAACGACTCGGTGGCCGCCGGCGACCGAGACGGATCGCGGTGCCGCCGGTCGGACGGATCTCCGCGGTCATCCTCACCGGGAGGATGGTAAAAGTCAAACCACCCCACGCCGACTACCGGGTACATGGACGAGCGGTTCTCACGACGGGCGTTTCTGGGCGCTGTCGGCGCGGGCGCAGTGACCGGCGCCGCGGGCTGCGTGGCGGCCCCCGGGGGGACGCTCGATCGACCGGTCGAAACGGACGGCGAGCCGCTGGAACCGCTCGGTGAGACCCAGTTCCGGGGCGGGCTCCAGCGACGGGGGGTCTACCCCGACGCGACGATCCCGACCGACGTCGAAGTCGAGTGGACTATCCGGGAGATAAACACCGGTGACCACACCGCGGCGAAGGCCAGCCCGGTCGAGGTGCCGGGCGGCGACGTTGTCGTTCCCGGCGACAACGGGGATATCCGCCGGGTCACGCCAGCGGGCGAGGTGGTCTGGACCGCGAGCGTCGAGCAGACCTCGCGGGGGATCCACGGGACGCCCGCAGTCGTCGACGGGGCTGTCTACATCGGCGCCTACGACGGCGCGCTCTACGCGTTCGACCTCGAATCCGGCGAGCGCTACTGGCGGACGAAACTCGGCGACGCCATCGGGTCGAGTCCGGGGTACCACGAGGGGACGGTCTACATCGCCGTCGAGTACTACGAGCCCAGCGGCGCGATGTTCGGCGTCGACGCCATCACCGGCGAGGTCGAGTGGGAAGACCAGCGGCCGACGGACCACCCCCACTCGACGTGCGCAATCGACCGCAGGGCCGAACGGCTCGTCGTCGGCTCGAACGACGGCGACCTCTACGCGTGGTCGTACCCCGACCTGGAGTTCCAGTGGACCTTCTCGACCGGCAGGCCGATCAAGGGACCGGTCGCGACCCACGACGGGAGCGCCTTTTTCGGGTCGTGGGACGAGACGGTCTACCGCGTCGCGCTCGACGACGGCACCGAGGAGTGGACGTTCGAACCCGACGGAATGGTGATGTCCGGCCCCTCGGTCGACGCGGACTCGGGAACTGTCTACGTCGGGACCCACGACTCGCGGCTGTACGCCCTCAAGGTCGACACCGGCCGAGAGCGGTGGTCGTTCGACACCGGCGGCTCGCTCATCGGCTGCCCGACGGTCACGAGCGAACACGTCCTCGTCGGTTCGTACGACCGCAACTGCTACGCGGTCGAGAAGGCGACCGGTGACGAGGTCTGGTCGGTCGAGGGCGTCGGCGTCGTGTCGAGTACGCCGCTGGTCACCGACGACGCCGTCTACTTCACCGACCGCGCGTCGAAGGCGTACTTGGGCGAGGGCGGAAACGGGGGCGACACCACGGACACCGACTCGGGCGGCGACGGGCAGACCGGCGGCCTCTACAAGGTCGTCGAAAGCGGCGGAAGCTGAGGACCGGCGTCCGGTCGGTGTTCGATCCGCTTCGGTCGCTCACGGTCGCGCGCGGAAGAGCGCGAGGTGACGGAGTATCGTCCGGTCTTCGAGCCCGCCGGCGAGCGCGCCCGAGAGGACGCCGATGGTCGCGATGAACGCGCCGGTGCGGACCAGATCGACCACGGTCACGACCGGGTCCTCCAGGCTCGGCCAGTTCGTCATCAGGTTCGGCGGGAAGACGACGAACTCGATGACGAGCATGATCGCGCCGACGAGGCCGAACAGGCCGACCATGCCGGCCACGAGGATACAGAGGATCGCCACGTTGAGCAGCGCGACGTGCTCGGTGACGACCGCGCGGCGCTTGCGCGGGACGTTCAGGTTCAGCGAGAACACGAGGTAAACCGCCGCCAGCAGGATACTGACCGTCGCGAACAGGACCGTCGTCGCGTTGTCGAGGTTGAGGCCCACGTCCCACGTCTCGGCGCTGAACACGAGGATGAGCGTCGGCGCGACCGCCGCCGTCGAGAGCTTCGGCAGCGAGAGCGGCAACAGCGGCGCGCGGCTGGTCGCCAGCGCCCGGAGCAACTGCCGGCCGTTCCGCACCGCGCTCAGCAGGTGAAACCAGACCAGTCCGAGGGGGCTCCGGGACTCCACCTCCGCTTCCGGGATCGTCGTCGCGATGCGCTCCAGATACCGGCTCACGTCGGCGTCGAACGCGGGGACGCCGGAGCGGTCGGGGTCGAACTCGTAGGGGGCCATGACGCTGCTTTCCGGGTCGTGGTCGGCCCCCAGCAAGTGACCGATCTGGTGGAGCAACGCCGTCGCGCCGTTCCAGCGGACGGCGGCCGAGTCGAGCGGTCGCTGGGGTCGGTCGCGGCCGCTGACGCGGAGCCGGTGCGTCGAGACGACGGCGACGCGGCTCAGCGGCGAGGCCAGCCCGGCGACTCGTCGGTGGTTGCGCGAGAGCAGCGGGACGTCGGTCACGACGACGACGAGGTCGTAGGGGCCTTCGACCATCCGCAGCGCCGCTTCGTCGAGAAACTGCGAGGGGCGGCGCGCGTCGGCGTCAGAGAGGATCTCCGGTTCCTCGGCGTGGAACCGCCAGCCCGCCTCGGTGGCCGCTTCGAGCTCGTCGGCGGCATCGCCGGCGAGTCGCGCCGCGAACTCGCCCAGTCGGTCGGCGTCGGCACCGGGTGACGCCGCGACCAGCAGCCCCACGTCGACGACCGTCTCCCGGTCGGCGACCGCGCGTGCAACGATCGGGTTCTCCGGCGCTCGCGACGGCGACTCGTCCATACCGCACGTTCGGTCGCGCGACGGAAAAAGTCGCTCTCGCAGTCGAAGAGCGGGCAGGGGTCGCCGGAGCAGCTGGTGGGGTCGAAAGGCCGCTAGTCGCCGTCGAGACCCACGTCCGCGAGGTACCGCTCGACGTACTCGTGGAACTCGCCCTCGTCGCCGGCGACGAACCGGTAGTCGTCGTGTTGCTCGTCGAGTTCGATGGGGTCGTCGGGGTCGGTCTGGCGGACCCGGAAGACGACGTTGACGGTGTGACGTGAGTCGACGCCGTCGATCGACGAGTCGTCCCAGAAGTGCTCGTAGACGCCGACTCGGTCCGCGACGGTCACCTCGACGCCGAGTTCCTCGCGGGCGACCCGGCGAGCCGCGTCTTCCAGCCGCTCGCCCTTGTAGAGGCGGCTCCCCGGCCAGAACCACTCGCCCTTCGCCGGCGCCTTCGTCCGGTGGGCCAGCAGCACCCTCCCGTCGCGCTCCAGCACGACCTCGACGCAGGCCTGCGGGACGCGGTCGAGCACGGTCGCGAACTCCTCCTCGGGGATGAACTCGTCGTGGACCTCCATGCCGGGCCATCGACCGGCGCCCCCTTCGGCGTTTCGAGGGGGCACCTGCGACCGACGCTCCGCCGCTCGGCGCCGTCGCAGCCGACACCGCTTTGGCGGTCGCGGCGCGCGCTCTCGGTATGACCGACGAACTGGCCTGGGAGACGCTGGACAGCCGCACCTCCTACGCCTGCGAGGGGTTCGACATCGTCACCGACACGGTCCGCTTCCCGTCGGGCGAGGAGGCCGAGTTCGACTACCTCACCGAGGGCGAGAGCGTCGTCGTCCTCCCGTTCACTCCCGACGGCGAGGTGGTCGTCATCGAGGAGTGGCGCCAAGCCGTGGGACGGGTCAATCGCGCGCTCCCGGCGGGCGGCATCGAGGACGACGACGGCGCGCCGGAGGACTGTGTCGCCCGCGAACTCGAAGAGGAGACGGGGTATCGACCGGGGAGCGTCGAACACCTCACGACAGTCGAACCCGCGAACGGCTTCTCCGACGCCGTGTTCCACTACTTCGTCGCCCGCGAGTGCGAGCCGACCGGCGAGCGGGACCTCGATTACAACGAGGACATCCGCGTCGAGACGACGACGCTGGACGCGCTGGTCGAGGCCGCCCGCGAGGACGAACTGCGCGACGGCCGGTCGATGCTCGCGGTGCTGTACTTCGAGCTGTTCGGGGAGCGGTAGCGGCCGACGGCGCGGAACACAACCCTTAGGCCCGCCCGCCGGATATCGCGGGCAATGGCAGACGTCTTCGAGGTCGACCGCTACGACGCCGCCGGGCGGCTGGGCGAGCTGGAGGTGCCCCGCGCCGGCGTCACGGTCGAGACGCCCGCGCTCCTCCCGGTCATCAACCCGCATCTCCAGACCGTCACGCCCGCCCAGCTCGAATCCGAGTTCGGCGCGGAGATCCTCATCACCAACTCCTACGTCCTCTACGGCAGCGACGATCTCCGCGAACCGGTCGAACGGCAGGGCCTCCACGACCTGCTCGACTTCTCCGGTGCCATCGTCACCGACTCCGGCTCGTTCCAGCTGGCCGAGTACGGGAACATCGACGTGACGACCGAGGAGATCCTGCGGTTCCAGTACGAGATCGGCTCCGACGTCGGGACGCCGGTCGACATCCCGACCCCGCCCGACGTCTCCCGCGAGCAGGCCGCCGAGGAACTCGCGACCACGCAGGAGCGCCTCGCGACGGCGGCCGAGGTCGAGACCGGCGACATGCTCGTCAACGCGCCCGTTCAGGGGTCGACCTACCCGGACCTGCGCGAGGAGGCCGGCGCCCACGCCGCCGAGTCGGGACTGGACGTGTTCCCCGTCGGCGCGGTGGTGCCGATGATGAACGAGTACCGCTACGCCGACCTCGCGGACGTGGTCGCCGCCGCCAAGCGCGGCCTCCCCGAGAGCGCACCGGTCCACCTCTTCGGCGCCGGCCACCCCATGATGTTCGCGCTGGCCGTCGCGCTGGGCTGCGATCTCTTCGACTCGGCGGCCTACGCCATCTACGCACGCGACGACCGGTACATGACCGTCCGCACGACCGAACACCTCGAAGACCTGGAGTACTTCCCCTGTTCCTGCCCGGTCTGTACGAGTTACACGCCCGCTGAACTCAAGGCGATGGACGGCGAGGGCCGGGAGCGATTGCTCGCCGAACACAACCTCCACGTCTCCTACGGCGAACTCCGGACCATCAAGCAGGCCATCCGCCGCGGGGACCTCATGGAACTCGTCGAGGCCCGTGCCCGCAGTCACCCGGCGATGCTCGACGGCTACCGCGCCCTGCTCGACCACGCCGACCAGCTGGAACGCACCGACCCCGTCTCCAAGGACACGTTCTTCCACCTCTCCGGCGAGAGTGCACGCCGGCCCGAGGTGCTGCGCCACCACCGGCGCCTCGACCGCCTCGAACCGCGCGGCGACTCCGTCCTGCTGACCGAGGGCAACGACGCCGACCGCTTCGACGAGTGCTGGTCGGTTCGGCCCCCGTTCGGTCCGTTCCCGCGGGAACTCGCCGACGGCTACCCCCTGACCGCCGAGACGCCGGAGCGCCTCGAAACGCCCGCCTACGAGGCCGCCGCCGCCGGCGTCGCCCGCCTCGTCGAGGCCCACCCAGACACCGACTTCACGCTCGCCCATCGCGGCTGGCCGACGAGCGCGCTCGCCGACGTTCCCGAGCGCGTCGAACTGTGGAATCTCAACGACGACGACTAATCGACTGACTTCTGCTGTGGCGCGCGCTGTCGAGCGGTGCGAGGCGCGACTTGGGAGCGCCTCGATGCGAACGGCTCTGCCGTGAGCGTGCCCGCCTCGTGGCGGGCCGCTCGAAATAGTCGTGCGAGGGATGAGCGATGGAGCGTAGCGACTGAGCGAATCGGCTGGGGAGGCGCGTGGCCGTCTGCGGTGCTGTGCGGTGGCGGTCCTGGTGGACTGAAAGGGCGAGGCGGGCTCGCGTGCAGTTCAGTCGTCTGAGCGGGCCACTATCCGCGCGGGCGGTGCGGAGAGCGCGGATATCCCGCCTCAGCGACCGCGAGCGCCGAGGACTTTCATCTCCCAGCAGTACCTGCTGTCTCTGCGGATCATGCGGTTGTAGCTACTCCTAGCGAGCGTGTCGAGGGCGTTCAACTTCGAACCGGTCCTGTGGCCACAATAGCGACCGAACGCCCCGTCCCCTGGGAAAGTATATCACACAGAGAGACGACACGACCAGACGATGCCTCCGGAGGACGACCAGCCGATCTCGCGGAGTACGTACGACGAACTCGCGCCGGGGTACGAGGACATCACGGACGCGGCGATCCGCGAGTACTACGAGTGGCCGGCGGTCGAACGGCTGCTGCCACCGCTCGACGGCAAGCGCGTCCTCGACGCGGCGTGTGGCGACGGCCACTACACCGCGCGACTCGCCGAGGCGGGCGCCGAGCCGGTTGGGGTCGACGCCAGCCCGGCGATGGCCGAGCGCGCCCGCGAGCGGTTCGCCGACGACCAGTCCCTCGTCGAGATTCCCGTCCACGAGGCCGACCTGACCGACGGGCTGCCGTTCCTGGACGGCGAGGCGTTCGACCTCGTGGTCTGCCAGCTCGCGCTGGAACACGTACGGGACTGGGAGGCCGTCTTCGACGCGTTCGCTCGCGTCCTGAAACCCAGTGGCCGCGTCGTCGTCTCGACGAGCCACCCGGTCAGGGACTACGTCGACGCCGAGTTCTTCGTCCGCGACCACGTCCTCTCCGAGAGCGCCACCTACGGCGAGATCGAACGGGTCGACCGCGACTGGGGCGAGGACGGCGACCCGTTCGTCGTCCCGTTCTATCGCCGGCCGCTGCAGGCGGTCTTCGAGCCGGCGACCGATGCGGGACTGCTGGTCGAACGCGTCCGCGAACCCGAGGTGACGGACGTCTTCGCCGAAGTAGCCCCGGACCACGCCGCCCAGTTCCGCGAGGGGCCGCCGAACTTCCTCTGTCTTCGACTCCTGAAACCCCACTAGCGGACCACTTCCCGCCGCTCCGCCGGCACTTCGCCCCGGCGCGTCGCTCTGACTCGGCCGCCAGTCGAGAAGGCTTATTCCAGTCTCGCTGAACGATCGGGTGTGCGATCGACACGACGCGCGTTCGTGGTGGCACTCGCGGCAGCTGGTGGTGGGTGTCTCGGCATCGGAAACGACCCCACGCCGA
The DNA here is from genome assembly GCF_054504345.1 of Halosimplex yunnanense. Taxonomy (NCBI): domain Archaea; kingdom Methanobacteriati; phylum Methanobacteriota; class Halobacteria; order Halobacteriales; family Haloarculaceae; genus Halosimplex; species Halosimplex yunnanense. The sequence continues at coordinate 141,098 of NZ_JBTJEL010000030.1, read as the reverse complement.
CAGCACGGCCCGACAGTGACGACGACGGTATCCCGGACGACGTGGACGACTATCCGACCGACGATCGTCGGGGGCTCCGGTCGAGCAGTACCGAGGCGACGGAGTCGACGATCGAGGCGGGTGAGTTCCGTGCGTACGGGCTCACGAACTCGCCGCAGGATTCGGGGGAGTACGTCGAGTACGACGTCACCGTCGAGGGGGAGGGGGCGGTCGACTGTCTCGTCTTCCGTCGGGAGGCGTACGACGCCTACGAGGAGGGTGACCGCGACGCCGCTGTCGTCGACGAACTCAGCCGCACCGGCGTCTCGGAGACGAACGTGGTCGAACAACTCCCCGAGGGCGAGTTCATCTTCGTGCTCGACTACACCGCGCAGGCGACCGACCCCGAACGGGAGCGCGTCACGGTGTCGTACTCGGTCGAGATAGCCGACCCCGTCTCGACGGCGATCACTGACTGAAGCGACCGGAAACCCGCGGTGGGCAACTCCGATACCGAGTGGCACGGTCGAGAAACGCATTTCCCGTGTCGTTCCCCAGTGGGCGCCATGCGCCGCCCCCTCCACCTCGTCGACGTGTTCGCCAGGGAGCGCTACGCCGGCAACCAGCTCGCGGTCGTCACCGACGCGGCCGACCTCTCGACCGACGAGATGCAGGCGTTCGCCGCCGAGATCGGCTTCTCGGAGACGACCTACGTCGAGTCCACCTCAGCGACGCAACCCGACGACGCCGACACCTGGTCGGTCCGCATCTTCACGCCGGAGGCCGAGATCCCCTTCGCCGGCCACCCGACGCTCGGAACGGCGCACGCGATCCGCGAACACCTCGCCGACGGTCGACCCGACGAGATCGTCCTCGACCTCGACGTCGGCGAGGTCCCCGTTACCGTTCGTGAACGGGCGGACGGTGGCGAGACGCTGTGGATGACCCAGCAGCCGCCCGCGTTCGGCGACACACTCGCCCACGACGACCTCGCAGCGGTCCTCGGACTCGAGCCCGCAGATATCGACCGGGACTACCCGGTCCAGGTCGTCTCGACCGGACTCCCGACGCTCGTCGTTCCGCTGGCCGACCGCGCCGCCCTCGAATCGATCGACGTCGACCGCGCGGCCTACGACGCCGTCACCGGCGACCGCGACGCGAAGAACGTCCTCGCCGTCTGCGCCGATCCACGCGACGACGCCAACGACTTCGCGGTCCGGGTGTTCGCGCCCTACTACGGCGTCCCCGAGGACCCCGCGACGGGGTCGTCGAACGGCTGTCTCGCGGGCTATCTGGTCCGCCACGGATACGGCGGCCGCGACTCGGTCGACGCCCGCGTCGAACAGGGCTACGAGATGGGACGGCCGTCGCTGGTCCACGTGCGGGCGCGCCAGGAGAGCGATTCCGACGACATCACCGTCGAAGTCGGCGGCACCGTCCGGGCGGTCGCCCGCGGGACGCTCCTCTAACTCAGGCGCGCTGGGGCCGCTCGTCGCCGACCACCTCGGTCTCGCCGAGTGCCAGCCACTCGGCACTCGCTCGCCAGAGGCGCCGCTGGGCCTCGCGGTCGGTCGCGCCGTCGCCGGGCACGACGGGCTCGCGGTCGTCGAAGTACTCGCCGGTGACGCCGGTCACCGACGGCGAGCGCGCCAGGTACGTCGGGGTCTCGGCGGACTCGGCCGGCGAGTCGGTCCGCCCGAGCAGGCCGCCGACGACGCCGTACAGCGACCAGACGAGGCCGAAGCCCCGGGATCCGTCGCGGGTGAGCGCCGTCGTCGGCGAGACGCCCGGGTGACAGCTGTTGGCCGTCACCGCGTCGGGCAACCGCCGCGCGAGTTCGCGCGTGAACAGCACGTTCGCGAGTTTCGAGTGCTCGTAGGCGTCCATGCCGGTCTGTCCCTCGGGACCGCGAACGTCGTCGAGGTCGAGTTCCCTGTCGCGATGGAGGTTCGAGGAGATACTGACGACGCGGGCGGGGTCGCGCTCGCCGTCCGCTTCCTCCGCTCGCCGGGCGCCCGTCTCGGCGAGGCGGTCGGCGAGCAGGTTCGTCAGCAGGAACGGCGCGAGGTGGTTGACCGCGAAGGTCAACTCGACGCCCTCGTCGCTGCCGGGCGCGTCGACGAGGTGGCGTTCGCCCTGAAACGTGCCGGCGTTGTTGACCAACACGTCCAGTCGGTCGAAATCCGCACGCACCGCGTCGGCCAGCTCGCGGATCGCGGCCGGGTTCGCGAAGTCGGCGGCGTAGAAGCGGTGGCCCTCGCCGGGGAGGTCGGCGGCGAGGCGTTCGCCCTTCTCGCGGTCGCGGCCGTGGACGAGGATCGTCGCCCCCGTCTCGGCGAGGTTACGCGCCGTCTCGGCGCCGATGCCGTCCGTCGATCCCGTGACGAGGACGACGTGACCCGCCTCGAGCGAGGACCCGTCGTCGGTGACTGTGGCTGCCATTGGTTGCCATTGCCGCCCCCGCCTCAAAACTCTCGCCGTCGCCGGGCAGACCTCCCCTCTCGGTCACCAGTGAGGGGAGACAGCTTTGTGGGTCCACGCTGACAGTCCACCCGTGAACCGAGTGGTCTCCAGCGCGGCGACAGGTGGTGTCGAACGCCCGGGCAGCGTCGCTCGGGCGCTCGCTCGCGCGCGAACTGGCGGTGTCGCACGGACGGGTCGGCGGCCGGCGGCAGTCTCGGCGACTGAGGAGGGGTCGGAGTGACGCTGGCTGCGGTCGACCGATACCGGCCGGATCGGATCCACAGCGTCGGCGACCGCGCGGTCGTCCTCGGCGGCAGCGTCGCCGGACTCTGTGCGGCGCGCGTCCTCGCCGACGGGTTCGACGAGGTGGCCGTCGTCGAGCGCGACCCGCTTCCGGACGAACCCGTCGCCCGCGACGGCGCCCCTCAGTCCAGCCATCCCCACGCGCTGCTGGAAGCCGGACAGGCGACGCTGGAGGACTTCTTCCCGGGGTTCGGCGAGGACCTCGTCGACGCCGGCGGGCTGATCATCGACGTCACGAAGCAACTGGTCGAGTACCAGCAGGGCGGGTTCGTCGCCGACGGCCCGACGCGGACGCCCTCCTACTGCGCCAGCAGGCCCCTGCTCGAGTCCGTGATCCGGGCTCGGGTCCGCGAACTCGACCCCGTCCGCCTCCGCGGCGGGTGCCGGTTCGTCGACTACCGCACCGACGACGGCGCGACGGCGATTACCGGCGTGGCGGTCCGCGACGGCGACGGGCCGACCGAGGCCATCGACGCGGATCTGGTCGTCGACGCGACCGGACGGACGAGTCGCACGCCCGAGTGGCTCGCCGACAACGGCTACCCCGCGCCGCGGGAGGACAGGGTCGAGATCGACCTGCAGTACAGCTCTTTGCGCGTCGAGCGCCCGCCCGGCGACCGGCGGATGATCAACGTCCCGCTCGACGCGCCGCGGACCCGCGGCGCCGTCGCGCTCCCCATCGAGGACGGCCAGTGGGACGTTATCCTCGCCGGGGTCCACGGCGCCGGCGCGCCGAGCGACCGCGAGGGGGTCCTCGAATTCGCCGATTCGCTGCCGATCGACCTGATCGCGGACATCCTGCGGAGTCAGCCGTGGGTGTCCGACGGCGTCGACGGCTACCCCTTCCCGGCGAGCATGCGCCGCCGCTACGAGGACCTCGATCGCTTTCCCGACGGGCTGGTCGTCACCGGCGACGCCGTGTCGAGTTTCAACCCCGTCTACGGGCAGGGCATGTCGATCGCGGCCCTCGACGCGCTGGTGCTCCACCACGCGCTGGCCGACGACGGCCTCGACCGCCTCGCGCCGCGCTTTTTCGACGCAGTCGCGCCGGTGCTGGACACACCGTGGCAGATGGCGACCGGCGGCGACTACCAGTACGACGAGACCGACGGCGACCCGTCGCTCGCCACGGAAGCGTTCAACTGGTACTTCTCCCGGCTGCTCAGGCAGGCCCACGACGACGGCGTCCTCGCCGAAGCCTACGGCGACGTCGTCGGACTGGAGCGGTCGCCCGCGGCGCTGCTCCGCCCGCGGATCTTCGCCCGCGTGCTGCTCCCCATCGGCGACGACTCGGCGAGCGACAACCCGGAGCGGCGGGAGTTCACCCCGCCGGAGCGGACGGACTCGGCGCGCGGCGACGAGTCTACCGAGCGAAAACGAACGCAAAAACCGCTTTGAGCGCGCGGAGCGCGGTCCGCAGTCACGGTCGAACCGTCTTCCCCACTCTCGACTCGAAACCGCTCGACCGCCCTACTCGTGACCGTAGATGGGGACCGGCTCGTACGGTTCCTCGAGGTAGGCCACGTCGGAACTGGACAGCGACACCTCGAGCGCCTCGACGGCATCTTCGAGGTGTTCGACGCTGGAGGTCCCGACGATGGGGGCGTCGACGTGGTCGTTCTGGAAGTGCCACGCCAGCGCGAGCTGGGCCATCGTGACGCCCTTGTCGGCGGCGAGTTCCTGCACGCGCTCGTTGATCTCCTCGCTGCCGGGCCCCTCGTGGTAGGGGACGCCGTAGTCCTGCTCGGCCTCGCCGCGGGTGGTCGCGGTGAACTCGTCGTGCGGGCGCGTCAGGTACCCGGCGGCCAGCGGCGACCACGGGAGCACGCCGATGTCCTCCTTGTCGCAGACGGGGTACATCTCCCGCTCCTCCTCGCGGTAAGTCAGGTGATAGAGGTTCTGCATCGTCTCGAAGCGGGCCAGCCCCTCCTCGTCGCTGACCTGCAGGGCTTCCTGGAACTGGTGGGCCCACATCGAGGAGGCGCCGATGTGACGGACGTTCCCCCGGCGGACGGCGTCGTCGAGCGCCCGCAGCGTCGTCTCGATGGGCGTGTCGTAGTCCCAGCGGTGGATCTGGTACAGGTCGACGGTGTCCATGCCCAGCCGGTCCAGCGAGTGTTCGAGCTCCTGCTCGATGGTCTTCCGGGAGAGGCCCTCGGCGTTGCGGTGGTCGTTCGCGCCGGAGAAGCGGACCTTCGTTGCGACGACCTGTTCGTCGCGGTCGTAATGCGAGAGCACGTCGCCGAGAATCTCCTCGCTCTCGCCCGCCGAGTAGGTGTTGGCGGTGTCGAAGAAGTTGACGCCCAGGTCGATGGCGCGCTCGATCAGTTCCTCGCTGTCGTCCTCGTCGAGCATCCAGTCGGCGCCGCTACCGAAGCTCATGCAGCCCAGACAGACCTTCGAAACCTCCATTCCGGTCGAACCGAGGGTGGTGTACTCCATAGCGAACCGACGGCGTGACCGGACGTAAAACGACCGCCCGCGGAAGCTGCCACCCCGTTTCCGGTCCTCGACGGCGCTGGGTCCCCGTGCCCGGTTCCGGTCTCCACCACATTGACAATGAGCGACTGTGAAGGGTTGGTATGGTGGTTGGTAGCACGGACGAGCTGGTGGCTGCCCTCCGGGACGTGGTCGGTGACTCCTTGCGGCTGGTCGCGACCTACGACCGGGAGGGGTACGACGTGGTCCACGCGCGCCCGGACGCCGCCGAGCGCGCGGAGGAGCACGCCGAACGGGTCCACGACGAACTGGTCCTGCAGGGGCTCGGCCGGGGCCATCTCGAAGACCTGTTCGGCGCGGGGAGTCTCGAGTGTTCGATCCACCGCTTCGAGGAGCTGACGGCGTTCCACTTCGCGGTGGGGGAGTTCTCCGGGCTGTTCGTCAGCGTCGACTCGGAGGCCGACCTGCGGCTGGCGACGTTCGCCGAGACGTGCAAGGAGTTCCTCTGAGTCACGCCGCGGTGCTGCACTCGGCCGTGTATCCGGCCGGGCCCTCGGCATAGGCGCGGGAGCCCGCGCCGGCGGTACGGTTTCGTCCTCGGCGCGAATACTGGTATACGATGGCAAAGACCAAGCATTCGAACGATCCGGCAGCGGCGGGGACCGGCGGATCCGACGTGGACGACGACGCGGGGCCGCGTCCGGATTCGCTGGCGGACATCCGTGCGACGTACGCGGACCAGGTCGACGTGATGGCCCGGGCGCGTCCGATCGACCGACTGCTCCTGGGGCGGTATCGGCGGCGTCTCTTCGGCCAGGCGACCGGCCGCGTGTTGGACGTCGCCTGCGGGACGGGGACGAACATCGAGTACGTCCCCGAGACGGCCGGGTACGTCGGCGTCGACGCCAGCCCGGAGATGCTCCGCGAGGCGGCCGCGGAGCTTCGTCGGCTGGAACGCGACGGCACGCTGGCGGAGATGGACGCGCAAGCGCTGGCGTTCCCCGACGACAGCTTCGAGACGGTGATTTCGTCGCTGTCGACGTGTACGTTCCCCGACCCCCTCGCGGCACTGAACGAGATGAATCGCGTCTGCGAACCCGGCGGGCAGGTCCTGCTCCTCGAACACGGCCGCAGCAGCGTGGAATCGCTCGGTCGGTTCCAGGACTGGCGGGCCGACGCCCACTACGAGAAACACAGTTGCCGCTGGAACCAGAATCCGCTGCGACTCGTCTCGAAGTCCGACCTCGCGCTTCGGGACTCGTCCACCAGGATGCTCGGGGTGATCACCGCAATCCGGGCCGAACCCGGGTGAGCTGTGAGCGGGCCCGTACCGGGTGACGCGGTTCGGTCCCGCGCCGGGTTTATATTTGCCTGTTGCCTACGCTCGCGTGTGAGTACGCGAACGAGTGCGCTGGACGCGGTCGTCTTCGGGGTGGACGTCCAGAGCGGCGACGTGCGCGGGGACGTTTCCTACGCGCTGGTCGCGTTCGACGGCGAGCACGTCGACCGCGACGTGGTCTCCCGGCGGAAGCTCCGCCGGCTGATCCGCGACGAGCGGCCCGCCATCGTCGCGACCGACAACATGTACGAACTCGCGGAGAACAAGGACGCGCTCGTCCACTTTCTGGGCGAACTCCCCGACGAGACGACGCTGGTGCAGGTCACCGGGGCGGAGCGGCCGGAACCGCTCTCCCGAGTCGCTAATCGCCACGACGTGCCATACGGCAAGGAGCCGATGAAAGAGGCCGAGGCCGCCGCCCGCCTCGCCGCCCGCAACGTCGGCCAGATCGTCTCGGCGTTCACCGACGAGACGGAGATCAAGGTCTCCCGCGGCCGCTCGACCGGCGGGGGCGGCGGCTGGAGCGAGGACCGCTACACCCGCCGGATCCACGGCTCCGTCAAGAAACGCACCCGCGAGGTCGAGGCGGACCTGAAGGAAGCCGGCCTCGACTTCGAGCGCGAGGAGACGGAGAAGTACGGCGGCTTCTCCAACGCCGTCTTCACCGTCGAGGGCCGCCCGCAGGACATCCCTGTCTCCAACGAGCGGGCCGGCGACGTGCGCGTCGAGGTCGAGCGCGTCCGCCGCGACGGCATCGAGTTCCGCCCGCTCGCCAAGCGCCGCGACCACGTCGTCGTCGGCGTCGACCCCGGCACTACCACGGCGGTCGCCATCGTCGGCCTCGACGGCGAGGTGCTCGACGTCCTCAGCACCCGGACCGCCGACAGCGCCGAAGTCACCGAGTGGATCATCGAGCGCGGTCGACCCGTCATCGTCGCCGCCGACGTGACGCCCATGCCCGAGACCGTCGAGAAGCTGCGCCGGTCGTTCGACGCCGCCGGCTGGACGCCCGACCGGGACCTGCCCGTCGACGTGAAACAGCACCGCACGCGCGAGGAGGGCTACGACAACGACCACGAACGCGACGCGCTGGCCGCCGCTTTCGGCGCGTTCGACGCCCACAGGGACCAGTTCGAGCGCATCGCCGCGAAGGTCCCGCCGGGCGAGGAGGTCGGCCCGGTCGTCGCTCGCGTCGTCGCCAACGAGGAGTCCGTCGAGACGGTCCTCGACGACCTGCGCGACGACGGCGGCGACGAGCCCGACGACCAGCCCCAGCAGTCCAACGAGCAGTCCCCCGAGCAGAAGCGCATCTCCCAGCTGGAGTCGCAGGTCGCCCAGCTGCAATCGCACGTCGAGAACCTCGAGGAGACCATCGAGGAGAAGGACGACGAGATCGACGACTACGAGCGCAAGCTCTCGGAGGCCCGCAGCGAGACGCGCGTCGAGGCCCGCAAGGACCGCGAGGTGACCCGGCTGGAGCGGGAGAACCGCCGACTACAGTCCGAACTCGACGAGAAGGACGAGCGCATCGAGGAACTCGAAGGCAAGCTCGAACGGCTGAAGGCCCTCTGGAAGCTCGACCACTCGAACTTCGCCGACGTCGCGGCGAAGAAACAGGGCCTGACGCCCGTCAAGGTCGTCGAGCAGTTCACCAGCGACGCCATCGACGACGCGGACGAGCGGTTCGGCCTCGCCGAGGACGACGTGATCATGTTCCGCGACGCCTCGGGCGCCGGCGCCTCGACCGCGGACAAGATCGTCGACATCGACCCGCAGATCGTCCTGCGCAACGGCGGGCTCTCGGACGTGGCCGACGAGATCCTCTTCAAGCACGACGTGCCGGTCGCGCCCGCCGAGATGGTCACCGTCCAGGAGGTCGACGAGCTGGCGGTCGCCCGCGAGCGGGAGATCGAGGCGGCCATCGAGGACTGGGAAGACCGTGCCGAGGAGCGCGAACGCGAGCGCAACGCCCAGATGGTCGACCGCCTCATCAGCGAACACCGCGCCGGCGACCGCGGCGAGAGCGACTGACTCCCGGCAGACCGACGCGACTCCGGCTTCCCATCAGTTCTGTCAACCTTTTTGTGTGCCGGGCGACCCACACGGGACATGGCAGGGAGCCAACACGGAAGGGTGCAGGTGGAATCGATCACCGTCGCGACCGGGCTGGCGGTGCTGACGCTCGTCTGCGGGGGCGTGCTGCTCGGCATCATCAACTCGCTGTTGCACGGGGACATCGCCGGCGCGTTCTCGCTCGGCCGGATCCAGGGCACGGCGATCAGTCACGTCTCGACGGCCGCCGTGATCGGGTCGGTCATGGCGGTGTTCGTTCGCGGCACCAGCCAGGAACTCCTCGTGAAGACCACCGGCGTCGTCTACAGTGCCGCGTTCCTCGAGTCGATCCTCAGTGACCTGCTCTTCTCGTCGTTCGACGTCGGGGCCGAGATGTTCGTCGATCCGCTCTATCCGGTCCTCTCGTTTCTCGGCTACGTCATCGCGTACCACATCCTGTTCGAGCGCGACGACTTAGTCTGAGTCACCGGCTGCGACCCGGTGAGACACGCACCGGGGCGGGACGGACACGGAACTTTTTGCCGTCCGGCCACGCGGTGTCGGGCATGCGGCCGCGCCGTCGGATCTGGGCGAGCAGAGCGAGCGAGGAGCGCGCTCACGTCCGCGTCCTCCTCGCGCTCGGCGTCGCCGTGTTCGTCACCCACTGGCTGTACCTCCCCCCGGGCTGGCTCTGGCCGCTCGCTCCCTACGCCGTCGCCGGCGGCCTCGGCGTCGTCGCCGCGGGCGCCGGGTATCGCGGATTCGGTCTGACGGCCGGCGCCATCGTCACGAGCGCGCCCGGGCTGGCGCTCGCGCTGCGCAGTGAGTACTGGGCGTTCCACACCGGCTGTTTCCAGCGAGCGGGCGCATCCGAGGCGTGCCTGATCGCGCCGCCGGACGAGACCGTCTTCGTCGTCCAGCAGCTCCTCACGTCGGTCGCGTTCGTCCTCGTCGTCTGCGGCGTCGGGTACGCCGTCGGTCGCGGCCTGAGAAGTGTCGGTGACCGGGACGACCGAGGTTAGACCATGCCGCCCATGCCGAACGAGGCGAGGACGTTCGTGACGAGGCCGTAGAGGACCAGTCCGAATCCGGCGACGACGAGGCCGATGCCGGCGGCGATCAGCGGCTCGACCGACGCTATCAGTCCGATACCGCCGACGATCACGAGGATACCGACGATTCCGGCGGCGCCGAGTTTCTTGAGCACGTCTCCCCCTGCTCCGGGACGGCCCTTAATCGTTTCAGTCCCGGCGGCGGCAGTAACCGAGAGAGACGACCCGGTGAGGATTCGCGGTGGTGCCCGCTGTCGAGCGTCCTCGCCGCTTGACGGGCCGTTCGAAATGGACGTCGAGGTCTTCGCGAGCGTGCGAGCGAAGTGGTTCGAGAGAGAGAGAAGCACTCTCGTCACTGAGCGAATCGGAGGTCTCCGGAGACAGCGACGGCGAGCGCGACGAAGGAGTTCAACGCCTGCCGCCGGGTACCGTGGCAGTTACTGCTATCGAGTGTCCCGAAAAGCGAAAATCTAGGAAGACTGCTCGGCCAGGTCGACGCTACCGTCGCCGGAGACGGTGACGTCGTAGCCGCAGTAGGCGAACGCCACCGACTCCTCGGGGCCGTCCGACAACCGGTCCACGAACTTATCTAGCGCGTCGGGATCGAGCGTCCGCGCCAGCGGCTCGAGTTCGAGCGGCGACGTGTTCGTGGCGTCGGCGACGGCGGTGACGACCCCCTCACTGGCAGACTGGAACTGATCGTACGCGAGGGCCGATGTCGGAGTGGGTAGTGCGTCGTTCACGATTGAATGACGTGATGAAAACATATAAATCTATCGCGAGTTATTTCGAAATATACTGTGAAATTTGCTAAGAGCATATATATCGAATAATATATCCATATATAATTCGATATCCTAATCCCGGCATCTATCGTTCAAATGCCGGCGTGTGTCCGTTCGAGAACTAATACAAATTCTTCGAGGATCGGGATTATCGAATTGTACAGCGAATCTACGTGGATAGTCGGCACATACATGGGAACACGGGGAGAAGCGACAGTGTGGCAGACTACGATCTCGACGACGTCGACAGGGAGTTACTCAACAGGCTACAGGAGAACGCGCGCTACACGGCGATCGAGCTGGCCGAATCGGTGGGCGTCTCGGACAACACGGTCCACAACCGCATGGCACGGCTGGAGGAGGCCGGCGTCATCACCGGCTACAAGACGACGGTCGACCACGACCGGACCGGGCTCGATCTGTACTTCCACTTCAGTTGTACGACGCGGATCAGCGACCGCGCCGACGTGGCCGACGAGGCGATGGAGATTCCGGGAGTCCTCGAAGTCACCGAACTGATGACCGGCCACGAGAACCTCCACATCAAGGCCGTCGGCGCCGTCGACGAGGACATTACCGAGATCGCCGAGCAACTCGACGATCTCTCCCTCGAGATCGACGACGAGAACCTCATCCGCGCCGAGCACGAGCAACCGCTGGACTATATCGCGATCGCGGGTTCGGCCGACGACGAATAACTACCGAGACGCCGCCCTGACGACCGCTCACACTCTCCGACAGCAAGACGTGAGGACCGACTGGAGCAGTCGCTCACCGCTCCGTCGGCGGTTGTTTCGTCGATAGAATCGCCAAACCGGGCTCTCGGTGTGGGCGTTCGGCGCTGCGGCCGCCAGTTAGGCGACGTTGAAGCCCTTGTCCCGGAGGAAGTCCTCGACGCGACCCGTGTGGTTGCCCTGCAGCTCGATGGAGTCGTCCTCGACCGTCCCACCGCACGCGAACTTCGATTTCAGGTCGGACGAGAGCGTGTCCATGTCCACGTCCTTCGGGTCGAACCCCTCGATTATCGTTACCTCTTTCCCGTACCGGCGCTCGTCGATGCGGACGCTGATCTCCTGGGAGTCCTTGGCGACGTCCTCACAGACGCAGAGCTCCTGTGGGAGCCCGCACGTCGAGCACACCTCAGACATCGTCACCCGAACGGCTCGATCCGATGGTCACCTGTCTGACGGCCCTGACTTGCGGCGTACTCGCCTTGGGGAGCGAGCAGACTTCCGACATTACGCATCGGCATACGAAATCGACCTATTAAACACTGTCGGGACTCCCCACGGTCGCTGGCGGCGCTGCGACCCGAGACCCAGAAACGCCCGAATGTCCACGGGAACCCACGCATCCTCCCTGGAACCGATCAGACGCCCCGCCAGCCGACGATGTCGTCCACCAGCGAGACGGCTTCGTCGGCCTCCTCGCGGGTGACTCTGCCGGCGTACATGGCGCGTTCGCGGACGGTTGCCACCTGTCTCGCCCGTTCGTCGGCGCCGATGGCCGCCAGATACTGCCGCGGCGTCTCCTCCGGTCTGCGCGGTCGATGCCGCTCGGCGAGGACGTACTCCAGCCGATCGAACGCCCGCTCGGCGTCGGTCTGTGGGTCGCTCGTCGGCTGGTAGCGCAGCCAGATCGCACGGTAGACTCGACTGGTGACGCCGCTTCGACGGAGACCGACGACCAGCCCCAGCAGGACGATGGCGCCGAGCGCCGTCTCCTCGCGAGTCGGCGGCCGGCCGCCGAACGGCCCCGTGGACTCGTCGTCGCCGCCACCGGCCGACTCGTTGGTCGGCGCGGCGGTGATCGACGGGCTCGACAGGTTCAGATTCGGCGCGGGCGTCCCGCCGGGGCGGGTGATCCGGTCGGGGATGGTTATCTCGCCCGGCGGCGCCTCACGGGCGGGTTGTTCGGCTCGGGGGGTCAGCGGCGCGGGCGTCGCGGTCGGCGTCGACGTCCACTCGCCGTCGCCGGTGTCGTCGACGTCGACGTCGGTTCGGTTGTTCTCGCGCGCCTCGGTGAGTTCCTGCTGTTCGGCGGCCTGTCGAGGGCCGGCGGGCGTCGGATCGAAGCGGACCCAGCCGATATCAGGGAAGTACGCCTCGACCCACGCGTGAGCGTTGTACCCCCGGACGACCCACTCGTCCTCGGCGACCCGCTCGCCGGGCGTGTACCCGACTGCGAGGCGCGCGGGGATGTCCTGCGTGCGCAGCATGACGACCATCGTCGACGCGAAGTAGGTGCAGTAGCCGGCGTCCATCTCGAAGAGGAACTCGTCGGCGACGTTCTGCCGCGGCCGCTGGACGTCCAGCGAGTACCCCTTGTTGTTCTGCAGCCACCGCTCGACGACGCGCGCGGTGTCGTAGCTGGTGTTCGCGCGCGCCGTGATCCGCGCCGTGCGCTCGACGACGCGATCGGAGGTGCTCGACGGCAGCCGCGTGTACCGCTCCTCGATCGACGAGGGGTAGTCCGTGCCGGCACCGCGCAGTTCCTCGCCGCTGGCGACGGGGACGCGACTGGTGACGCTGAACCGCTCGCCCTCCTCGATCGACCCGTCGAGTTCGAGGCCGTCGAGGTCGTTGACCTGCACGTCCCCGGCGACGTCGTCGCCGACGGAGACCGGCTTCCACGCGGCCGGGACGACGTCCATCTCGTCGACCGCGGTGTAGGTCTGGCTGACCGTCTCGCTTCGACCCGGCGGCTCGTCTAAGTTACCGCTGTAGGAACTGGTGCTCCCGGTGCGGACCCATCCCTCGCCCGTGTAGCGGTCGTAGGTGCCGACCTGCCAGTAGGACTCGGCGTCGCTCTCGACGCGGAAGCGGACGTCGGGCGACAGCGAGAGGTTGCCCGCGATGCCGAGCTGAGTGTCGGCCTTCAGCAGGTTCGCCTCGACGGTCCCCCCGCCGACGCCGGGGCCGCCGGTCTGGAACCGTGACCACGTGTCGGCGGTCCGCGAGGGGCCGGCGGGCACCACCGGCGCGATCGCCGAGAGGACGATGAGCACGGCGAGCAACACCGCGAGCGGTTCGGCGGCTTTCAGCGAGTCGCCCCGGCGGTCCATGTCGCCGACGGCGACGGCGACGATGGCGCCGACCACGCCCAGCAGCGTCGTCACCGTCGAGGCGTCGGTTGTCAACACGAGAAACGCGAGCGTCCCGCCGCCGGCGAGCACGCTCGCGACGTAGCGCCGACGCAACGCCAGATACCACGTCAGGAACAGCGGCCCCGGCGCGACGCCCAGCACCCACAGATCGACGTTCGTCACCTGCAGCAGCGACCGCCCGGTCATCAGCGCGATGGCGTCGGTCACGAGCGGCACGAGCGGCGGCTGGCGGGGCAGGCTGATCACGTAGATCCCCAGCCCCGCGGCGAGCAGGCCGACGGCGACGACCGCCGCCCAGCGGAGCCGGATCGAACTCGACAGCCACGTCGCCGCCGCCAGCGACAGCGTCGCGGCGAGGACGAACAGTATCGGCTGCCCGGTCACGTCGATGAAGTGGTAGAAGACCGAACTGTAGGCGGTGACGAGCAACGCGACGCCTGCGAGCGCGACCGTCCTGACGGGGTCGACCCCGCCCAGATCGAGCGATAGGTCGCCCGAGCGGGTCCGCGTGCTCACGATTCGGCCCCCCGCTGTGCGAGCGGATTCTCGCGGCTGACGGTGATGTCCTCGAACGCGCGGTCGTCGTCCCCGAAGGCGACAGTGACGCAGTCACCGTCCCCGCGGACCACCACGTCGGCGTCGTCGGTCGCGCCGTCGGGCAACGCATAGGATTTGAACGGCGACGTGAAGTCCGTGTCCGTCGTGGCCAGCGCGGCGAGCAGCCGCTGGCGGTGGTCCTCGCCGCGGCCCATCGGAACGGTCTGCTCCGGGAGGCGCAGTTCGACCGAGAGGCCGGCGTCGAGAGCCATCACGACGACGCTCGCCGCGGCGGCGGCCATCTCGTCGACCGTCCCGGCGTCGGCCGTTGCCGCGACGACGATCTGGTCGTCTTCGACCCGGCTGTCCGCGAACTCGGCGACGTAGATGTCGTCCTGGGCCTTCGCGGTCGACTTCCAGTGGACGTCGCGGAGCGGGTCGCCGGGGACGTACTCCCGCAGCGTGTCGAACTCCCGGCGGTCGACGTCCGCGCGTTCGAGGGCGTGGCGGAGGATCACGTCCCGGCCGGCGACCTGATACACCGGCGGATAGACCAGCACGCCCGTCGTCGATCCGACCTCGTAGGTCTCCTCGACCAGCCCGAGGAGGTCCCGCAGGCGCACCTCCAGCGGGCCGAGCGCGTGCCGACCACGCTCGTCGCAGGCCAGCGTGTACGTGAACGTCGTCGGCAGCGACGCCTCGACCGTCGCGTCGTCGGCCGCGAGTCCATCGGGCACCGTCTCCGCGATGCGGGCGACCCCGCTCCCGTCGACTTCGACCGTCACCTCGCGGGCGTCGCCGGGAAACGCGGCCGGGACGTAGTCGCGCTCCGCCGTCGGGACGTCCGTGCGCCGCAGCTGGACGACGGAGGCGAGGAGGGCGACGACGGCAGGCGCGGCGATAGCGTTCAGCGCCCGGGCGCCGTAGGTGAGCGCGAGCAGCTCTGCGAGCGCGACGATCCCGAGGACGGCGTAACCGCGGCGTGTCAGCTCCATCACTCCACGCGGACGGATTCGAGGGCGTTCTCGACGACGGCCCGCGGCGTCGTCTCGTCGGTGCTCGTTCGGATCCGGTGCGGGAAGACCACCTCCGCCTCGACCTGGACGTCGTCGGGGATGACGTACTCCCGACCTTCCAGCACTGCGCGACCCTGCGCCGCCCGTAAGACCGCGAGGCCGCCGCGCGGACTCACGCCGAGTTCGGCGTGGCGCCTGGTGAACTGCGACAGCCGAGTGACGTACTCGCGGACCGGGCGCTCGACGGTGACCCCAGCCGCGGCGTCGCGGGCGGCCCGCAGGTCGTCCAGCGTCGCCACCGAGTCGAGGTCGTCGATGGGGTGGCGGTCGACGATGCGGTCGAGCATCTCCGTCTCCTCGTCGGTGTCCGGGTAGCCGAGCCGGAGTTTCTTCATGAACCGGTCGAGTTCGGCCATCGGCAGCTCGTAAGTCCGGTCGCGCTCGACGGTGTTCTGCGTCGCGATGACCGTGAACGGCTGGGGCAACTCGTGCGTCTCGCCGTCGACGGTGACCTGCTCTTCCTCCATCGCTTCGAGCAGCGCGGACTGGGTTTTGGGGGGCGCCCGATTGATCTCGTCGCCGAGGACGACGTTGGCGAAGATCGGACCCGGTCGGAAGTCGAACGCCTCGGTCTTCTGGTTGAAGACGTTCACCCCGGTCACGTCCGAGGGGAGGAGATCCGGCGTGAACTGGACGCGCTTGAACGACCCCTCGAACGACCGGGCGACCGCACGCGCGAGCATCGTCTTCCCGACGCCGGGCACGTCTTCCAGCAGGACGTGTCCGCGGCCGAGCAGCGCGGTGACGATGTGTTCGATCTCGTGGTGGTGACCGACGATCACCTGTTCGACGTTCTCGACCACGCGCGCGATCACCGCCTGCGCGTCGTGGACGTCCTCGACGGTGCTCTCCTGGCGACCGGAGACGGGTGTGTCTGTGTCTGTCATTGGTGGCTACGGCTTCGACGGGACGCCTCGTGGGACCCCGCCCGCGACGACGAGCGATGGAGTGTGGCAACAGTTCGCACAGGACGTTCGTTCCACCGCTAGTGGCCGGAGAAACGTAACTTTGCTGCACCATCTTTTTCCCGCCCGGGTTTCCTCGGCGCGCGGAGCGCGCCTGCGGGGAACCCGGGCGGCAAAAACATGGGTGAAAAAGGCCGCTCGCGCGGAGCGCGAGCGGTGAACCGGCGCCGAAGGCGCCGGATGCTCACGGCGACAGCTACTGAACCAAACCACAATGGCGCGCGCTGTCGCGGCGTTCATGCCGCGACAGCATCGTGCGAGGGATGAGCGAGCGTCGCGAGTGAATCGGCTGGGGAGGCGTGTGGCTGTCTGCGGTGCTGGCAGTTGCGGTGCAGTTGTTGTTCCTGGTGGACTGAACGGGCGAGGCGGGCTCGCGTGCAGTTTAGTCGCCTGAGCGGGCCACTATCCGCGTGGGCGGTGCGGAGAGCGCGGATATTCCGGTCAGCGACTGCGAGCCCGCCGAGGGCTTTCATCTCCCAGCGGTTCCTGCAGTAGTGTCTCCAGCTAGCGAACGCGCCGAGGACTCTCACTTCCCATTGTACCCTGCGGTAACGCTGCTCCCGTTCCAGTGCTTCTCAAGTAGAACCACCCTATCAGGACCGGGGAGACGTTTTTACGGTCGCACGCAATTGTCTCTGCCATGGGATGGCATAACACGACGATCGCGGCACATCCCGATGGGGACGCATGAGCGACGAAGAGTCCGTGTCGGACGGGGACGTACCGGTCTGGGACGACGAGTACGTCGAGCGGGTGAGCGGGCGGTTGATGCACAACTTCGATCTGGAGAAAGACCGGGAAATCGGAGGCCGACACGTCACCCTCTACGGACGGATGGAGATCGAGAGCCAGAAGCACCTGTTCCACCCGTCGCTGAACTACGCGAACCACGGCGCGACGGAGCACCTCTTCGTCACGCACCGGGACCGAGTGACTCCCACCGACCTCGAAGCAGTCGTCGAATGGGCCCACGACCTCGCCGAGGAGTGGATCGACGCCGACGAGGAGCACTTCAGCACGGACTTCACGATCGCCCTGATAGCTCCGCGGGTCCGCGACGACGTCCAGAAGTTCGTCTCGGGGTTCAAGGACCGGACGCTCCTGAAGTTCGGCTACTACGGCCACTACGAGGTGAATCTCGTCGTGGCGGCACCGGAGCGCGAAGACCTCGTCACGAGTCGGGCGACCGATATTGACAGCGCGTTCGCGCTGTGGGACTCGCCCGGGGAGGAGTCGTCGGGGCTCCTCGATCGGCTCTTTTAGTCGTCGCCGGGTTCGACGCCGCCGCTACCGCCGGAGCCGACGATGGCCTCCCGGTCGAGGCCGTCGCGGGCGTCCTTGATGTTGTTGTAGCTGAGCCAGACGAGCCCGACGATGAGCCCGACGAGGACGAGCGCGATGACGCTCTGGAGACCGAGCGAGACGGCCGCGAGCAGGCCGTCGTACTCCCCGGCCAGCAGCGCCGTCGGGTTGCGGTAGACGCCGATGATGAGCAGAGCGATAACGGTCACCGCGAGCATGAACACCAGCGGTACCCCGGTGCTGACGAGCTGTTTCGTGTCGTCCCAGTTGGCCAGCCAGACGGTCGCGACCAGCAGCGCCAGCGCGGCGAGCGCCTGGTTCGCGCCGCCGAACAGCGGCCAGATGTTCGACCACGAGCCGGAGGCGACGAGGAAATAGCCCGCGAGCGCGAGGATGCCGGCGTTGGCGTAGCGGTTGGTCACCGTACGCTCGAGGTCGGTCTCGGGGACGCCGACGATCTCTTCGAGCATGTAGCGGCCGAGTCGCATCGCGGTGTCGGTGCTGGTCAGCAGGAAGCTGACGAACACGAGGCCGATGAACGTCGCCGCGGCGGTGACGCCGATGCCGAAGACGGTCAATAGCGCGCCGCCGCCGGCGGGGAAGGTCACGAGCGCCTGGTCGAGCGTCTCGGTCCCGCCGGCGATGAGCGACACCGACAGGATGGCGGTGATGGCGAGCAAGCCCTCGCCGAGCATGCCGCCGTAGCCGATGAGCCGGGCGTCGCTCTCCTTGTCGAGCTGTTTGGCCGTCGTGCCCGAGGAGACCAGCGAGTGGAAGCCGCTGATCGTCCCGCAGGCGATTGTCACGAACAGGAAGGGGAACAGCGGCCCGAGGTCGCTGTGGATGAACCCTTCCCAGCCGGGGATCTGCGTGGTCAGCGACGCGACCTCGACGCCGTCGATGCCGGCCGACGGGACGTCGACCGTGACGCCCGTGAACCCGACGACGGTGCCGACGATGGCGGCGATGATCATCCCGCCGACGCCGGTGTACAGCAGGCTCGACGTGAGGAAGTCACGCGGCTGGAGCAGGACCCACACCGGGAGCACGCTCGCGATGAACGCGTAGACGACCGTCACGAACACCCACGCCGCGAAGTTGGGGTTAGTCGCGCCCGAAAGCGGGACCCACTCGCCGCCGCTGCCCAGCAAGACGATGGTCTCAGCGGGGAGCCCGTCGCGTGCGAACATCGCGATGGGGTACTCCAGCCCGACCCACACGCCGCCGAAGACCATCGCCACGAAGGCGACGGCGCCGGGCAGGAAGGGAAGGTTGAGCTGGTAGAGGTACACCCCGAACAGCAGCGCCAGCGCGATGTAGACGAACGAGGCGGTCGCCGTCCAGGGGAACGCGTCGAACACCGCGCCGATCAGGTACGCGAACGCGGCGATGACGAGGATGATCGTCAGGTACGCGAACCACAGCAGCATGTTCTTGCCGCGCTCGCCGACGTACTGGCCGATGATGTAGCCGATCGACTTCCCCTCGTGGCGGACGCTCGAGGACAGCGACATGAAGTCGTGGACCGCGCCGAAGAGCGGGTTCCCGATTACCACCCAGATCAGCGCCGGGATCCACCCGAACGCCGCCGCGGCCGTGATCGGCCCCGCGATCGGCGCGCCCCCGGCGATGCTCGAGTAGTGGTGTCCGAGCAGCACGGGTTTTTTCGACGGGACGTACTCCTGTCCGTCGTCGTACTTGTGTGCCGGCGTCTCCCGCTCGTCGTCGAGCTCGACGAACCGAGCGAGATACCTCGAATACCCGACGTAGCCCACCGAGAACGTTACCAGCGCGACGACCGCGAGCCACATGACCTGTACCATTGGTTGCCACCTCACAGAGAATATCACGAAAGAACACTATAAAGGTTGAAGATAATGATGTTTGGAAAGTGATTGTTACCGGCAGCGCGACGGCCGATTTCCCGAATCCCGATCAGGCTTCGGGGGAAGCGGATTCGGTTTCAACGTCGAGTTCCGCGGCGACATCGGCAAGCAGGTCGCCTTTCACCTCGCTGACGCGCGATTCGATCTCGGCGACGACAGGCGCTTCGAACGACGAGCGTACCCGCTCGATGCGCTCGCGTTCGGTCGCCACGCGGTCGCGGAGGTACCGACCGCCACGGCCCCGGTCGTCGTCGTCCGGCGCCGGCGTGACCCGGTTGACGACGAACCCCTCGACGGCGAGGTCCTGTTCGGCCAGCTCGGCGACCGTACGCTCGGTCTCCCGAACGGAGAGCTCGTCAGGGTTGACGACGAGGAAGAACGCCGACGCCTCGCGGAGCGTCCGCCCGGCGAACGCGAACTTCTCCTTGCGGCCCTGTAGATGCGCGATCAGCGGGTCCTCGTCGATTTTCCGGCGGGCCTCTCGGTCGCCGATGGCGGCCTTCTCGAAGAGGTCGATCGACTGCGCGCGCTTGTCGACCAGTCGTTCGATCCACTGACCGAGGTACTCGGGGAGCGCGAGCAGTCGCAGGGTACCGCCGGTCGGCGAGGTGTCGAAGACGACGCGGTCGTATTCCTCGGCGTCGCGCATGACCTCTATGAAGCGGTCGAACAGCGCGGCCTCGTAAGCGCCGGGGGTCCGGTGGGCGAGTTCGATCTGGCGGTCAATCTCGTTGACGATGGAGGCGCTGACCTGTTCGGCCATCTGCCGCCTGACCTCGCCCATGTGGCGTTCGACCTCCTCGTCGGGGTCGATCTCCATCGCCCAGAGGCGCTCGTGGCCCTCGACCGCGGCCGCGTCGTCGCCGAAGCGCTGGTCGAAGACGTCCGACGTGCTGTGGGCCGGGTCCGTCGAGACGACGAGCGTCTCCAGCCCCGCGTTCGCGCACTTGAGCGCGTACGCACAGGAGACGGTGGTCTTGCCGACGCCGCCCTTGCCGCCGAAGAAGACGAACTGCTCCACGGTTACTCCCCCCGCATCAGTGGACGTGGTACTGCTGGCCCTTGCGTTCGAGCAGCGACTCCCGATCCCACATCCGCCGCTCCCAGGCCTCGAACTCCTCGGCGAGGTACGGCAACAACTCGACTGTGTAGTAGGAGACCGGGCTCGGGAGGCCGAAGGCGTCGGCGAAACACGCGAACAGGAACGTGTCCTCGACGTCCTCGGCCTCCTTCTCGATCTTCTCGAAGGACGGGTGTTCGATCAGTCCGTGATAGAGCCCGTGCAGCCACTCGCGAACCCACGTCCGGAAGGACTCGATCCGCCGGTGCAACGGTCGCCCTTCGTCCATCATGATTAATCCGTACATCTCCCCTCGACTTAAAGCTGTCAGCGATTCCGAGATAGACCCGTCGCTATTCGAGGTCGTCGGCCAGCTGATCGAGCGCCCGGTCGAGTTCGCCCCGGCGCTTCCAGGCAGCGACGCGGTCGGTAAGTCCCGACAGCGGGAGCCCGAGTCCGACGCCCGAGCGCGCGACGACGCGCGTCCCTTCGTTTTCGGATTTCCATGAGAGCTCGGTCCACATCTCGTCGAACGGACCGGCGTCGCCGACCTGTTCGTAGCGCAGGCCGTCTTCCCGGCGCTCGAACCGGAGCGAGACGCCGATGCCGCGGGCGCCGGCGGTCACGAACGTCGCTTCGTCGCGCTCCTCGACCTCCAGTACGTCGAAACTCCCCTCGTACTCGACGACGACGCCCGGCGCGAGCGCGCGCTTGACCTCCGCCGGCGTGGCCGGGACGAACGTCTCGACCGTGACTTCCCGCATCGACCAGTGTGTCGCCGTCGCGCAGCATAAACGCTCGGCCGGTCGTTCGTGGACGAAATCCTTAGGAACGGTCCGTCCGATGGTTCGGTGACATGTGTAGGGTGCCGGTCGGTGGACAGGTGGAGTCGGCCTGTGACAGCGGTCGATCTGGGGGTGCCGGAAGATGACTGACCGAGTCGCACGAACGGGGGACGGTGACCAGCGGTCGTCTCGGGGACCCAGTCGTCGGGCGGCCCTCGGTGGTCTGGGCGCGCTCGCCGCGCCGATGGCCGTCGGCGGCTGTCTCGGGCTGGGCAGCGGCGGGCGCGACGCTATCGTCCTCACCGGCGTGCAGATCTTCAACTGGACCGGCGAGGCAATCGACGTCGATCTCACGCTCTCGATCGACGGCTCGGACGCGTTCGAGACGACTGTGACCGTCCCCGACAGCAACACGGCCGCGGTCTCTCGCGAGTGGTCCGACGGGGCCGGCTCCTACCGCCTGCAAGCGAGCGCGAACGACGGTTCGCTCTCCGTCGATGCCGACCTCCCCGACGGGGGCTGGTCCCGTGGTCGCTGCGCGTGGGCCGACATCAACTTCGGCAGTCAGCGACGCGGCCGGGAGGTCGGCGGCGCGACCGACGAGATCGACACTGGCGTCGAACTGCGGGAGAACGACGAAGGCCCCTTCCAGGACGAGTGCCCCGCGGAGTAGTCGCTCGGCGGATCCGCTCAGTGAACGGCCCTTCAAGTGCCCGGCCAGCGTAGTCACGGTCAATGGCGCGATCGATCCCGCGTAACAAACCGATCCTCCTGTTCGACGGCGTCTGCAACCTCTGTAACGGGTCGATCAAGTTCGTCATCGACCACGACCCCGACGCCGTGTTCCGCTTCGCGCCGCTGCAGTCGGAGGCCGCCGAGCGGTTGCTGGCGGACGTAGGCTTCGACGACTACGATTTCGGCACGTTCGTCCTCGTCGACGGCGACGACTACTACACGAAATCCGAGGCCGCGCTCCGGGTGGCGAGCCGACTGGAGTTCCCGTGGTCGCTCGCCGGCGCGTTCCGAGTCGTGCCCCGGCCGTTGCGGGACGCCGTCTACGACACCGTCGCGACCCACCGCTACGCCGTCTTCGGGAAGAAAGCTCAGTGCATGATCCCCTCGCCCGAGATCCGCGAACGATTCATCGAGATGAGCGACGGGACGTGACGAAATTGAGCAGTACGTTCGAAGTTGTAGCGGGCTCTAGATGGCGGAATCCTTCGGTACGCTCGCTAGCTGGAGACACTACTGCAGGAACCGCTGGAAGATGAAAGCCCTCGGCGCGCTCGCTAGCTGGAGACACTACTGCAGGAACCGCTGGGAGATGAAAGCCCTCGGCGCGCTCGCTAGCTGGAGACACTACTGCAGGAACCGCTGGGAGATGAAAGCCCTCGGCGCGCTCGCGGTCGCTGAGCGGGATATCCGCGCTCTCCACACCGCCCGCGCGGATACTGGCCCGCTCAGACGACTAAACTGCACGCGAGCCCGCCTCGCCCGTTCAGTCCACCAGGAACAACAACTGCACCGCAGACAGCCACACGCCTCCCCAGCCGATTCACTCGCGACGCTCGCTCATCCCTCGCACGATGCTGTCGCGGCATGAACGCCGCGACAGCGCGCGCCACCGCAGTCCAGTTGCCCCCTGCGGTAAGCATCCGGCGCCCAAGGCGCCGGTTCACCGCTCGCGCTCCGCGCTCCGAGGAAACCCGGGCGGGAAAAACGTGGGCTCAGAAGCTCGTCATCTTCGCCTGTACCCAGTCGTCATCGGCATCGTCGGTTTCGACGTCGGTGGCGTAGCGGTCGAGCAAGCGGTCGAGGCTGACGTCGTTGGCCTCGCGGAGGTACGCGAGTTCGGAGAGGGTGAGCGAGCCGGTCCGGCGGAGTTTCCGAGTCAGTCGGTCGGCGTCGAGCGGTTCGCGCCTGACCTCGAACTCGACGGAGGCAGCGACCGAGCGGTCGGCTTCAGCGCGGCTGACGCCCTCTTCGAGGAGCGTCCCGAAATCGAGGCCAGCGTCCTCGGCACCGCGGTACAGGAGCGCGAGCGCGGCGATGAGTGCCCGGACGCCCTCGGGGTCGTCGCCGACGTGCTTCTCGAAGACGAGTTCGCGGTCCCGCTCGGAGAGCGCGTCGGCGAGCAGATCCGCGTCGTACAGTCCCGCGAGCACGCGCTCGCGGATCCGCGCCCGGGCGTTGCGCTCGCTCTGGGCGCTCTCGAACGTCGTCTCCCCGCGCAGATACGATCGATCCGCTGGCGAGAGGATCCCGCGCGGTCGTTCACCGGACTCCATACCCTATATCAGATTATACATGACTACTATTTAAGCGATTATACCCCGAATCGGGTTACGATCCGCTCGAGCGGCGCAACGCTTAACGGGGTTCTGCGGGAACGACGAGACACGGTCCGGGCGACGAGCCAGTCGCTCGGGAGGTATCGACGACGCGGCCGGACTCCCTGGCAGGTGTCGCCGGCCGCGCGAACTGCGGGGCAGCAAGCGCCGCCCGGTCGTCAGTTCGTCGACGCGCCGGATAACGCTTCTCCCCGGAAGGCACGCGGTCCACGACCAGAGACATGACTGCACGAAAGCGACAGGAACGCGACGATACCGACGAATCGACGAGCAGAGCGACGGACGACGAAGCGACCGCACTCGACGTTCATCTCGACGCGGACGCGCTGGCGACGGCGCTCGACGGTGCGACGGCCGTCGCGAGCGAGTGCCGGATGGCCTTCGACGACGGCCTCGTCTTCAGAGCACGCGACCCCGCGGACGTGGCGATGGCCGAACTACGACTCGACAGCCAGGCGTTCGAGACGTACGTGGCGGACGGGCAGACGTTCGGCGTCGCGCTCGACCGCCTCGGCGACGCCGTCGCGATGGCCGACGGCGAAGCGATCGAACTCGCTCTCGGCGACGGCGGCCGGTTCGACGTCCGAGCGGGAGCCCTGGAGTACACCTTCGCGCCGCTGTCGGCGGAGGCCGTCAGACAGGTGGAGTGGATCGATCCCGGATCGGTCGAGGCGAGCGCGATCATCGCAGGCTCGGACTTGCGTCGGGCGGTCCGGGCCGCGGCCCTCGTCGCGGACCACGCGGCATTCGCGGTCGATCCAGACGAGCGCCACCTCGTGGTGACGGCCAGCGGCGACACCGACGACGTGCGGCTCGAATTCGAAGAATCGGACGTCGAATCGCTCGATCCCGGGACGGACCCGGTCGAGTCGCTGTACTCCGTGGACTACCTCCGGGAGATCGTCGGCGCCATCCCAGACGGGGTGGCGGTCCACGCCGAGTTCGTCGGCGGCGAGGGAGGTTCCCCGCTCTCGCTCGAACACTCGATCGCCGACGGCAACGGGACTGGCCGGTGGCTCCTCGCGCCGAGAATTAGGCGGTAGAACGGAAGACAGCGGAGTTTCAGTCCGCCGCTGCGCCGGAGAGTACCGACCGATAGCGTTCGCCGGCGTCGTCGGTGCCCGCGATCGCGTCCTCGATCTGCGCGGAGACCCAGCGGTCGGCCTCGGCCGGCGGAGCGGCGGGTTCGACGTCGGGAGCCCGGAGGTGAGCGGGCAGGAACCGCTCGTAGACCGGCAGCCGCTCGCCGAGCGGGACGCCCGCGTAGTCGGCGATGTCCTCCAGTTCCCGGAGCGCCGGCCACTTGTAGTCGGGATTGACGTGGTCGTCGGTGACCGGCGAGACACCGCCGAGGTCGTCGACGCCGCAGTCAAGCACGTCGCGGACGGGCGCGAGATTGGGCGGCACCTGCACCGATATTTCCGGAGGCAGCGCGTCGCGGGCCATCGCCACCGTCCGGCGGAGCGCCTCGACGCCCGGCGACCCGTTTTTCCAGCGCTCGTTCTCCCGGACCGGCTGGACGATGACCTCCTGGACGTGGTCGTAGCGCTCGTGGAGTTCGCGGATGGCCAGCAGGCTCTCGGCGCGGTCCTCCCAGTCCTCGCCGATGCCAACGAGGATGCCCGTCGTGAACGGGACGCCGAGCTGTCCCGCCGTCCGGATGGTGTTGAGCCGCTGGCCCGGGTTCTTCGCCCGCGGACCGCCGTGGGCCTGGACCTCGGCCGTGGTTTCGAGCATGACGCCCATGCTCGCGTTCACGTCGGCGACCGTCTCCATCTGCTCGCGCGTCTGGTCGCCGGGGTTGGCGTGGGGAAGCAGTCCCTCCTCGAGCGTGATCTCGCAGACCTCGCGGAGGTAGGTGTGGATGGACTCGTGGCCCCACTCGTCGAGCTGGTCGTGGACAGCGCTGTAGCGGTCGTCCGGGTCGTCGCCGAAGGTGAAGAGCGCTTCCGTGCAGCCGGCGTCGGCGCCCATCTGCACGACCTCGCGGACCTCCTCGGGCGACATGAGCGTCGCCTGCCCGGGCGGATCGTAGTAGGTGCAGTAGGTGCAGGTGTACCGGCAGGCGGTCGTCAGCGGGACGAACACGTTGCGGGCGAACGTCAGCTCATCGGCCGCCTCGACGTCCTCGGGACCGACCGCGAGCAGCCGCTCGATCTCCTCCTGAGAGGGCTCGACGTCCACGTCGTACTCGTCCGCGCCGGGTATCACAGTCCCCCGTGCACGTTCGATAGACAAAGTGTTGACGCTCCCGGCGACCCGCCGATTCGGTCGCGACCCGAGAAGGGCCCCCTGCCCGTGTTCCGGTCGGGTCGTCTACCGTCGTTCGACATCGACCCGGCCCTCGTCGACCGCGAGGGCGAACCCCGCGTCGTCGAGCCACGCGCGGGCCGCCCCGTCGCCGTGCAGGAGTACCTCGACCAGATCCGCGGGCTCGTCGACGTCGGTCGAGAGCCGGAAGGAGTCGACGGTTGCGAGGTCGGCGCCGACCTCGCGAGCGATCTCGCGATGATCCCGAACGGAGGCGCCGTGGTAGTCGACGCGGAACTCGGGGTGGCGCGCGACCAGCGCGTTCGTCCCGCCGCCGCGACCGGGTGCGAGCACCACGTCGGCGCCGGGGGCGAACAGCCGAGCGAGCGCGTCGGGCGTCGCCAGCGCGAGGTCGGCCATAACGACCGCGACCGGCTCGTCGGTCGGGTCGGCAGGGAGTTCAGCGTTGACGGCCGCGGTGAGCGAGCGGTCGTCGACGGTCACCGGCACGTCGCAGTCGACCGGAGCCGTCGCGAGAACGAGGGGATCGATAGAGTGCGACCGCTCGGCGTCGAACGTCGAAAGAACGGAGAGTACGTCGTCCAGCATCGCCCGCGCGAACGCGGCCCGCTCGGCCTCCTCGAGCACCGGGGAAAGTCGCGTTTTCGGGTGCTCGGGCGCGAACGGGACGACAACGCGCATCTACTGGAGCTTCGTCGGCTCGTCCTGGTTCGCGCGCCAGTAGTAGATGCCGCCCGCGATGAGACCGAGGACGATCAGCGCACCGACGGCCATCAGGATGGTCTGGTTGCGCTGCTCTGACTGCTCGGCCTGTTCGGCCGCGTCGATCGCGTCCTGCGCGTTGGACTCGGCGTTGTCGAAGACTCCGTTTTCGTAGGAGGCGATCGCCTGGTCCAGGTCGTTCTGGCCCGTCCCGGACCCGTTGACCGCGGCGGCCGCCTCGTCGATGGCCTGGCGAGCGCTCTTGCTCGCGTTCGTGTAGTGGTGGACCGACGTGGCGTTCAGGCCGCTCGTCGAGCTTCCTTCGACGGCGTCGAAGTCGTAGAGCGTGTACGTCTCACGCGGCTCGTACGTGTAGTTCTGGATGGCCGGCGTGGTGCCGGTGAGCTCGACTTCGACGGTGTCGCCGCCGTTGCTGGCGTTCAGTCCCTGTTCGAAGGACTGGTCGCCGGAGTTGTACTGGTCGACTCGCTCGCCCTGCTGCAGGACGGTGATCGTCCAGCTGACGTTCTCCAGCTCGGTGTTGCCCTGCAGCGTCCACTGGTCGTTCATGTCGACGAACGGGTCCTCGATGGTGACCGTCGTCGTCACTGTCTCGCCGACGCGCGACTCCTGTGGGACGTCGCCGGCCTGGACGGAGATAGCACCGGCTGTCCCGGCCGCCGCCAGCGAAAGGGCGAGCAGTGCGATCAACGCGGCGCTCTTAGAAGAGCGGGTCCAACTCATCTTCGTCATCTTCCACCAACTCCTCTAAGTTATCTTCGCTTTGCTGCCGGATGTCGTCGATGTTGTCCTGGGCCTCGATGGCGACCTGCTGCAGTTCCTTGATCCGCGGAACGTTGTGGACGCCCGACAGCAGGATGGATGCGGCGACGTTGTTCTCGCGAACGGGGTAGTCGCCGCCGCGGACTTCCATCGAACCGGTCTGCTCCTCGAGCCACTTGCGGCCGCGCTCGATGCCTTTCCGGTTGAGGTGGTTCGAGGGGCCGCTCATGACGAGCAGCGCCCGCTCGGCGCCGTCGATCTCACAGGGCAGGGTCAGCCGCCCCAGCGCCGCCTTCCGCACCAGCGAGGTGATGCGGTTGGTGGTGTTGGCGGTGTCCATACCGCTGTCGTCGAGGCCGTCGTCGTCGCCCTTGAACCGCGAGAGCAGCCCGCCGGAGTCCTGCTCCTCGACGGTCTCGGCGGCGTACCCCACGGTGGAGACGCCCCCGCCGGAGAGCGTGTTGATGATCTCCGATGAGTCGACGACGGACTCGGCGACCTCGTCGCCGGTGCCGACCTCGCCGGCACCGAAGAGGACGCCGAACCGTCGGACGATCTCGTCGTTGATCTGCTCGTAGCCGCCCTCCATCGACTCGCCGGACTTGCGCCAGGCATCGTTGTCGAACACGAGGAGGTTGTCGACCTCGCGGACGAACGTCTGGAACGACCGGGCCGCGTTGAGCGTGTAGATGCCACCCTCGTCGCCGCCGGGCAGCACGCCAAGGCCGTACACCGGTTCGGTGTAGATGCGCTTGAGGTGCTTGGCCAGCACGGGCGAGCCGCCCGATCCGGTCCCGCCGCCGAGCCCGGCCACGATCATGAACGCGTCGATCTCGTGGACGGGGATGTTGTCGATGGCCCCCTGGATCTCGTCGATGTCTTCCTCGGCGATCTCCGCGCCGAGCTCGTTGTCGGCGCCCACGCCGTGACCTTTCACGCGCGCTTGGCCGATCAGTACTCGATTCTCCTCCGGTATTCGTTCTAGCCCGAGCAGGTCCGCCTTGGCAGTGTTGACCGCGACCGCAGAGCGGACGATACCGCTCTGGGTAGCCTCGTCGTATTCGAGGAACTTGTCAACGATCTTCCCGCCGGCCTGCCCGAAGCCGATCATCGCCAATTTCATAGCTGCCGTGTCCGTTGAGAAATAAACAGTCCCATCGCGGATATAAGCTTTTTGCCCAGCTATCGAACGTGAAAAAGTCAATCGCGTAACTTCTTTGGCCGAGATCGCCAGACAGCAGACCGGTAAGCGCTCCTTTCTCCCGGCTGTCGCCAGAGAGATGAAAACCGTATGAAACATGTCGCTGCCCGGGTTTTTCCACCAATCGATCGCCAAGAACCGACAGCGATCAAATCGAGGAAGCGCCAAAATTCAGCGCTTCAGGGGCGTTCGAAAACGGATCGGGACGTAGCCGGCCCGACCGATCGAGTGCGGGCTCGATCGGTCGGCGGCGGCCCAGTCACGCCGGGTCCGCGATGGTCGCGACTGGGACGCGGTCAGGCCGGCAGTCCGAGGTACGATCCGAACGTGGTCAACTCGCGCTCGTCGACGCCGAACGCATCGACATCGTTCGAATCGACCGTGTTGTCGAGGCGAAGCGACCGGGACTGGTCGCCGCCCATGGGGAACCCGACGGATCCGAGGACGGTGAGGCCGACGTTCGCTAGCGCCATCGGGAGCGGGACGATAGAGATCGACCGCCCCTCGGATTCGTAGACGAGTTCGGTCACTTCCCGCAGGGTCAGCACCTCCGGGCCGCCGATCTCGTAGGTCTCGCCGACGTGGTCGTCGTCCTCGACGGCGTCGGCGAGCATCGGGACGAACTCCTCGACCCAGATGGGCTGGAAGCGGGTCCGCTTCCCGCCGCCCGGGAGCGGATACACCGGCAGCCCGGGCGCGAACCACGACTTCAGCTTCTTCGTGAACTCGACGAACTCCCCGCCGTCGCCGAAGATGATCGACGGGCGGACGATCACCCACTCGCGGTCGGAGTCGCGGACGAGGTCCTCGGCGTGGCCCTTCGCACGCAGGTAGTGAGTCGGCCCGTTCGGGTCCGCGCCGAGCGCGCTCTGCTGGACGAACCGGTCGACGTCGTGCTCGGAGGCGGCGCGCAGACAGTGCTCGGTTCCGCCGCGGTGGACCCGATCGTGCATCTCGTCGCCGCCGGACGGCTTGAACAGCGGCGACAGCGCGACGAGGTTGACGACGGCGTCCTGCCCCTCGAAGGCGTCTTCGATGGTGTCGTACTCGGTAACGTCCCCCGCGTAGGTGTCCACTCCGGCAGGCAGGTCGCCGTCTTCGGGGTCGCGGGCGAGCACGGTCACGTCGTGCCCTCGCTCGACCAGCTCCCCACACAGGTGCGACCCGACGAAACCGTTCCCGCCGACGACGAGCACGTTCATGTCAGAACTGTTGGACGCCAACGCCCTAAACGTTCGCACCCGACTGGTGTGGATCCGGCCCCTGACACCGTCGAGGTTCGGATCGTCTCAACCTCCTGTCGTCTGTCGACCGTCTCCGACTCCGCCGGACTCAGTCGCCCGCGAGCTGGACAACCTGCGAGTCGCCCGCGGTGGTCGAGCGATTCGTCTGCGAGTCCCGAGGTCCGTCGACAAGCGCTCTTTCCATTCAATCGGCGTCGACGTCGTACCGACGACACGCGCCGCTCGTCGCCGTTGTGCGGTGGAAAAGTGGGCCGGCGCGACTCACAGGAAACCGCGATACCGCGTGCGGGAGTGCTGTCTTCCGGGCGATTCGACTGGTCGGATTTACTCGTCGTCATCATTGGTAACAGGCAGGTCGTTGACCAAGCCGCGGCGGCGGTCCTCCATCCGGTCGCGGAGCCGCTGGCGGCGCTCTTCGGTGTCGGCTTTGTCGTAGTGATTCTCGATCGTCTTGACGCTCGAATTGACTCGTTCGGCAACGTCCTCGGGCGGCCACCCGAGATTCAGGAGCCAGGTGATCGTCCCTGTTCGAATCCGGTGGGGCGACCGACTCGACGGGCATTTACTCGCGTGCTGGTACTCCGTCCAGTCGCACTTCTCCCGGTCCTTCCCGTGCGGACAGTCCGAATGCTGACACGGGAGCGTCGCGGTGTACGACCACACCCGGAGAGTGTTCGTGCTGGGTCGCCCGCGCATACTTGCCAGGAGTGGCTGACGGCCGTGGTCATCGTGTACGTCGAAGCGGTACTCATTGATGTACTCCTGTACCGCGTCGGCCGTCTCAGGAGGGAGCGCAACCGGGCGCTCGCCCCCGCGCTTGTTCTTCAGCGGGGTACCGGTATCCGATCGGTGGCGGAACTCGACATACGGATTCTCACCGAGTTCCACGTCCCGCAAGTCCAGCGCGCGGAGTCCCCCGATTCGCGCTCCGGTGATCCACGCCAGTTCGAGCAGCGCGTGTCGGCGTGAACCGTAGGCGACGGGGTCGTTCCGGTAGTATTCGAGTAGTGCTTTCGCGTCGTCGGTATCGAGCTTCTCGTCGTTCGCTCGCTCCTCGGCATCGAGGTCCGGGACCCGTACCGCGTTGGATAGTCCGTCTTCGACGGCACCCAGGTCTTCGAGGAACTCACAGAGGCTCTTGAGGGTGTGCATCTCGCCCTCAAGCGTAACGGGTTCGACCTTGGCGCTCCGCACCTCGTAGAACTCGTCAATGTCGTACGGCTGGAAGTCACCGACTTCGGTAATGCCGACCGACTCACACCACTCGACGAATATCTTCAGGCGATACTCCCAGCCGCTCACACTACTCTCCGTCGAGTCCGCACGGCGTCGGCGGAGATACCGGCGAGCGGCGTCACGGGGAGCCAATTCACTCGGGTCTTCGCGTCGTCTATTCCTATTGCTCATCGTTGGAGGAATCGAGTAGCCCAACGCGCAGGCTATCGGTCAGAAAACGGTACGCTTGGCTCGTACACCCTTGCTTTTCCCGGTGCGTGTCGTCTCCCACTGTACGGTCACCTTCCCGACCGACACGACACCCGTGCTGGTCCCACGGGCGTCGGCCATCGTTTTCCAGATGAACCACCCTGGAGAGCGTCGCGTCGGTCTTTCTGTCCAAATCTTTTCCCACGTGCATTATAATTTGGGGTAAAGATTGTACACACAGTCTAAGAAGATGGACACAATGGCGCACACCGAAGAGGGTTTTAGATGGCTCTTCGGGAGTGAATTCATGCCCAGGCACCGAGCGGAGTGGATGACTGGAAGCGACGATGTCATCCTGGAATTCTTGGAGGATTCGGGTGCTGGGCACAATCTGCAGGGAATCGCGAATAATTTCGAGGACAGAGGAATCTCGATTTCCTACAAGACTGTTACCCGAAGACTCCCGAAACTCTACGAGGCGGGGCTTGTCGATACCCTCCCTGGGAAGGGGAAATACTACGCTATCACCGAGAAGGGAGAAGCGTATCTGGAAGGGAACGCCGATCTCCGGGACGAACCGGAACCGGACGCTTGACTCAAGCATAGTAGACTCCCGGTGTCTCGAAGTCAAGCTCCACGTCTTCGCGGCTCAGTCGCTCACCAGTCTTCTTGTCGATGGCTTCCTCTATCTCCGGAGTAGCTTCGTTGTCCCATCTGCGGGCACACTGGCGGCAGTACCAGTGATTATTCGTCGGAGCGACCTTGTGCCCATTCGGGCAGCGGAGTCGCCAACTATCCTCCTGCGTCTCAATCGTCAACTTCGACATAGCCAGTCGGCGAATTTCGGGGGGTATGTAAAAGAGCCGAGTCTGAGGGTCAGAGTGAAAGTGAAGTTTCGAAAATGCGTATCATAGTCCAGTTCAGATAGCGGAACCCACAGTACAGTAGTAGTGAAAGTAATGAAACTGGTTAGTTAGCATAGTCACACTGCAGTGTCCATGAACCATTGAATATATTTATCAACCGAACTCTGACATTATCAGATATGCAGTCTGTTACAAGTTTATTTGACAGATTGATGGGATCTATTTGGAATTATTGGAAGAAGGTGTCAGATTGGATGGGGCGGCAAATGTTAAACATATTTGATGTAATTACCGACGATAGTAAAAAAGATGGTGAGCCTGATGAGGAAGCGGAGGAGATGTTTCTTACAGCCTTTCGCCACCGATCCTGGAAATATCTAATAGCAGCAGTTTTCTCACCGCTACTGATAATTGCGTATTTCGATGTCCAATCTTGTGGTACTCTGTCAAATCAAACATATGGACTTGGTTTAGATTTAGCAGGCGCAATTATTCTAGGGCGAGGCCTCATCAAAGGGAGATATAGTATTCAATCGGAGTCAGCGATGAAGATTGGCCAAAATGTAGCCCTGAAGAGATCTATGGCAAGAGATTCTGTAGACGGCGTCTGGGGTATCTCATTACTATTTGTGGGAATCCTTCTTCAATTCATGGCTGTATCTTCGGTGAGGTGGACAGCACCTTTAACGGCATCAGACATATGCACAAATCCTCCCTTTGGGAGTTCAGATCTTCTACTGGGAATTTCATTCGCGATCATTGGCGGACTCTATCTACTTCGAAGGAGAGAGAAGGTGATCAAAGCACAATATCACATCCGTAGACACACATTTGATGCTCTCTTCCCTATGCCCGACTTTTACACTAGTTCTACAGTTGATATCGCGTTGGACTCTACTGACTGGCCACTTTATAGAAAAGATCCTCAAAGGACTGGAAATCAGCAAGAGGAATCCGCCCCTCAAACATCTCTAGTTTCGAAGTGGAACAAAAACGTCGGAAATCTATCTTACTCCCCCATCGCAATTGATGATAGACTCTTTGTTGGAACCGCGGATCAGCGAGTTCTTTGTTTGGATTCATCAAGTGGAAATGTTAGAAACGAGTATCAGATAGATCATAAGCTACGTACGACACCGGCTGTGATTTCTGAAATCCAATCTCAACGTGGCGATAGCTATGATTCCGGATACCTGATTGTTGGAGCCAGTGATATAGAAAAGCAGTCCGGAAATGTAACTTGCTTTAATGTATCTTCTGGTGTTCGAATTTGGAGATTTACTACCGAGAACCCTATCAGAGGATCTCCAAATATACTCGGCCAAGAAGTAATAATCTCTGACACAGGGACGGTCTACGGATTAGACCCACTAACTGGAAAATGTACTAATTCAATAGACTTTGACGGCATAATTAGTGATTCTGTAGCTGTGCATGAAAGTCAGATAATCGTTCCGGTCGGTGGTAATCCAGCCAAAATCAAAGCAATTTCTTTCTACAATGAGAATAAACAATGGGAGATATCCCAATCAGATGGTCGGTTTTTCACACCAGCAATCTACGATGAAGTAACATATATCTCTTCACGGAACGGAACTGGACACATCTATGCAATTAATGTTGCTACCGGTACTGAGATTTGGAGTAGAGAATTAAAAAGGAGAGTCTTTACTGCTCCTGCCGTCAGTGATAATGCTGTTTTTGTAGGTACGGGAGGAGAAACCAATGGCTGCTTATATGCTCTTGATCGGGAAGATGGTACAATACTTTGGAAATTTGAATCTTCAGACACAATCAAGACATCACCAGTTATTATAGATGAAGCGGTCAGCTTCGGGTGCGATGATGGCTCTATTTACCTATTAGACATTCAGTCTGGTGCTGTTATTGACCGATTTGACACCAACGATCAGATCATCCACTCCGCTGCCTTAGATAATGAATCATTGTATTTCTGTAACAACAACTGTGTGTACTCATTAACGGAAGGAGCAAAATGAGGCATAATATATCTCTTCCTATGGGAGAGTATATGCCCATTTATTATTTTGTATTAATAATTTTATCAGTACTGGGATCTACTGGGATCCCCACCTTTCGCCCAAGTTCGAACGCACCGTCTTGGTACATCTTTCGGGCTGGATAGTTGACCGGACACATGAACGTGAACGCCAGTGTGCCGTCGTAGCAGAACAAATTCGTGAACGCGAAGTCGCCGAAGACGTACTCTTCGCGGTCGTCCGGGAACTCCGGCAGGTCGGCCATCAGGCAGATGACTTCGAGGAGATCCTTCTCCAGTGCCGCGTAGTCCTCGCCCAGCTCCGCGAGCGTCGAGAGCGGTTCCCCACTCTCGTGGTGGGGGCAGTCTATCGGCTCGTCGGTGACGAACGTCATTCCGTCCGGGTGGTCCACGAATAGGTCGAATTCGAGGATGTATTCCGGTGCGTACGAGATGTTGAGTTGATTTACTTCCAGCGGAAGGTCCTCGGTCAGTTCTTCGAGGTCGTCCTGCGGTTCCTTCAGAGTGAGAAGGCCCCGGATTGCGGACTTGATTCGCGCTCGCGTCTCGTCGTTTAGGACTCTCTCACCCGTCCACGTTTCGCCGATCTCGACGGCCTGGTTCGTTGCCATCGTCGCTCGAAGCCAGGGAAGGGTGGAAAAAAGAGGCCAGCCTAGTCCGGAGTGGAAGTGAAATATCCCTTTTAATTGGTTGGTCCGGTAAACAGAACTGAGAGATACTCCGATTTGGTGGTTTCCTCACCGGAATATTCTCGATATGCTTGCGGACGAAATGTCGCAACGAGATCTGATGGGCTGACACTGATAGACGCGGTAGAACTGCTGGTGAGTAGGTAGAGTTTCCACGGATCAATCTGTGTTGCAACCTCCCCTATAGCCAAGAAGATTCCTGTAGCGCTATTGATAGAGAATTCAGGGACATCTATCCAGAGGAGAGTGAGTAGGGTAACGAGGCCCCAAACAATATGCGGCGAGATGCCGCAAACACGGACACCAATATTGGGCATATTAGGGAGATTCTGATAGGACACCGCATATGGACGCGGAAGCGGACCAACTCGGTCGTAATGAACAATCGGCGACCCGTTGAACAGATATCCAGAAATGTAGTGAGTGTACTCGTGTAGGTAGAAGTAGGTGTAGCCACCTAAGAGTAGCACAACGATTGCTTCCGTAGCTGATCCCATTGTCTGTAACACTACCGACGAGATATAAGAAAGACTGGTTGGATTTGAATGATACTACGGTCCACTCGTGAACACAAGGCCGATATCGGGGCTTGATAGGGTAACTCGCTGGTCAATTCCTTTTATAGAAGCCCATGACCCACAGCCCACAGCGGCGGACATCTTCCACTCTGTGGGTCGATACCAGTTGAATATGCACACGGTCGGGATCGACTCGTGTGCATATCGTGTCGAACGGTTCTCTCGACGTACAACCGCCAGGGGTCCAGATTAAACTTGCACGCAGAGGTATCTAATCTCGATCCTCGGCAAATTGAAGCCGATAATGTGAACCAAGAACTCCAAGAGCCAGTAAACCCGCAATGAAGTAACTCCCGCCAACAAAAAGGGGTGAACTAATCATCTCGATCGAATTGGGGACATCAACTGTATCGACAACCGCGAATCCCGCAAACGAACTAATGATGTAAGCCGCTAAGAAAAATAACCCCAATGCGATATTTGGCATTGTTAAGCCAAACGGGTGGTCATCTGCGTGAAATCCATATTTTTGTTCGTAATTGAAGCCGTCCACATTCAGTTCTCTCTGTATATCTATAATATGACCCTCAATCCGGACAATCCAGTTCATCGATTGGATCTGTCTCACGAATAACACCCAGATTATGAACGGAATAATTGCAACCAGAACGAGAGCCTGTTTACTTACGAATATCGAGCCAATGACCACGGCGATCGCAGCCATGCCCCGAGTGAACCGCCGAGACTGGAACTGGTTCAACAAACGAGTTTCCTGGCGCATCTGTTCATAATGCGAGATCAGGACATCAGTCTTCTGTGCTTGATCCTTTGTATTCTCAGTCTCGTCTGAATTTGAGTCTGCCATATCCGGGTAGATGACACTGATTCTGATAGAGGTTGGTGAAGTGGTTTATTGAGAAAGAACTGTACAAGAAACCAAGTATCGGGCCAGGAGGAATGGTTTTCAACGAGTGTCGAATCAAATATCGGCGAAACCCTCGAATATCCGGTATAGAAGCTCTGTTTTGTATGGAGTGGAGCAAAAATTGATTCAGTTTCTCTGCTACTCGTCAAATCACTTTACAGTGTATTCCTCAAAATCGCAAGACTGCGGTACGATGGAAAGATGTAAACGGAAACCTCCCCCCTATAGTATACAGTGGACAGCCCATCGCGCCCGCTCGCCGTCGAGGCGAGTGATGCACGCCATGGGCCGCGTCGCGAAAGCGGCCGGAGAAGTGTATATATAAGACGCGCGTATCGAGTAGTCAGTTAGTGGAATAAATGATTGTCTTCCAATCTATAGACTTTAGAAGTGCTATAATGCTATCTCTGTGATCTTCAAATATCACAATAACATCAGCTAATAATAGTATAGCAAGCCAGACCAATGCTCCAAGTCTCACTGAAGCAGCTACTGATTGCGTAATTTCAGTTTCAGTGAAAACGAACACACCTGTATCGTTAACTTGCCATATGCGGACTAAAATCCCACAGATGATTGCGAGAGGGAGAATCCGAAATATCTGGAACCTCCAATATGGTAGTATCCCATCTTCAAGAATTGATGGTTTATTTTCTGATATTTTACCATCGATCCAATCAACTAGACCACTCGCGATTGCACCACCAATAGCGAAGGATACAATTTGCAGTAGATATCCGATCGCGGGCCTGACCTCAAGACTAATTGCTAAGAATGAGACGGCTAAGGCGGTGAACGGCACAACGAATAGTAGCAGTTCGTAGCTTCCATCCGTTCTATTAAGAACGCGTTCCAGAAATCCTGCTGGCCCTCCCACTGATTGACCAAGTCGTTTCACCAACGCCCAGAATGTAAGTAGAAATAACAAAACGGAAGCTGCGATTCCGAGTCTCAAGACTCGTGGCTGAGAATTGACTTCTAGATTTGAGAGGTAGACTATAAACGCTCCAAAAATGCTTAAAAGAGTGAATAGCTTGGAGTTTTCTTCAAAGAATTCTCCAATAACGAATGTCGAATCCTCAACAAATACCAGTTTATGATCTTCATTCATTCTACGGTTGGATGGTT
Source organism: Halosimplex yunnanense (assembly GCF_054504345.1). NCBI lineage: Archaea > Methanobacteriati > Methanobacteriota > Halobacteria > Halobacteriales > Haloarculaceae > Halosimplex > Halosimplex yunnanense. Next base: position 103,846 of record NZ_JBTJEL010000030.1, on the reverse strand, counting down.
GATATTGTCGGCTTGGCTTCCCTCTTGGCATGGGTTTCAGATATCCTTCTTAGTAGACTATTCTTTCGACCTAGGGATCGAGATGCGGTGCGGTGTATTTTGATGATGTGGCCTTAGCCACACCCCTAAGTGGAAACGCGACCCCCGCGGTCGCGTTTCCGCTCGGGCGGTGGTCTAAGCCCATCGCCCATAGCCCATCGCGCCCAGCTCGACGTCCTCGATCTCCCACCTCACCGTGGGGTGAAACCCGCGATAGAGACGAAAATACCCGGAAAATAGCGTGAACCGAGAGTGTCGCCACTACCCGCGGACCGGGATACTCCCAGCCCGCGGGCAGGCGACCGCTACGCCAGCAGCCTCCAGGCGTCCACCCGGCAGCGTTCGCCGTCCGGTCGTGACCACTTCACGACCGCAGAGCGGAACCGCTCGGCATCCTGTTTCGCGTCAGTCCACATCGAGAAAGCCCGCTTCGCCAGGAACGACGGCGACGGGTCCGCGTCCGGGTCGAGTTCGCCGAACCGCATTTTCATCCGTGCATCGCCCTTGTCCCGATAGTCGATGTTGTAGCGGTCGCAGAACGCCAACAGCGCGCTCGTCCGTTCATCCAGGCCGCGCTCGGCCGCCTCCAATGCCTTCGCACTCGCTGACGCGGCATCTCTCACCGCCTCCTCGGCGCGCTGTACAGCGTCGTGGACCAATTCAGCAACGTACGTAGAGCGGAGCGACACACTCCCGTACTCCCGCTGTACGAGATCGTCCATCCGGCGGAGCGCGTCGCGGACGCTATCGACGTGCCGGCCCTTCTCTTCCGCTATATCGGCCGGGGCTACGTCGCCCCCGTCGGTGACCAATACCTCCAGAGATTCCCACTCGACGGGCGAGAGACCGTCTTTGACGTGCTTGAGAACGACGCTCTCTTGTTCGTGGTGGATGTGCGCTATGTCCAGCGTCGGTGGCTCCTCGAAGCCCTCGGCTACCTCTGCCTCGAAGTACGCATCCTCGACGAACGGGCCGCTCCCGTGGTCTGGCGCTACGTCCAGGCCGGCGTCGATGAGTACCGCATGAAGTACCCGATCCAACTCGCGTTGCAGCTGGGCGAGCGCCTCCTGGTCAGCCCCGAGCGTGTCGTCCCATCGACTCACCTGATAGGACACACCAACCTTCGGATGCGCCAGCGGGTCATCCGGGTCCCTCGAAAGCGCCTCGCGGGAGTAGTAGTGCTTCACCTCCACGGGTAGCTCGTGCGAAGGGAACGCCTCACGGACGCGCTCAGGGCCAAGAGTAACCGTGTGGTAATAGCCCGGCAAGTTCCGACCGTGTTCGTCGTCGTCGTTCTGCACTACCTTCCGGTAGCCCGTCCGGTCGTCTTCGAGCAAGTGCCCCATCGTTGCCACCGGGCCGTCCCGAGCGTGAACAGGGCCGCTCTCGTCCTTGTGGACGCGGACGTACCGCTCGGCGTCCTGCGTATTCGAAAACTCCAGCGGGTTCTCGAAGTACCCCATCGAGATACCGACCGCCTCCGCAGCGCGCTTGAGCAGGCGAGCGTACCGAAGCGCGTTGATGTTGCTCCCCTGGATACGGACGTTGATCCCTTCGTCCATCTCCTCGGGAACGTCCATCTCGAAGCGCTGGCCGTCATCACTCTCGACCTCCATGCCCTGCCATCGGGGTGCTAAGTGCGCGTTGAAGCTTTGCTCCCCGACCGGGTCCTCGTCGCTGGCCCGCGAGACGTGCAGCCGGAACTCGCGGATCTCGTCCAGGCGGAACTCGGTTCCCGTGGGCGTAGATGGGCCGGGGTGGACGATGCCGGAATCTTGATAATAGAGCTTCACGACCCAACACTCGCCGGCAACTTCGAAGCGGGCTTGTTGGCTACCGCCACCCGCTTTCACCTGCGAATCCGCCGCGAAGTACGGCGCTAAGCCGTCTTCGGCGAACAGGAGATTCGCCGCGTACTCGTGCCAGGCCGGTTCGATTGCGCGCACCTTCACCCCTCCTGGTCGACTTCAGCGACGGCGCGCTGGACCCGCGCCTCGCTTTCTGCGACCGGTTGCTGACCACTCCAGTCCCAGCGGATGCGCTCGCCCGTCTCTATGTCGTAGAGACGGGACGCACGGACGAAGGTCACTGGAACACCTCCTGGCGCTCCACACGGTCAGAGCGCGCTATCAGGAACGACGCGAGACGGAGGCAAGAGTGACCTGCCAGCGCGATCGAAGCGGCCAACAGTACCCACTCGACGGGGGTCACGTCGCCCCACCTCCGTTCAGCCGGCGGCGCGCCCGGCGTAGCAGGTTCCCGACCGTGCCCGGCGAGCGGCCGGTCTTGCGGGCGTACTCCCGCATCCCGTAGCCGTCCTGTTCGACCGCCTCGTAGACTTCCCGCTCCGCCTCAGAGAGCGCCGACAGGTCCTCCTCGTACTCGAAGAGCGACGATTGGAACGTCACCACCACTCACTCCCGAAGCACTCCGGATTCTCGCAGAGCTTGTAGTGCGGGTACGCCGCTACCGGTACGTCGGTGAAATCAGCGTCACCGCGGTAGTCCGCCTCGACGCACGCCGGCTGCGGCTCGTCACTGTCCGGGTCCGGGCGATGAAGGGTGTCGGCGTACTGCGAGCGATTCCGCACGGCCGTCTCCGGCACGTCACGACCGTCCGCATCGGGATGCGAACGGCTCACAGCGACCACCCCGCATAGCGGCCGCTAAGTATCAGAGAACCCTGGAAAAAGGGTATAAGGGTAGTGGGCCGGCGCGAATTCGAATCGCGGTTACGGCCACCCGAAGGCCGAAGGATACCAAGCTACCCCACCGGCCCGTGCTGGTAGCAAGTGAACGAAGACACTGGCTGGTTTTAATCCTTCCGAACCGAGGTCATCGCCGGACTGCGGGCGGGACGGGGCGGCGGTAACTGATCAGTACCGCCCGAAACCGTCGGTGTCGAGGTAGTTATGTGCCACCGTGATCGCGTGGTCTGCGTGGAGCCGCTCCGGCCCGAGCCGGACGCGTTCGTCGGCTGCCTCGGCCAGTAGATCGGCTTCCGACGCCGCGAAGTCGTTGTGGTCCGAGAGGACGAAGACGGGGTCCTCGGGCGGTTCAACATCGACGACGGGGTCGCCGGCCTCGTGGAGCTGGACGACGGTGCCGTCGCGGGCGGCGTCGTCGAGCGTCGGCTCGAACCCGCGGCGGGTGAGCGAGACGCCGGGCGAGGTCTCGACGGGCTGGTGACCGATGGCCTCCTCGCGCTCGGCGAGGGCGTTGCGCACGAGCGCGGCCGTCGAGCGCTCGTCGGGATTGAGCCGACGGAGTCGGTCGCCGTCGAAGGTCACGGTGAACTCGTCGGCGAGGACGAGGTGAACCCGGACGTCCTCGCGGATGTCGTGTGAGAGGAAGAACGCGGAGGTGACGCAGCGACAGAGAACGTCGAGGCGGCCGGCGCCGCCGGCGATGTCGTCGAGCGCGAAGTCGTCCGTCGTCGGCGCTTCGTGCCCGAGGACGATGAACTGACGCATAGCCGGTCGGACGGTCGGTCGCGGTAAACCTCCGTCGAAGCCGGCCCGAGCGCGAAACCGTTATTTCGGCGGACCGCTCACACCGGAGCGTGCATCCGCTGGTACGAGTCGTCGGCGTCGTCGCGCTCCTCGGCGCGGTGGTCGGCCTCTGTGTCCACTACGACGCGACGGAGAGCGACAACGTCCCGTATCCGACGGAGGAAGAACTCGCGACCGACTACGAGACCCACGTCGGTGAGGTGGGGTTTCTGTCTGGGACGGTCGAGGGGAGCGACGCGGACGCCGACCGAGCGACGGTCACTGTTGAATCCGACGAGGGTGACTTCCGAATGACAGTGGACGGATTCACAGCGCAGGTTCGACCCGGCGGGGTCGTGCAGGTCCACGGGACGCTCGAAGCGGACCGGACGATCGCCGCCGAGAACGTCGCGGTCGTCAATCCGGCCGGCGGGTCGAAACCGTACAAGTACGCGGTCTCCGCCGTCGGGGCAACGCTCGCGGTCGCACTCTTCTTCAGGGAGTGGCGGTTCGACGCCGATTCGCTCGCCTTCGAGACGAGACCCAGCGAAGCGGGAACCGACGAGGTGAGTACAGATGGCTGACCTGCTGACGCACGTCCTCGCGGTGTACGTCCTGCTGACGGTGGCGAGTTGGCGCATCGAGGCGATCACGCCGCAGTGGGTCGCCGTCGGGATGTGCGGCGGCGCGATCCCGGACCTCGTGAAGACGGAACTCGTCCTCGATTCCGCGGTCGTCGAGGGTGTGTTGGGCACGCCTTTCGCCTATGACCCGGTGAGTACGCTGGGCGGAGTATTGGTGATCGCCGCGGCGATCACGCTCGCGTTCGCCCGCCGATACTGGTCCCGCGCCTACGCGTTTCTGGTTGCAGGTGGCATCACGTCGCTTGTCCTCGACGGCCTCCGTGTTTACGCGGACAGCCGTGCGGGGCCGTGGCTCTACCCGTTCTCGTGGTGGCGCCCCCCGACGCCGAGCCTCTACGTCACCTCCGACCCGCGAATTCTCGTCGTCGCACTCGCCGCCGCGAGTGCGGTGTTCGTCGTCGATCGGAAACTGGTAGGGCCGACGACCGCGGAAGCGGGAACAGCGCAGAGGTAGATCGCGGGTTAGTCGCTACTCACCACGTCAGACCTTCGTAGGTGATCCCTTCGCGGCGCTCGATGATGTGCCGGCCGTCGACGACGACTGGGTCGGCCATCGCGTCGAACTCCGTATCGAGCGCGGCGAACTCGTCCCAGTCGGTGACCGCGACCGCCGCGTGGGCGCCGTCGAGTGCCGCTGCGGCCGAGTCGGCGTACGCGATCTCGACGTCCTCGTAGTACTCGTCGAAGCTCTCGGTCGCCACGGGGTCGTAGGCGACGACCTCCGCGCCGCGGTCCTGCAGGCCCTCGATAACCGGGACTGCGCGCGTCCCGCGAACGTCGTCGGTCCCGGGCTTGAACGACAGGCCGAGGACGGCGACGCGCTTGCCGGCCACGTCGACGTGGTCGTCGAGCAGCGATAGGAGGCGCTCGGGTTGGCCGTCGTTCACCTCGACGGCAGCCTCCAGGACCGGGGGCTCGTACCCCGCGTCGCGGGCGGCGGCGATGATCGCGTTCGTATCCTTCGGGAAGCAGTTGTGAACTACCAGCCCGTCAGTCGTCACAAACGTGTGGTTGTCTTCGACCTCCAGCGAATAGACCTCCGTAGAAGTGTCTTCGACGGAGATATCGTTGACTTTGACCGATGTATGGGTACCTCCGTCAGCGTGACCAGTCGGTTTGACATCTCTGTCATAGCCGTCGAGTCGCTCCTGAATCTTTGCCTGTTCTGCCGGGAGGAACATCTCCTTCAAGAGAGCGATCTGTCGTTTCGAGCTTACTCGGAGGAAATGTGCTGGTTGAGTCGATTTGGCCGACTGTGATGTTTTGTAACTCGGAACGATCCCGAGACTGTGAAGGAGGAACTGCATACCCTGTATCAGTTCTTCGCTCACGGACCCGTAGTCGTACACGACAGCGTTGGAGTGGTTCGTGTATTCGATGTAACCGTCCCCTCGGAACAGCCCGGATAGGAGCGCCTTCCTGTGTTCCGGTGGTTCCTGAAACGCGAGATCAGGGATCCGGGCAGTATACGATCCTGTTCCACAGTCGAGCCAGTCGAGAAGATAGGCGAACACGCGGCTCGAAACCCCGATCTGGGTAGAGGTCTCCTGCGTCTCTGTTCGGTATCGAATTCCGAGGCGCTCGAAGTACGATTCGACCTCGGAGACGTATTCCTGCTCGTCGCTCGGATGGAAGCTCAAGAAGACGCGCTTTCGGATATTCGACCCGTGTCCCGAGTCGTCTTCATTGATGTGCCCTTCGCTGAGATAATATCCGATGAACCGCCAGAACTCTTCGTCGGCTTCGATAATTGCGGGGATATATGTCTGTCCGCCGCCGACGGTCGTGTAGAGTGAGAGGTCAGTGCGATCGATCGGCAATTCGTCTTCATATTTGAGAAAGACATCCAGCGGGAGGTAGTTACTTCGGACGAGATCGTGGAGCTTGGAGTAGCTAAACTGGCGATTGTATTCAGCCAGTACTTCGCGGAGTTCATCGTCAATGGCTTCCAGTTCGAACGACGGTTTCAGATAGACGCTCGAATTGTCGAATTGGTCCGAGGAATCGACGAGATCGATAAGGTCGATTTCACCGATCGGGTTTGCCGGCAGATCCGTCTGCACCGGGAGCTGATGGCCCGGAGATAATGTTTTTGCCTCACGGATGACTACATCACCGCGTTCAACGGTCACCATCGGATGGTCCGCAGTGACAGTGACCTCCTTGTTCATCTTCGTTTGAACGGTGTAGAGGTCGCCATCGTACGGACGTCGCGTCGCTGCCTGTACGGATTTGAACTCAAACTCTCCCTGTTCATCACAACTGAGAACGGACACATCGTCCACGATCCCATCGTGGACGTACCGGTCGAAAAACTCGGCTAGCGTCAAGAGTTTCGTCCCTTCTCCGTCTTTCGCCATCACTCGCTGGTCACCAGTTAGACATGACCCGCCCCATCCGAGACCGGAGCGGAGGAACTTCCCGCCGATGCGGTCGTCCAGTGCGATGGCGTCGGCCACCTCGTAGGCGTCGACGTCGAACTCCTTGCAGATATTCCCGATATCGTTGATCAGGGAAACCTTCGAAGCGAGGAAGCCGTTGTTGGCGTACTTGATCATCTCGGCCTCGCGGACGCCGGTCTCGACGACTGCCGCGTCGCTCGATTCGACCAGCGGCGCGAACAGGTCGCCGAGGGTCTCGTAGGCGTCGTCCTCGCGGGCGCCGAAGACGATCTTCTGGGGGCCCATGAAGTCCGCGACGGCGGTCCCCATCCGGAGGAATTCGGGGTTCATCGCCACGTGGAAGCCCTCGCCGGCCGCCTTCCCGGAGGTCTCCTCGATGGCCGGTGCGACGACATCCTCGGTCGATCCGGGGACGACCGTGCTCTTGACGACGACGAGGTGGTCGCCGTCCTTCTCGGCGAGCGCCTCACCGAGCGAAGCGGCGCCGGCCTCCATGTAGGTGAGGTCGATCGCGCCGTCGTCCTCGGAGGGAGTCGGGAGCGCGAGGAACGTCACGTCGGTTTCGCGGACGGCGTCGTAGTCGGTCGTCGCCCGGAGGCGCTCGCCGGCGTGTTCGGCGATTAACTCCGCCAATCCGGGTTCGTGGATCGGCGTGTCGCCGTCGTTGATGGTCGCGACGACGTCCTCGTCGACGTCGACGTTCGTCACGTCGTGCCCCAGGTCCGCAAGACAGGCGGCGACTGTCGTCCCGACGTAGCCGCTGCCCACGATGCTGACGTGCATTGACAGGACGGTTGGCGACCACCGGCCTTCAGGATTCGGATCACCTCGGAACAGCTGGGTAGGTCTCGGGTCAGTCGTCCTCCGGAGATCGGTCAGTCCCGTCCGGGCCGGCATCGCGGACGTCCGGCCCGCTGTTGCTCTCGCCCGACACGGATCCGTCGTCACCCGGGGCGGTGCCGCTCTTGCCCGCCTGATCGGTTGGAACCGGACCCTCGTCCTGCGGGTCGGCACCGACCGACTCGGCCATGGTAGCAGTATTCGTCAGCCGTTCGCCGTGGAGGAGTTCCGGCAGGGCGATCCGCACGGCTTCCAGCATCGCGATGAGGACGATCGGGAGCAGGAAAAAGCCGTACCAGCCGAACAGGATCGGTCCGAGGAGATAGGCGAACATGAGCATCATCCCGTCGAGTTTCCGTCCGGAGATGTACGGCTGCAGGAACGTCTGCGGGAGGAAATCGAGGACGAGGAAATACGAGACCGCGACGGCGGCGACGAGCGTCAACGACAGCTCTCCGACTCGCGTCGCCTGGTACGCGAGATACCCCAGGACCGGGACGTAGATGATCTTGCTGACGACGACCGGGATCAGGCTGGCGACGCCGCTGAGAAAGCCGAGGACGAGGACCATCGGGATCGCGGCCTCGGGCGGAACCAGCCAGTTCGTCACCGCGTACGCCGCGCTCGCGAGGACGAACATGACGGCGACGAACAGGAAGTTCCCGAAGAAGACCGACTCGAGGTCGGCGTCGAGTGCGGTCGCGTATGCGTAGGCCGTCGTGTCGCGGCCGCCGAACAGTCGCTCGAGCGCCGCCGACAGCGTGTCGTCGTTCTCCAGCAGGAAAAACGACAGCGTGATCGACATCGCGACGAACAACAGCGTCTGCGCGACCAGAGTGATCACCGTCGTCCCCCGCTGGAAGATGGTCCGCGCCGTCTGCTGGGGGTTCTCGACGAACTCGTCTGGGTTCTGTAACGCGGTCCGCAGTGCCTCCTGTTCGTCGACGGGGATCTCGCCGAGACCGACGTACCGCGCGGCCATCGAGAGTGGGTCGACACTGTCACCGAGCAGTCCCGCCAGTCCCGTGACGAACTGGAATCCGGCGTAGAGCGTGAGGGCCACGATGGGGACCAGTACGATCAGGACCGTGATCCCGGCCGCGACGGCGTCGGCGTCTATCACCTGATCAGCGCGGTCGTTTATCGGACGCGTCGCGTAGTAGCCGAACACGCCCGCGACTAGGAGGCCGACGAACGCGTAGGCGAGATAGGCCGCTGCGATGCCGAGCAGACCGATGAACAGCCACCATCCGACTCGCGCGCGATCGGTCGGCCACAGGCGGTCGGAATCAGCCATGCGTAACAACCGACGGTTTCGCCACCGAAACGGTTGGTGCCGGCAACTTCCAGCGTAGCACGATCAGCGGCCCCAAGATCCGGCCGGCTCCTATCGACAGGGCCTCGAAACCACGCGCCTGCTGACACCATACGAACGGGGATCGACGACCTTCGACAAGAGTTATACCTCAGGGTACACGATTCGGACGTATGCAAGCCGTCGTACTCGCCGCCGGTGAGGGGACCCGGCTACGGCCCCTCACCGAGGACAAGCCGAAGGGGATGGTCGAAGTCGCAGGCAAGCCCATCCTCACGCACTGCTTCGAGCAACTGGTCGAGCTGGGTGCCGACGAACTGCTGGTCGTCGTCGGCTACAAGAAACAGGCGATCATCAACCACTTCGAGGACGAATTCGAAGGCGTCCCGATCACCTACGCGCACCAGCGCGAGCAGAAGGGGCTGGCACACGCACTGTTGACCGTCGAGGAGCACATCGACGACGACTTCATGCTGATGCTCGGCGACAACATCTTCCAGGCGAACCTGGAGGACGTCGTCAACCGACAGGCCGAGTCCCGTGCCGACGCCGCCTTCCTCGTTGAGGAAGTCCCCTGGGAAGAGGCGAGCCGCTACGGCGTCTGTAACACCAACAAGTACGGCGAGATCACCGAAGTCGTCGAGAAGCCCGACGACCCGCCGTCGAACCTCGTGATGACCGGCTTCTACACGTTCACCCCGGAGATCCTCCACGCTTGCCACCTCGTCCAGCCGTCTAACCGCGGCGAGTACGAGATCAGCGACGCCATCGACCTGCTCATCCACTCCGGCCGCACCATCGACGCCATCCGTATGGACGGCTGGCGCACCGACGTCGGCTATCCCGAGGACCGAGACGCCGCCGAACAGCGGCTCCAGGAAGCGGGCGTCGTCGACGTGGACGACGAGGCCGACCAGGCCGACGCGACTGCGGAATAACACTCCGATCGGCATCCCGCGTCCGGGCGACGGACGTACCGTTGCGATGGCTTTTTCTCCCGTTGGGTAAGTGATACGATTAATGGATATTCTGGTCACGGGTGGCGCCGGGTTCATCGGCGGCCACCTCGCGGAGACGTTCGCCCGCGACGGCCACGACGTGGTCGTGCTGGATAACTTCGATCCGTACTACGACCAGCGGATCAAAGAGCACAACGTCGAGGCCGGTCGTGCGGCCGCAGAGAGCAGTGACGGGAGCTACGAACTCGTCGAGGGCGACGTGCGCGATGCCGACCTCGTCGACGAACTCGTCGCGAACGCCGACTACGTGTACCACCAGGCCGCCCAGGCCGGCGTGCGGGCGGACATCAGCCCCCGCAAGTACGACGAGGTCAACGTCGACGGGACGCTAAACGCCCTCGACGCCGCCCGCGAACACGGCGTCGAGCGGTTCGTCCTCGCGAGTTCGTCGTCGGTGTACGGCAAACCCCGCTATCTCCCCTACGACGAGGACCACCTGACCACGCCGGTCAGTCCCTACGGTGCCTCGAAGCTCGCCTCCGAGCGCTATACGATGGTCTACGGCGAGCGATACGACATCCCGGCGGTCGCCCTCCGCTATTTCACCGTGTACGGACCGCGGATGCGGCCGAACATGGCCATCTCGAACTTCGTTTCGCGGTGTATCAACGGCGAGCCGCCGGTCATCTACGGCGACGGCCAGCAGACGCGCGATTTCACCTTCGTCGAGGACATCCTCGCGGCGAACCGGACGCTACTCGATACGGACGCCGCGGACGGCGAAGTGATGAACGTCGGGAGCACGGACAACATCGCCATCGAGACGCTGGCCGAGGAGATCCGCGACCAGCTCGCTCCCGACCTCGAACTGGAGTACACCGAAGGCTACGATGTCGACGCCGACCACACCCACGCCAGTATCGAGAAGGCGGCCGAACTGATCGACTACGAACCGACCTACACTATCCGCGAGGGAGTCAGTGCGTTCATCGAGTGGTACCGTGAGAACCGCGAGTGGTACGAACCGCTCGTTCGCGAGTAACGGCTGCCGCAGCGAGCCGACGGACGGAGCAGTCGCTGTTTCTGCAGTCGGTCGCGGAGAAAGATTCGGTAGACAGAACCGGAAGCGGTAGACCCGCCGATCAGACCCAGAGATAGAACGCGACGCCCGCGAGCGCGGCGCCGACGACGACGACACCGAGGACGACCAGCGGGAAGCCACCCCCGCTCGCGCCGTCGGTATCGGTCGTGTCATTCATGTTTTCCTCCTGGAAACCGGGTGCAGTCGTCGCCGGCGGTTCGGTCGCAGGAGTGTCCGTCTCATCGTCCGGTGCGTCCGTCAGCGTCGCCGTCCCGTCGTCCGACACGTCGTCGGTGTCAGTCTGCACCGAAGCGTCGGTCGACGTGGGCGTCGGACTGACGTCCGTAGACTCGGGCGTCGTCGTCACGGTCGGCGTCTCGGTATCGTCTGCTGCGCCGCCATCGCCGACCCCGCTCGCGTTGTTCTCGTTGTCGTCGGCATCGTCTCCGTTGTCATCGTCGGCATCGTCTCCGTTGTCATCGCCGGCATCGTCTCCGTTGTCATCGCCAGCGTCGTCTCCGTTGTCGCCGTCGTTACCGTCGTCGCCGTTCTCACCGTCTTTACCGTCCTTCCCGTCGTCACCGTCTTTGCTGTCTTTGCCGTCGTCACCTTCGTCACCGTCTTTACCGTCCTTCCCGTCGTCACCGTCTTTACCGTCTTTGCCGTCGTCGCCCTTGTCCTTGCCTTTCTTGGTGATCTCCAGGTTGCCGGTCTGCATGGCCATCTCCTGGCTACCGTTGCCGACGGCGACGTACGTCCAGCGGTAGTCACCGGTCGACCAGTTCTTGAACGTCTGGACCTCGATGGTCGTGTCCCCGTTCGCCCGGCTCACCGCCGTCATGGACGCGTCGAGAACCACGTCGTCGCTCGAGATGTCGACCGTCTCCGCGGACCCAGAACCGGCTTCTTCGCCGACGAAGTCCATCACCGACTCGACGCTAGCCGTCCGCGCGACCTGTCCGTCGCCGATCGAGACGCCCATCACGCTGATGGAGTCTTCGAGGGAAGCGACCCCGTTGACCCCGTCGATGGTCGTCTCCAGAGCGGTGTCCGAATTGACGTCGAAATCCGAGCCGACGTTGTCCTCGACGTCGACGACGAAGCTCTGCCTGACGAACTTCTCCTCGTCGTAGAGGACGATGGCCTGTCGCACCGTCTCCCCCTCGATGGACGTGGCGTTGACGTCGAAGGTCACCGTCTTCCCGCGTTTCACCTTCTTGGGGTGGGAGACGGATCCCGCCGACTTCCGGACCGCAACGTGCTCCATCCCGACGACGGTCACGTTGCCGTCGACCGTCAGCTCGCCGTTCGCGCCGTCGCTCACCGTGAACCCGTCGCCCGAGTTCTTCAGCGCGACGACGTAGAAGTAGTGACCGCTCTCGGAAGTCGTGTCTTCGAAGGAGAGGTCACCGTTCGCGTCGAGGGTCGCCGAGTCGTCGATCTCCGTGAAATCCGCGTTCTCGCTCGCGTTCTCCCGCGTGATCGTATCGAGCGCGTCCGAGAAAGTGTTCGGAACGGACTGGTCGCGGTCCTCGTCGAGGTGCACGCGCAGTATCTCCACCTCCTGGTTCCCGAACGTCTCCGAGTTGCCGTTGGCGTCCGAGAGGTCGAACGTCAGGGCGACCGACGATCCGGGCTCGTAGACCCCGATCGGGTCGCGGTTGAGGTTGGTTTCCTGTCCGTCGGGCGAGCGCGCACGCCAGTCGGCGTTCGGGATCGTCTCAACTGCGTCTTCGGTGTCGGCCCGGAGCGGGAGGAACGAACGCTCCCACGCACTCACCTGATCGGTGACTTCGAACGTCTCGTCTTCCGGGGGCGGTGCTTGCTGGCCACTCGCCGCTGCGAGGGGCACTTGGAATAACGAGACGACAACTAACAGCGCCAGGATGCTGGCACCGAGTCGTTGTCTGTTTCTCGATATCATAGTTCCCAATTCATGTAACAGTAACTTAATTTTTCGGCCGGCATCTGAGATCAGCAGTTTTGTTACGGCAAGGCAAGCGAAAATACGGTGTTCGTTACAACGGTACTGGCGAGCACAGATCGAGGTACAATGAGAGCCAACCCGACACATTCGACGAGTTCGATCGAGTCGCAGACCAAGTCGCTTCGCCCGTGTCTCGAAACATGAAGCAGTTGATTGGGACGATATCGGTCTTCGTCGCGTTCGCCGTTGCGCTCCTGTTCATCAACGTCTGGTTCGTCGCCTCTTCCGGCGCGTGTAACATCGGGTTCACCGTGAACGCGTTCGGCGAACAGTGGCTCGAGTACATCCTGTGGCTCTTCGTTACGCCCCTCCTCGTACTCGGGTTTCATTACACGCTCGAAGCGGCCGGGTACATGAACTCGTAACGGCGACTGTAACTACCGAATAGACGCCACCACCGATCGTTTCCTTCCGCTCATTCGTCCGGTTATCCGTTCGAACGGCAGTTTACGGGGAGTCGATTGATCGTCCCGACAGCACCGTGGCGGGGTTGTGACTGCTACCCCACTCGTTACACCGTGTAACAGCGACGGTGCAACGACCGACGGCAGCGCTTCAAGAGCGACGGAGTAATTGCAAAGGCGATGGCTGCCCACGTCGGCGCGCTCCCGGTTTGAAACGGGTATCAATCCGACGCACGCCGACACCAAACAGACGTAACTGGCACGTAAAACGATACAAGGCTATTCAGTTGGTAATTAATACATTCCAGTTGGTACGAAAGACGTATACGGACAGCGGGAGCACAGACGCCAATCCATGGCTGAGCCGGACGCGAGCAGGACCGAGGTGGCCGGACCAGCCGCCGTCGTCCGGGGAGTCGACCTCGTCCGGGAGTACGACCGGGGAGGCGGAGGGCTCCTGAGTCGCGGGGTGACCCCGACCGTGCGAGCGCTCGACGGCGTCTCTATCGAGATCCAGCCCGGCGAGTTCGTGGGGATCGCCGGGCCGAGCGGGAGCGGGAAGTCGACGCTGTTGCACCTGCTTGCGGGCCTCGACGTCCCGACGGCCGGCACGGTCGAACTCGCCGGCGAGGACGTCGAGTCGTACGGCGAGCGGGGCCGAGCGCGACTCCGGCTCGAACACGTCGGCATCGTCTTCCAGCGCTTTCACCTGTTGCCGGCGCTCTCTGCACGGGCGAACGTCGCGCTACCGCTCGTCGAGGTCGGTCGCCCGAAATCCGAGCGCCGCGAGCGGGCGAGCGCGCTCCTAGCGGAGGTCGGACTCGGCGACCGGACGACCCACAAGCCCGGACAGCTCTCCGGGGGCGAACAGCAACGGGTCGCCATCGCACGCGCGCTCGTGACCGAACCCGAACTCCTCATCGCCGACGAACCCACGGGCGAACTGGACTCGGAGACGAGTTCGCAGGTCCTCTCGGCGCTCAGCGAGCTCGCCGACGAGCGGGCGGTCGTACTGGCTTCTCACGACCCGCAGGCGCTGGAAACCTGTGATCGACTGGTCCGCCTCCACGACGGGAGCCGGCGCCGCGAACGGGCGGAAACGGAGTTACGCTGACGGATGGCCGCGATCCGCCGCACACTGGCGCTCTCTGGCCTCGCCGTCCGTCGGACGGTCGGACGGTTTCGAACGTCGCCCCAACGGCTGGTGTTGAGCGTACTCGGTGTCGTCCTCGCGGTCGGGCTGATGGTCGCGGTGACCGGGATCGCCGTCGGACTCGCCTCGGAGTCGGTCATCGCGAGCGACGAGACGGACTACTGGATCGTCCCCGAGGAGTCGAACGTGCAGTCGGTCGTCGTCTCGACCGGGGGCGTCCAGCTGAGCGAGGTCCACGACACGAGCGGACGGATCGCGACCGACGAGCGAGTCGACCATTCGATCCCCGTCTTACTCGAGTTGCTGCCCGTTCGGGACCCGGCCACCGGAGAGCGAACGTACGTCCTCGCGGTCGGCGTCGTCGCGAACCCCGACGCGGAGATCCTCGGGCTGTCGACGGACGGGCTGACGCCGGGCGACCCGCATTACGCCAACGGAAGTTACGACGGCCCGTGGACCGGGGAAGCGGTGCTGAACGACGCCGCAATCCAGACGCTCAACGTCTCGACGGGGGCGACGCTCGACTCGGGGCGGACGAGGGACAACCAGTCACTGACGGTTGCGAACGTGACGAGCGGCGACTCCGCGACCGCGTTCGGGCAGGTTCCGGTCGCCGTCGTCCACCTGAGTGAACTGCAGGCGATCACGGGTGCCCAGAACGGCGACCAGGCCGACCAGATCCTCGTCTCGACGAACGACCCGGCCGTGAAAGAGCGGCTACAGGGGATCTACCCGCGGACGACCGTCGTCGAGCGAAACGGGCTGGCCGCCCAGCAGGTGTCCACGTCGAACCTGCCGCTCGCGATCGCCGTGAGCGCGGTCGTGACGGCCGTCGTCGTCGGCGTGCTCTTCGTCACGACGCTGATGGGGCTGGAGGTGACCGCCGACCGCGAACACCTCGGGACGCTCGCCGCCATCGGCGTCAGTCGGCGCTCGCAGTCTGTCATCGTCGCCGTCGAGACGGTCACTGTCGCCGTCGTCGGCGGCCTCGGCGGACTGCTCCTCGGACTGGCCGGAATCGCCGGTCTCAACGCCGCCGGTCAGGAGTTCCTCGGTATCGACGACATCGCGGCGTTCGACCCGCTACTGGTCGGCTACGCGCTGGTGATCGCCGTCGTGATCGGGTTGCTCGGCGCGGTGTATCCCGTGCTGTTGAGCCGGCGGACGGACGCGCTGGAGGCGGTACTGTGAGAGTGCTCTCCCGGTTCCGGGCGCTGGTCGGGGTGGCCGTCGCCCATCTGCGACACGAGCGCCTCCGGACTGTGATCACCATCTTCGGCGTGGCGATGGCCGTCCTCGCGGCCATCATGCTCGCGAGCGTCGGCCTCGGCGTGATCGACACCGGCCAGCAGAAGTTCGCGGAGTCCCAGCAGGATCTGTGGATGACCGGCGGGCCGATCGAACTCCAGCCCGGAACCGTCGGCGGGTTCCAGAACTCGGTGGTCGATTCACACCGGATATCCAACGATATCAGCCGACGGGACGACGTCATCACCGCGGCGCCGATGATATTCCAGTCCGTGTACGCGGGGCGGAACACCTCGGAGTTCGAGACGATCGTCGGCGTCGGAGCCCCCGACAGCGGGGAACTCATCTCCCTGTCCGCCGGGCGGATGTTCAGCCGGGGAGACGTCCACTACGCGAACGGGAGCTACGACGGACCGATGAACCGGGAGGTGATCATCGACAGCCGGACCGCGGAGTTGCTCGGCGTCGGGGTGAACGACACGATCCACCTCGGGGGGACGCTCGCCACGGCCCGCCAGCAGGAGTTCACGGTGGTCGGCATCTCGCCGACGTACTCCCAGTTCGTCGGCGCGCCCACGATCGTCCTGCAGCCGAGCGAACTCCAGGAGATCACCGGGACGACCGCGAGCGACCGGGCGTCGTTCGTGCTGATCCGCGCCACGGACGGCGCGGAGGTCCCGCAACTCGAATCGGAGCTCTCTGAGACCTACCCCGGGTACACGATCCGGACGAACGAGGAACAGATGCGCTCGATGCTGGAGGACCAGGCGGTCGTCCTCGCGAGCGGCGCGAGCCTGCTCGTCCTCGCCGTGGTCGCGGGCGTCCTCCTCGTGATGAACATCCAGCTCTCCTTCGTGTTCCGCCTCCGGGAGTCGTTCGCGGCGATCACCGCGCTCGGCTTCTCGCGGCGGTCGCTCACGACGATCGTGTTCCTCTACACGCTCTGTGTGGGCGTTCTGGGTGGGCTCCTGGGCGGTGGGCTGGCCGTCTTCGGTGTCCGCCTCGTCAACGCGGTCACCGAGGCGCTGACTGGATTCGAAGACGTCGCCTCCCTCTCGCCGCGACTCGTCGGCGGTGGGCTGGTCCTCGCCATCGTCGTGAGCAGTGTCGGTGGCATCGCGGCCAGCCTCTACCTCGCCAGGCTCAACCCGCTCGACAGTCTGCGGTGAACCGCACCTCGATTCCCTCCTTCGTGTTCTGCACTGGTCGAGCGAGGGCCGGTCGACGTGGACGTAACACTACGCAAAACAGTAGAGCACGACATCGCATTCGTACGGCACGTTTCATCCCATGTACATCGTTCGAACACCCGTCTTTCGCGGTCGTTTCGTTCCCCCGTAGGACATCCATACTTATCCAAGAGGCCACCACAAGTCGCACTATGCGCCTCCAGTCGACAGCGGTGGTCGCGATAGTCGCGATAACCGTCCTCGCAGTCGTCCCGTCGTCGCTCGTCGCTGCCAACGGCTACCAGATCAGCTCGGGCGACGCCGATTCGATGCCGGAACGGACGGTCGAGTTCCAGGACAGCACGTTCACCATCGACTCGCTGATCACGGCCGATCCCGGTGACGAGGTCAGCGTCGACGTCTCGGCGCCGGACGAGGTGTATCGCGTCTACATCTACAACTCCGAGGAACAGATCGTCGATTCCAAACGGGGCGATGGGGGCGACCAGAGCTTCACCTTCGACCTCAGCGGCTACGACCCCGGTTCGTACCCCATCACCGTCTACCACGACGGTGACTACATGGCGGTCCAGCCGCTCGTCGTCGAGGGCTACGACGTGAGCGTCGACGCGCCGTCGAGCGTCGAGCAGGGCGAGACGGCGACGGTCGAGATCGAAGTCGACCAGACCGCCGCGAGTTCGTCGCCGGCGCACGTGCGCGCCGTCGTCGCGAACGACGACGAGGAGCTGGTCGTCGACGCCTCCGAGTCGGGCGGCACCTACGAGGCGACGTTCAACGGGAGCGAGCTGAACACCGGATCGTACACCGTCTACGGCGCCGCACAGGGCAGCACCACGATCATGGACCGCAACGAACTGCTCGGCGTGAGTGGCAAGTCGTCACTATCGGTCGACGAAGCATCGACTGCAACGCCGACCGCCACGCCAACCCCCAGCAACGACGGAGGGGGCGATGGCGGTGACGGCGGTGACGGCGGCGCCGGCGGTGGCGGCGGTGGCGGCGGTGGCGGCGACGGCGGAGCGGCCGAGGACACCGAGACGCCGACGCCGACCGCGACTGCGGAACCGAATTCGACCGACGCGAGCCCGACGCCCACGGCGACTGCCACGCCGACGGCGACGGATGCCTCGAACGACGAGACGCCGACGGATACGCCGGTCGAGACGACGACGACCGACACGCCGACCGAGACTGCGACGGTCGAGCCCACCGACACCAGTACTGACGTCGTGGAGACGACCGAACCGCAGACGCCCACGGACACGTCGACGGCCACACAGACCGACGACGGAATCGAGCCGGCGAGTCCGGAGTCGCCCGCCAACACGGCGGAAGAGGCGCAGACGGGGACCGCGGACTCCGGTCCCGGCTTCACGATGGTCGGCACCGGACTGGCCGTCCTCGCGGGCGCCATCCTGCTGATCAGGCGGGACTGAATCGAGTCGACTCATCACATTGACCTGTCGGGTGGGGGCCGCTGATCGCATTTTTTCGATTCGTTCACGGCACCGGGATCGAACAGATAATTCCGCCGATTTCTGAGCCGAGAGCGCCGACATCGCCGGGTCGGTGGGGGACTTGATCGGACGATTCACGCATCGATGGCGAGTTGGCTAGCGAGGAGGGATCGATGGCGTCGGTCCGTCGCCGACGGCGACCAACCGCTCGACGGGTTCGACTTCGGCGACGCACGACGCCGGGTACTCGCCTCCGAAGCCGGGAGAGACCGGCTTCCTCCGGGATACGTAGATTTATGGACACGAGCGCGAAACAGTGACGTAATCCGGTTACATGAGTTCGATCACCGAACGGGCCGGGGCGTCGATCCACCCGGGCGACAATCTGCTCGTCATGTGCCCGTCGTTCAGGGGCGACGAGCCGCGAGCCTGTCTGGAGTTGCTGACGCCGGCGCCGCCGGCCGACGTGTACGCGCTCTCGGTCCTGTTCACGCAGTCTCCCGGCGACCACCTCGACGCCTGGCAGCGCCAGGTCGGTTCGTTGCCGGCCCGCAGCCGCATCGTCAGCGTCGACGCCGATGCGCGTTCGAGCGCGTCGGAGCCGGATGCGGGCGACCCGGCTGTCGAGCGCGTCACGTCGCCCCAGAACCTGACACGGCTGGGCGTCAGGATCACCGACTGCCTCGACGAGTGGGGAGAGACGGCGCCCGACCAGCAGGTGTCGGTCTGTTTCCAGTCGGTCTCTACCCTGTTGCAGTACGTCGAACTCGACAAGGTGTACAAGTTCCTCGACGTGCTCACCGAGCGCTGTCGCGCAAGCGGAGCCGTGTCTCACTACCATCTGGACCCCCACGCACACGACGACGAGACCACCGAGCGTCTCGTCGGGCTGTTCGACGGGGTGTTCGAGTACGCGGACGGCGAGTGGTCGTATCGCCAGCCCGCCGGGAAGTGAAATCCTCCGGGACGGGTGAGACTCCCCGATTACGGGCCCGTATGGGGCGCTGCGGGGCGGCCGTGAGGAGGGGATTTATTGTCATCAGCCGAACTATCCACTACCGTGGACGAAACGCCGACCGCGATCGACGAGGACCTCAGCCCGCTGACGCGGGCCGTCCTGCGGCTGCGCTGGGGACTCGGAAACCTCCCCGCCGACCTCGCCGCGGTCGTGGCCATCGTGTTCGTGACCGACGTCGCCGCGCTCGCACCCGTGATCCGCGACACGCCGGTTCGAACCGCCGTCGGTCTCGCCTTCGCCATCTTCGTGCCCGGCTACGCGTTCATCGCCGCGCTCTTTCCGGAGCGTGGCGTCTCGCCGCTGCTTTTCAGGGACAGTGAACTGGACGGCGATACTGACGAGACAGGGAACGGTGACGAGGCGCACCGCGAGTCCGTCGGCGAGAACGCCGAAGACGCGGTCGCGGGTGCCGACCGCGGCATCGACGGCCTCGAACGCGTCGCGCTCTCCTTCGGTCTGAGCATCGCGATCACGCCGCTGATCGGCCTCGCGCTCAACTTCACGCCGTGGGGGATCCGGCTGGTGCCCATCCTCGCGAGTCTCAGCGGATTTAGCCTCTTTGCGGCCGGCATCGCCGCCTACCGCCGGTGGAAACTTCCGGCAGAAGAGCGGTTCCGGGTGCCCTACCGCGAGTGGGCCGCCACAGCCCACGCGGAACTGTTCGAACCCGCCACGCGGACCGACGCCGTGTTGAACGTCGCGCTCGTCGTAAGCATTCTCCTCGCTACGTCGAGCGTGGGATACGCAGTGCTTGTCCCGCAGAACGGCGAGCGCTTCACCGAATTATACCTGCTGACCGAGACCGACGACGGGGAACTGGTCGCAGACAACTACCCGACGGAGTTCACCGTCGGCGAAGGCCAGCCGCTCGTCGTCGGCCTCAGTAACGAGGAACACGAACGGACCGACTACACCGTCGTCTCGCAACTCCAGCGCGTCGCGGTGGCGAACAACTCCTCGACGGTGATGCGATCCGAACGGCTGTCCACGTTCGAGCGGACGCTCAGCCACAACGAGACGTGGCACGCCAACCGGACCGTGACGCCAACCTTCGAGGGACAGAACCTGCGAGTGCTCTTCCTGCTGTACCGCGGCTCGCCGCCGGACGATCCCACCATCGACAACGCCCACCGCGAGACGCACCTCTGGATCAACGTCACCGCCTGACCGGACGAGTGCGGATCACGGCGGTCGCCGCCGCGATGACGAAACGTGTACGAAACGTTCGCCCCGGAAAGCGCCGGGCGTAGTCTGTTTCGGACAACACGATCACGTAACGGCCTATCCACACTCTCCTCGCCGTTCGAGATCGGACGTGGGCGCGGGAAGGAACGGGCGACGTTCAGTCGGCCGTGCTCGACGACCACTGCGCGTCGACGGTTGCAATGAGGTCCTCCGCGTGGGAGGTGGTAGCCTGCGGCCCGAATTCGACCGCCTCGTAGGCCTCGACGAGGGCGCGGACGGCGTCGAGTCGTTCGCCGTTCATCCCGTCGGCACGGCAGCGCTCGAAGAACTCCCAGTGGGTGTCCGATTCGGCAGCGCCGACGTCGGTCGCCACGTGACCGCGGAAGTGCTGGTACGCGAAGCGGACGGCTGCCGCCCGGTCGCCCGCCGCGAGAAGGGACTGTGCCGGCGCGAGGTCGAGTTGGTCGTCTACCACCGGGTCGCCGCCGTTGCTCGCTACCATGGCTGCATCAGCCGCCGGACTCGGGTCGGGATCTGCGCTGTCGTCCAGTCCCGTCGGGTCGGCGGTGACCATTGCCGACTGATCGACGCCGCTCCCACCCGTGTACCGTCGCCTGACCACGAGTAACACGGCGAGCAGCACCACGAGGGCTCCGAGCCCGACGAGCGCGGCGGACGGGAGGTCGTTGATCGGTAGATAGCCCAACAGAAGCGAGCGAATCGATCCGGCGTTTCCGGCGGCGACCGACTGTGCCCGGTACTCGACGGTCGCCGTCGCAGACGATCCGTCGAGGTTCGTTTCGCTCCCGTCGAAAGATGCGCTGACGGAAACGGTCTCCTTGCCCGTTACATTGAGCTGGCTGCCGTCGGTTTCGAGGCTGTACGAGCCATTCGGCCCCGTAGTGACCGTCTCAGCGACGGCGTCGCCAACGGATATCTCGACGGGCTGTCCGCCAGTGGCCGGCCCATCTGCGGTCGCCAAGGTGCCGTTGACTGCAATCGTGCTGCCAGTCGTCTGCGCGGCGTCGACAGTCAGATCCGTCGCGGTCGAGCGAACAGTCAGCGATTCCGAGACCGGGTCGGCCGTGACGGCCCTGTTCGGCCCGCCCGCCGAGAGCGTCAACGACCGGTCCCCATCCGAGACGTTCGCTGGAAGCCGACCGCGGGCCGTTGTCGTCCCCGATCCGTCAGTGATCGCGTGGCCGAGTTGCACGTCGTCGGCAGCGGCGTAGATAGTGACGCCCTGAACTGCTCTCTCGTCGACGGTGAGTCGGGCAGTCGCGTTCACCCGGTCGCCGAACGCCGCCTCGTCCGTCGCCTGCTCGACCGACAACGTCCCCATCACTTGCTCGACGTCGACGGCGACGGTGTCGTTTGAAGCGAGGTATTCAGCGGTGTTCTCCGGGTCGTAGCGGATCTGGAGCGCGGGGCGGTCGGTCCGGATCGTCCGCGGGCGGTAGGTGATCTGGAAGCGACCGTCGGCGTCAGTCTCCGCGGTGTAGGTCCGGTTCGCGATCCGGAACGGGACGGTCCGGTCGGCGACGGGCTGGCCCTCCTCGGTGGTGAGCCGTCCGGTCGCGCGCAACGGGTCGGTGTAGGAGATGGTGGCCGACTCGGGTGACACCTCGAGCTGGGTTCCGGTGAACAGCCGCTCGTCGACTTCCTCCTGGCGTTCGGTGACGTTTTCGGTGACGTTCTCGATGCTCGTGACCGCGGGCGTCATGTCGGTCCCGGTCCGGTTTGCGAGGGTACCGTACTGCCCGACGACCGTCCGATTGAGTCGCTGGACGTCCGAGGCGAGGTCCTGAAGCTGGCGGGCGTGCTCGCGCGCCGCTGCCTCGTCGCCTTCCTCGACGGCCTCCTGGTACTCGTCGTAGGTCTCCTCGTAGCTGCGGACGCGGTCGGTGAGGTTGCGCTGGCTCCGCTGGGCCTGGCGGAACGAGTCGTCGCTGTCGTCGTCGCTCTCGCCGTCTGTCTCGCCGATCACGTCGACGTACTGTTCGAGCCGGGAGTCGTACTCGTCGCCGACGAGCGAACTGGCCTGTTCGTATTCACCCTGGTCGAGTTCGACGGCGCCGGTCGATAGCCGTTCGACCATCCGGTTCGACAGCCACTCGCGGACGCCCAGCAGGTCGCCCTCCCCCGAGACGTTCTCGGGGTTGTCGTGCTGGCGCGTCGAGTTGTTCTCCTGGACGGCGAGCGGCGCTGATCCCGCATCGACGCCGAGAGTCGACGGACCGCTGGGTGAGGTCACCCCATCACTCGGTTGCGGAGCGGTCACGACCGCTCCGGTTGCGGGAACGCCGCCGGCGACGACGAGGAGAACGAAGCCAAGCGCGGCCAGCGTTCGGTGTCGACCGACCATTTTCCGATCTGAACAGTGTCAATAGATGGATAAAACAGTTCCGCTTATTACGCACGGAACGGCGTAACTACGCTGCGTACCGGTGACGTACGGGTACAATGCACCGGTACCCTCAACTACGCGGGCGCCGAGAACCGAACCAATGCGACCTACGAAGCGGTTCTGGGTGCTCGCGGCCCTCGCAGTCGCAGCCGGCGGCTGGGCGGTCACCATTGACCGGCCAGTCCTGCTCGCCGGCGTCTGCGGCGTCTGCGCGTGGCTGCTCGCCCAGCAGTACCGCTTTGTCGCCGCACTTCGGGAGACAGCGGCGTCGCTGGAGGTGTCCCAGCGCAGTTCGACCGCGCGGACGGTGACCGACGCGGCGACGTACCTCACCGTCACCGCGCAGTCGGAATCGGCGAGTTCGCTCGCGCTGACCGTCGACCCGGACCCACCCGTCGCTGCCGATGGAACCGTCGAGACGCTGCGGCTGAAGCCGGGAGGGACGGACGTGGAGGGCACCTACGAGTTCACCTGGCCCGTCGCCGGCACGTTCCGCATCGGGGCGCCGACGGTGACGGCTCGCGACCCCCTCGGTCTGTTCGAACAGCGGCTTCGGCCGTCCACCGAGCAGCCGGCAGTGACCGTCGAGGCGCGACGCCCCCAGACCGTCCACGTCGGCGAGGGCGGCGATCCCATCACCGCCGGCTTCGGTGAGCACGAGAGCGGGCAAGCGGGCCGGGGACTTGAACCTGCGGAGGTCCGGAAGTACGTCGCCGGCGACGCCGCCCGCCGGATCGACTGGAAGGCGACCGCGCGGCTCAACGAGACGCACGTCCGGGAGTTCACCAGCCAGACCGACCGCGAAACGCACCTGGTCGTCGACCACCGCGCGGGGACGGCCGGTGGCCCGCCCGGCGAGTCGAAACTCGACTACGCCCGCCACGTCGCGCTGGCGTTCGTCGACCACGCCGAGGAGGCCTCCGAGCGGATCGGCTGCCAGACCGTCGGCGACGAAGGCCTCACTGGCCTGTTCGAACCGCGTACCGGCCTGGAACACCTGCGCCAGATCCGGCGGCACCTGAACGCCATCACGCCGACGGGACCAGCCGAGACGGGGGATGCGGGCAGCGACCGGAGTGCACGGCGCGTCCGCGAATCGTCGACGCCGACAGCCCCCGAGCGCGTGCGAGTCACCGGTCAGCGCCTCGCGGGAGACGATTCGGCGTTCGCATCCGGGGTGGGTCCGTTCTTCGACCGCCCGGATGCGTACGTGAGGACGATCAGCGACCGGCCGCTGTTCCGTGCTGTCGAGACCGCGCCGCCGCGGGTGGCCGGCTCGCAGTGGACTATCATCGTCACCGACGACGAACGCCGGACGGAACTCCGGGAAGCGGTCAAGCTGGCGAGCGACCGCGGCCCCGTCCTCGTGTTCATGACGCCGACGGCGCTGTTCCGGCCGGGCGGTCTCGAGAATCTCGACGCCGCCTACGACGCGTACCTCGACTTCGAGGAGTTCCGCCGCGACCTCACGTCGCTGCCCGGCGTGACCGCCTTCGAAGTCGGACCCGCCGACCGGCTCTCGACCGTCCTCGCGAACGCGCCCGACCGACGAACGGTGAGACAGCGATGAGCCGAGCAACCACTCGAACGACCGACGACCGAGGGGAATCGGAGGCGACGAACATCGATTGGACCGACGGCCGCTGGCGCTCCGGAGTGGACGCTCTCGTCCTTATCGCGGTCGGCGCCGCGTTCTGGTGGGTCGCGGGGATCCCGGGCGTGGTCGCGACGGCTGCGCTCGCGGTCGCCTGGTTCGTCCTGCCGAACGTCGCCGTGTTCGTCGCCGGCGTGGTTGCGACGGCCGCACTCGTTCCCGAGGAAACGCCCCGGTTATCGGTAGCGCTACCGCTCGTCGCGCTGGGTGGACTCCTGCTGACGTCGACGATAACCGGCGATCGACTGCGCGACCCGCTGACAGTGCTTCTCGCACTCGCGCTCGTGGGCGCGGTCGCCGTCGCCGCGTATACGCTCACGAACGTCCTCTGGATGGCAGTGGTCGCGGTGCTGGTCGCGAGCGCCGCCGGGTTCGTATCCCTGGATTTAATCGCCCTCTCCGAGTTCGGTGAGAACAGATGAGCGGCGACGACGTACGCGACGGCGCCGATCCCGCGGCCGGGAGCACCAGCGTCCGCGAGAACGGCTCGCACCCGACGGCTGACGGCACGCCGACGACGGCGGATGCAGAGAGACCGTCGACAGCCGCCAACGGGTCGAACGGTTCGACGGCCTCGTCCGGATCCGGCGGGTCGGCCGAACGCTCCCGGGACGAACTGGTCGTCGAACTGGAGCGATTGCGTGAGCGAAATCGTCGACTACAGGCCACCTACGAGCGGGCGCGGACGGCACAGTACCGACGTACTGCGGTCGGACTGGCCGCGCTCGGCTTCATCGGCGTGGTCTGGGCCGCGCTGATACCGAGCCTCCGGGATATACTGCTGGTGCTCGGTTCGATCGGACTGTTCGGCGGCTTGCTGACGTTCTACCTCACCCCCGAGCGCTTCGTCGCCGCGGACGTCGGTCGGGGCGTCTTCGAGACGATGGCCGACGACCGGGCGGCGCTGGTCGCCGAACTCGGACTCACCGACCAGCGCGTCTACACACCAGTCGGCGACGCTAGCGAGCGAGTCCGACTGTTCGTCCCGCAGTACGAGGACTACGAGTTGCCCGGCAGAGACGCCCTGGCGGACTCGCTGGTCGTCCCCGCAGCGGAAGCGGGTCGCGGGGCGACCTTTGCGCCAGCGGGACGACCGCTCTACGAATCGTTCGCGGAGGCGCTCCCCGACGAGCCACCGGAGCAACCCGGCCCGCTGGCCCAGCAGGTGGGCGACGCGCTGGTCGAGCAGTTCGAACTGCTCGACCGGACGCGCGTCGACGCGAGTGAAGCGGGGCGGCTCACCGTCGGCGTGAGCGAGACGGTCTACGGTCCCGCCGACCGCTTCGACAACCCCGTCGTTTCGCTGTACGCCGTGGCGCTGGCGCGTGCGCTGGACCGACCGGTGAGCGTCGAGGTCGACGCTGTCGAGGACGGTCGCGACGCGCATCTGCTAACCGTCCGGTGGGACGGCGTGGAGTACTGAGGGGGTACTGGCGACCGGATGTTGAGCTGTGCGGACTGCGGGAAGATCCTCGTCCGAGATCCCGAACGTTCGAATTGAGAACAGTGCTGGTTTTGCAACAGGGGAGAGCGCTCGTCCGGAAATTCCCGAGCGCCGTTCAGTCCTGTTCGACGGGCTCGGCCGCGGATTGTTCCTCGCCGCCGGGCGGGACGACGGAGTCGAGGACGTCGGCGACGACTTCCGCGCGGTCTGCCTCGCCGAGTTCCGCCTCGGTGCTCAGGATGAGTCGGTGGACGAGGATGGGTTCGGCCATCGCCTTCACGTCGTCGGGGATGACGTAGTTACGGCCGGAGATCGCCGCGCGGGCCTTGGCAGTGTTGAGGAACGCGAGCGTGGCACGGGGCGACGCGCCGTGGGACACGTCCGGGTGGTCGCGCGTCGCACCGACGACGTCGACGATGTACTCCTCGACGCTCTCGTCGACGTGGACGTCCGCGACGATTTCGCGAGCGCGCTGGAGATCACCGCGACCGACGACCTGCTCGACGTCGTCCGGCGTCAGCGTCGGATCGTCGTGGAACCGTTCGATGAGCGAGAGCTCGTCGTCGCGGGAGGGGAGATCGACCCGGACCTTTAACTGGAATCGATCGCGCTGGGCTTCCGGGAGTTCGAACACACCCTCCATTTCGATGGGGTTCTGCGTCGCAACGACCATGAACAGGTTCGGAAGGGGATAGGTGTCGCCCTCGATGGTCACCTGGTTCTCCTCCATGGCTTCCAGCAGCGCCGACTGGGTCTTCGGCGTCGCGCGATTGATCTCGTCGGCGACGACGATGTTAGCGAACACGGGGCCGCGCTGGGCCTCGAAGTGGCCCGTCTCTTCGCGGTAGACCTTCGTGCCCGTGATATCCGCAGGTAGCGTATCGGGCGTCATCTGGATGCGGTTGTAATCCAGGCCGGTCGCCGTCGCGAAGACGTTGGCCAGCGAGGTCTTCGCGACCCCCGGAACCCCCTCGAGGAGAACGTGGCCGCGTGTCAGCGCCGCGATCGTCAGCAACTCGATCTGCTCCTCCATGCCGATGAGAAGCGTCCCGATTTCGGCTTCGACGTCGGCGTACAGCTCCGACGGGTCAGTCATTGGTTTCCCCTTCCGCTGTCTCGTTGATAACGCTGTCCGTCACCGTACGGACGCGCTCGGGGTCCCAGTCGGGATGGCGCTCGCGGATCCACCGCTCGAGTGCCGACCGGTCGGTGTACTCTGATTCCCCCGCCAGCGTGGTTCGATCGAGTTCGTTCGCGGGCCCTCCGGGAGCGATCCACTGCCGGATCGCACTCGCCAGACTCGTCACCTGCGTCAGATACACGACGATGACGACCAGCGAGAGGCCGACGGCAGTCTGCAGGAGAGGAGAGTCCCGGAGGACGAACTGCGCGCGGACGAGCGGTGGCAGGGAATCGAGGTGTGAGGTGTCGACGAGTCGGGTGCCGTGTGCGGCGAGCAGGTTGCGCGCGAACTGCCGATTGCCCGGTCGTTCGAGCATCGCATTGATGAACAGGCTCGGGTCTCCGACGGCGACGACTTCCCCGTCGCCGAGCTGTTCGATCGTTACGACCGGGTACTGTTGCATCGTTTCGCTCTCGTCAAGCTCGCCGTTCCGGTTTACGTCGATGTAACTGTAGTTCGTCGTCGTCGCGAGGGCGGTCGCGTTCCCGGGTTCGACCGGCGTCCCGCGGTTGAGCGTCAGCCGGTCGGCGCCTGCCGTGTAGGGGTGATCGGTGAGATTTGGGGCGAGCGGGAGCGGCGGCGTAACGTCGTAATGGTGTTCGTCGCGGAGCAGGTCACCGTCGAAACGCGCCTGTGCGCCGATGTCAGCGAGGAGCGCGTTCGACTCGGGGCCGAAGTCCTCGGCCACGACGAGCGTGCCGCCAGCGCGGACGAACGACTCGACGCGCCGGGCCTCTCGCGTGTCGTACTGGTCGTCGGGTGAAAGGACGAAACTGACCGACCCGTTCGGCGGGTGATCCGCGTAGTTGCTCGTGTTCCGTATCAGGGTTGTCTCGCCGCCCCACTCCCCGGGGATGTCGCGGAGTTCACTCGCGCCGTCCCACGCCGAGTTGTAGGCACCGAACGCCGTCGTCGAGGTGAGTCCGCCATAGAGGAGCGTGATCGCAAGGACGACCGCAAGGGAGACAGCGATCAGGCGTGGGTAGGAGATACGGCGCCACGGTCGAGTCATTTATATCACCCCCGGCGGCAAGGTAGCGAGGAGCCGCCGAACCACAAGGTAGCCGAAGACGAGCAACCCGAGGGCGACGACCCACCTGAGTCGGCGCCGCCACCGCGGTGTGACTGCGACCGGTGTCGCGAGGTCGATCGTGGCGAAAAAACCCATGAGCGAAACGATGAAGAACAATTTGAGCGTGAGGGCGTCGAGGAGAACGAGCACCAGTGCTGTCGCGAGCATCCAAGCGAGGTTTCCGTGGATAAAGCGGCGACGGTGACGATTCATCCGATTTAGAGAGGAGAACGGCTAAATAAAATAGTCTTGCATCGTTCGAAGGGTACGTCGCTCGTCCCCGGCTCACCGCTTCCGTATTTCGCGCCCCTGGGTCAGAGAGCGCGCTCTCGAAGGCGTCCTCAGTCTACGGCATTCGAGACCGTGAACCGACCCGAATCGTAGACGATCTGAACCCCCTTCCCGTGCCTGTATTTGTCGGCCTGGTACGGGGAATAGAGTTTGGCTCTCGCCGTGAGATGAGGTCTCGACCAGCGATGCTTTTTGTAATCGTACTCCTTCAGAACGTAATACTCCCCCGCTCCCGAACTCAATGTCCCGCGAGCACCGCCGGATCTGATGTACGCGAGCTCTTCGCGGGAGTAGTCGCTGAAGACGTCGGCCCCCTCGATACTCGAAGTCAGATACATGTACATCTTCGACGAAGAGTCCTGATTCGTGATGGTCGCATTCCCCGTATCCAAATGTTCGATCACCCAAGTGTCACCCTGTTCCTCCGCCTCTGTGAAGTGATACTGGCTGTTGAACGTATTTACGACGGCCAACGTCGACGAAACGACAATCCCGGCCAAGAGGAAGGCAAAACAGATGCGAAAGAGGAGGCTACGTTCGTAGTTTCGATAGAGCGTCCACAACGAGTTACCGACGATTATCACAGAGGCGAAAATGAGATACCGAGCCGCACGGATCGGATTCCCGACGATCAGGTCGAAGAGGAGGAAAGCGACCGCAAAAAACAGTCCGATCACGAAGTGCAAGGACACCTCGACTCTGGAGCTAGTCGGGACGTTCGGATCCCGATTTACCAGATAGTCGACGAAGTATGTACCTATCCACAGGACGGAGACTACGGCAAACAGGAAAATAGGGCCATATCGATTCACGAACCCGATGCTAACTTGCACGTAGTTGACCGCTTCGACGACAGTTTCCGACTGGCTCTCCGCAATAGAGGTAGTGCTGCCGTAGAGGTACGACGAAATGATCCCCGAGATCTTCCCAGACGTACTCGAATATATCATATGCCAAGTGAGGAAAGACACCAGTAGGAACAAAATCGGGGTCAGGGCCTGTCTACCAGTGTTCGAGAAGACGTACCTCGACAGGATTACAACGACGAGAGAGACAAACAATATCAGCGCCGTCATCGGGTGGAAAAACACGATATAGACGGAGAGCACCGACAGGATGAGCGTGTATCGTTTCCCCCATTCGGTAATCGTACTATTTTTATACACGTATAGAACGAGGGGAACGAACATAAACGAGAGTAACGCGGGATGAGTCGTCGTATGGAACGAGAGAAAGATCAGCGTAAGAGCCGGCAAGAATCTGAACAACTGCCCGGACCCGTACGACCGCTTTATATATAGATAGACTGAAGAGAGATAGACGATCAGGAACACCAGAGAGAGAACGACAGTTACAGATCGGACAGACAGATCCGACAGATAATGGAAGGTGGATATGAGGATATGGACGATCGGATAAAAGTTCGTTTCGTGGATGAACCCGGACTCCACGATCGTGTTCGTATACGCGAGATGAGCTAACACGTCCGCCCTGTCTCGCCCGTAGAGCCAGTACCCCCTGAAAAGTGGTAGCAGTAGCAAGATGGAGTACGAGAGGAGACAATTGACCACTAAAACGACCAGTCTTGTCTTCGATATTTTGGTGAAAGCATACGAATATAGAGGGTAAGCCGGCATGAGAGCAATCAGGATCCATAGAGCTACAGGATAGGCGTTGTAGAGTGACGCTTCATACGATGGCGCTGGACCGGTTATCAAAACGATGCCGGAGATGACCGCTAACGAGATGGAGCTCAAGAAGGAGACAAAGTGTGACCGTCTCATAGGTAGCCGTGGCGCCCCCCGAAAGAGAGACAGAAAGTCATAGAGGGAGGTGCGGAGGGGGAGACCTTAAATATTTTCGAGGAAATGTAATTATCTACATAATTTCTCTCTCGACGGAATGTCCGACAAGAGAGGCATGCCTGATTCCAAAAAACTAATCTTCCGGGCCAGATAAGTCTTAATTAAATGAAAGAAAGGAGAATCTGTTTTATCTCTCCGAATGCGTACGGTTACTTCGTCGACGACTACGAGATGGCAGGTGGGGGTGCCGAACGGCAATTTTATTACATTTCGGAGTACCTCTCCACCGACTTCGACGTGCGATTCATCGTCGCCGATTTCGGCCAGGCAAAACGAGAGGAGTTCGATGGGATCACGCTGCATCGGTCCCATTCGCCGGACGATCCGAGGTACAAAGTGCTGATGCGGTATTGGCGGGTAATAAACGAGATCGATGCGGACGTGTATATATATCGCGGGGCTCCTCAGGGTGCGAGTATTCTCTATCCGATCGTAAAGATGCAGGGAAAACAATGGATATACCATATCGCGAACGATCAGAATATTTCCGGCAGGCCGGAGAAACTCAATCCGGTCTTCCAGCGGTTGTTCCATCGATGCATGGAGAACGCTGACGAAGTGATCGCCCAAACTGACAAACAATCGCGGATGATAAATACTCGGTACAGCACCGAACCCACGGTAATCGAGAATGGGTATC
This sequence comes from Halosimplex yunnanense, assembly GCF_054504345.1. Classification (NCBI taxonomy): domain Archaea; kingdom Methanobacteriati; phylum Methanobacteriota; class Halobacteria; order Halobacteriales; family Haloarculaceae; genus Halosimplex; species Halosimplex yunnanense. Next base: position 72,878 of record NZ_JBTJEL010000030.1, on the reverse strand, counting down.
CCAGCGTTTCTGGGCGGTGTACGAGGGGCCAACGGGACTCATTCATCTGGGTGGGGAGAATGGAGAGAGAACAGAAGCAACCCCATAAATTTGTAGAACTGGCGGACCAAGTGCCCGGCTACGATTTCAAATTGATCGGGCCGCCTTCCAGTTCGAAGGAATATCAGTCACAAGTGGAAGAAGCAGTCGCCGAACATGCGAACATCGAGTATCTGGGCGCGATAGATCCGGACAATATTCACGAGTATTTCAAGAGTGCCATCGCGTTCGTGAATACGTCCCAGTACGAGGGGTTCCCGAACACGTTCCTCGAGTCCTGGAGATACGGGACACCGGTTCTAAGCCTCGAGATCGACCCAGAGAGGTTCCTGCCTCAGGACGGGTACAGCGATTCAGATGGGGACGTTGACCAATTGGCTACCGACGTAAAGGCCATCGCCGAAGACAGCTCCTACGATACGATTTCGACCCGCATCCAGAGCAGATTCGAAGAGAGCTACACTATCTCGCAGATCGGCGAGAAATACCAGGAGCTGCTCGAGCGGAGTCTCTAGGATCACTTATACAGCCCGCAACAGGGCAGTACACAGGAAAATCACGACCCCGCCCGCAATAAATAGGAGCAAACCAGGGAGTGGATAGACGAAGTTCAGCGAGTACGACAATACTGCCAACAGGGAGACAGGCACCACTAGAGCGACGACGAGAGGAAATCCCCAAGATCTTGGGCTCAGCCCGATCTCTTCCATGTGTGTGGGAGTGATTGTACATGACTCAGAACCATCAAACTTCTGAACAGGGAGAACCGAATTTACTCGGCAGACACGGATCTAAATCAAACGGGTGGATGGGTGACTCCACCAGGACTACACGACCGACGATGATGTTACATTTCGTCGACGACGAACGGCCAGAACCCTCAACACGTATTTCGGGCAGCGCCCATTCGATGCCTCATCAATAGAGTGCGATGACGGGACCGAGGCCGAGAAAGTGAAGCGCGGTTGTAGCACACACGGAAGGATTATGACAACGGTGACTCCGGAGGAGTTACCTCGATAGGCCGGGGTGCCCCTCGAACCGCTTCACCGATCGTAACGAGGAGATGCTGTCTACCGGGGGTAACTCTGTCGCCACGACACCGCGCGGAGACCGAACGTGAGTTGGAACAAGGCTGTACCCGATAGAATCGGACTTTCGTTTCGCTGTCGGTTCCCGTCGAAGACTTCGCTCCGCAGATAGCGAACGACGTAGGGGTCTAACTCCGAATTCGAGACGCGTCGAATCGTCCCGCGATCGTCGAGGTGAGTGGCTACCGTCGACGCTAGTTCAGGCCGTCTGCAACAGTTCGATAACTATCCGCCGGATCGACGTGAGGCTACGGTCGAAGTAGCCCTCGTTACGTCCGACCAGACCACGGCATCGACATCGGAAGGTCCCCGCCGAGACAGTAAAACGCGATATCCAGTGCGGTAACGCTCCGATCTGCGAGACTGAGCGGAACGAGAACGAAAGAGAAGGGCAAATTATTCATTTGAGTGGGATGATCTTCGACTATCGCAATGTTCAGTATTTCCAAGTTGTATCGTGGGCTACGAAATCCTCGCACCGCAGCCTGGGAATTATCGAGTATCTATCATCGCCAAGTCCGCGGACGAACGGGGATTGACGTCGTAGAGGCGGACTGGGACAATCTTCTCATATTAGACGCCTGTCGATACGATATGTTCGAAGAGATGAACACTATCGATGGAACCCTTCGAGCGGTCACGTCCCGGGGTTCCGATACAGCCGAGTTTCTGATGGAGAACTTCAAATCGGATTCGAGTAAATACGACGAGATAGTCTATATCTCCGGAAATCCGCAGACGAAAGCCCAAGACGTGGACGGGCTGTTCCACGAGATGATCCCCGTTTGGGCGACGGACTGGGACGACGAATTACGAACGGTGCACCCATCGGTGATGGAAGACCGCATCCTCGAGATACACGAAGAATATCCACAGAAGCGACTTATCGGCCACTTTATTCAGCCCCACTACCCATTTATCGGAGAGACCGGCTCGCAGTTAGCCCATCGAACTCTCCACGGGGAGGGAGAGATCGAGGACCCCGGCGACACCAGTGAATCGATCTGGGCGCGTCTCCAGAAAGGAGAGGTAGAGGAAGACAAAGTGTGGGAAGCCTACAGGGAAAATCTGGAGTTGGTAATCCCTCACCTGCAATCGCTGGTGGAGGAACTGGACGGGAAGACAGTTATCACGTCGGACCACGGAAACGCTTTCGGCAGATTCGGACAGTACGGTCATCCGACTCGCCGCTTCCTCGAAGAGCTGGTGAAGGTACCGTGGTTAGAAATCGAATGCGAGACCCGGAAGACGATCTCAGCCGGTGAAGTGACAGAGAGCGATATTTCGGACTCGAAAGTCGAAGACCGGTTAAGTCATCTCGGGTACAAATGAGTGTCGTCCGTAAAGTATTCTCAGATTCAGCATTTACTGCGGTTCGGTCTATCGTTTCCCTCGCCCGCGGACTCGTCGTCGTCCCTCTAATTACGAACTTGCTCGGAGTAGACAGTTATGGGATCTGGGTAACGATATTCTCAGCTGTCGGCTTGGTCAGTTCCACGGCGGGACTTCACCTCCACGGGTCGTTGATCCGGTTTACAGACTCAGAGGTCACAGAACATCAGACATATAGCGACGTGATATTCATGTCGACCGTCATCGGATTTCTCGTCGCAGCGTTGCTGCTCGGACTCGGGCAGGTCGTCGATCTAGCGCAACTCATCGGAGAGGGGCTTCCGAGTCAGGCGACCCTGATCGTATTAGTAGCGTTTCTCGTTCCGATGCGGATCCTTTTTCGGATTAACATCAATTTCCCACGAGCGATAGGCCACGTCAAGGTATACGACTCCGCACGGCTGTTCCGTGACTTCCTGGAGACGATAGTGTTAGTCGCTGTTTTCATGCTTGGAAGGGGTATTATCTGGGCGATCGGGGCCCTGCTGGCTCTCTTGGTAGTGATCAATGTCTCCCTGACACTGTTCATAGCGTACCGCTTCAGCCTGCCGTCCCCCGACCCGTCGAACTTCCGCCGGTATCTCTCCTACGGCGTCCCGATGATACCAAAGCAATTTTCGACGAAGTTACTCAAGCACACCGACAAGTATCTGTTACTCTATTTTCTGGGTTCGTCGACAGTGGGGGTATACGCTATCGCTCAGGCAATAAGTAAGCCCCTCGTGAAGTTCATCAGTATTTTCAACCCCACTCTCTACCCGACGATCTCGAAAGAATGGGATGCGGGAAATCTACAGACGGTTTCCGACGTCTACGAGAATATCTTCCGATACTATACTATCTTCGGGATTCCGGCCATGGTCGGGATCGTCGTCCTCTCCGATCCGATCATCTCGTTACTATCCACTTCCTCGGCCGCTCAAGACGCGTCCCATCTCGTTCCGATATTCCTCATCGGCTATTTCATCCACGGATACGACAACTCGATCAGATACGTCCTAACTTCCGCTAAGCGGACCGAAGTGCTCGGGGCCACCGTGATACTCGCCGTTGGATCGAATATCATTCTGAACCTCTCTCTTATCCCGAGGATCGGGATGAACGGCGCGGCCATTGCGACCGTCCTCTCTTATCTGTTCATGTTCTCGGTCGTGATGTACTATTCGAAGTCGGAAGTCCCGATTACGTTCCCGAAAGCGACTATTTTACGGAGCATCTCTTCAGCCGTTATCATGGGTGCGGTGCTTTCGAACCTCAACGCTGGCTTGTCCGACATCCTGAAGATAGCCACGTATCCACTGCTCGGCGTCGTAATTTATTTCTCTATCCTGCTCCTGACCGGCGAATTTTCGGGCGAAGAAGTCCGGAAGATCAAAGGAGTCGTCCAATCGAATAAATTCCGCCAATTGTACAAGTGAACCACCCCATCATTGGGATATCTCGTCCATCGGAGTCGGTCTATTGGCCACATATCTTTTCCCCGTCTCAGACACAGTCGGACCGACGTGATCGAGATAGAACCCGGATCATCCGAATAGAAACGCGCCCCCGTCCGCGCTTGGAAGGTGGTCCGGTCACAGCATCGAATGCAGACGGGTAGTTGAACGCCCTACCTTTCGATTTCACTGTACACAGGGTCTGGTTCGATCCGTCCGCCCCGGAAGATATCTACCGGTATTCGGGTCTCAATGCAGTACTGCAAGCTCGTGCGATCCGGACACTCTAGGGTAACGATCGGAGGTTGTGATCGAGTTACTACAACACCGATACCAATTCACACTGGTGTTCGAAATAGGACACATATTTATAACAGGTATGGCCGTCTATTCGCTATGAACCTCCCCATCCGCCGCGGTGTGGAGATCGTTCGGGAAGAGGGGGTTAAACCGCTCGTAGCCAAGGGAATGCTAAACGCAGTCAGACCGATCGTGAATACGTCTACGTCCCGCTTCCCAACGGGGACAAACATCTTCGACAGAGAGTGGGACGTTCTCGTGATCTTGGACGCGTGTCGAAGCGACGTCTTTCACGAGGTCTCTCAGACCACGCCCTGGCTGGACGATGTCGGTGAGATAAAATCAGTCGGGAGCATGTCTCCCGAGTGGATTCTCAAGACCTTCACTCCGGAGTACCGAGATGAGATTTCAGATACGGCATTGCTATCGGGTAACGTGTGGACAGATAGGATCTTCGAAGACCGGCTGCATGAACAGACGGATCACGGGTATCCGACGCTAAACCAGGGGGCTCCGAAATGGGAGGTCGCCACTGCCGACGATTTCGCGTATTACGAGCGCGTACTCCCGATCGCCAATCAGGACATTCGCCTCCTTCCGGAGAGCACCCATTTACCGCACGTGATGACCGACCGCGCGATCGCCTTATCGCGCGAAAACGACTTCGATCGATTGATAGTCTGGTACGAGATCCCGCACCTGAAACTGATCGCCGACGCGCTCGACTGGAAATCAGGAGAGCTATCGGTATCTGAATTGATGTCGGGGCCCGAACAGACTCGAGATCTGCGGGCAACAGAGAAATCGTTCGATCCCGCCAGGAGAGGCGAGGTCTCGATCCGGGAGATGCACGAGCTGTACGAAAGGAACGTACAATTCGTTCTGGATTACGTCAAAATCCTCGCAGAGAATGTAGAAGCCGAACGACTCGCTATCTCCGCGGACCACGGCGAAACCCTGGGTGAATTCGGAGTATGGGGTCATCCGTTCGGATCCCCGCTGTCCGCGGTCCGGTCTGTCCCGTGGGCGACCGTGACCGCGACGGACGAACGGACATACGAACCGAAGTTCGACGCGCTCGAACGGGAGCCGGCTGAGGAAGAAGTCGAAGAGATCCTCGCCGATATGGGTTATATTTGAGACTGACAGACCCCGGCAGGCAAAGTGCTACAAGGCTCCGAGAATGCAGACCAACGCGTGGAGCCGACTGCGGAGACTAACTACAGGTTGGGTCGCGGACCGTCGAATGCCGTCGATAGATCCCCGCTGCGGTCACTGCGGGGTCACTCGCGTTCGTCCGGGACGACGTCCCATCCGAAACTATCGAGGTAATCCAGTAATTCGTCGGTGACTGCCTCAGCACTATACTGCTCCGAAATTTCGAACGCATTCTGCTGCATCGCCCTCAGTTCCGAATCGTGTGACGATACGTACTGGAGTTTTTCCGCGAGCTTCTCATGATCACGCGGCTCGAATAGATAGCCATTCGTTCCAGTCTCGATCAACTCGCTGTTGAAGTTCCAGTCCGTCGCGATGATCGGGCAACCGGCCATGAAGGCTTCGATGAAGACACCCGGAAACCCTTCGCCCGGATAATATGACGGGAAGACGAAAACATCGTACTCCTTCAACGTCTCTATGACGCCCCCGTCGGGGATTTTCCCTTTGTATTCCGCTCCGGTCGTCTTCGCGCACGTTTCGCGGAACGAATCCTCGTATGGATCATCCTCCAGAAAGTGACCGTAGATATCGAGTTTCACGTCCGCCCCGTTCGAACGGGCGAGCGAATAGGCGGCCAAGAGATCGTCCAGCCCCTTCGTCTCCTTGATCCGGCCGACGTACACGATCCTGAGCGGACCGTCAGAGGTCGTACAGGCCTCGAGTTCGTATTCCCGGGGGCGTTCTCGGAGATTTGGAAGTGTCTCAACGAGAGTCCTGTGATCCGTCGTCCTCCGGATTGGCGTCGACAGTGAGTCGGTTTCCGGGAAAATGCCATCGAACGAACCGAACATTCGAACGGCCATCTGCCGCAACCCAGGGGGGAACGATTCGAGTTCCTCGGCGAATTGACCACCCATCGGGAGCAATACCCCCTGGGCCGAAGAGGTCCGGAGCCGTGGGAAAAGAACCAGTCCGACAGCTAATCTCACTTTCGTCGACGCGGAGAGGATGTAGTAATCGTATTCCGTAGATGCGCTGACGATCTCTTTGACGGTATCCGCCCCGAATTCGAGGGTATTTACCCAATCGACCGTTACTCCGGCGTTTTCGAGACCGCTCTTCAAGTCACGATTTTTGATCCCGGGTCCTGTAATTGGTGGTGAAAGCGGACCGATCCCACACACCGGGCTGGTTTCCCCCTGTCTCATATCCAACAGAATCACGAGAGTATACAATAAAATCATCTATCTATCTCCCGTTCTGAAATATCGTCAAAAGAATATTACGGCCGGCTCTCGTCGGTCACCGGCAGTATCGTCACTACCGTTCAGAATATTATCAAGATTAAAATATCAGTAAGCCGATTTCCGGATCAACACGATGAACATAGACTCGCTCAGTTTCGTCTATGCTTACGGATGCCGGAACGCCGGCGACTTCGCGATCAATCAGGGATCGGTAACACTCCTGGAACGCACCCTGCCGGACACGACCGTCACAGCGATTTCACGCTTCGACGAGGAGTCCGAAGAGTACAGCGAGATAGAGGAGAAGATGGACTCTTTCGAAAAAGAGATCCAGTTGTTCGGCGGACCGATCACGTACGACCCGAAATCACAATCCCGATCCGAGCAGTTCCTCTCGCTCACCAAAAGCGGGTTGCAGTACCTGTACGATATTGCCGGGTTCAGTGAGGAATCCCGGTTCTACTCGCGGATGTACGACCAGATTACTGGTTCCGACGCGATGATATACAATGGGGGCAACGCCATCCACTACTCGCCAAGCCACCAGAGTTTCACTTATCTGCTTGCGGTACTGTATCCGCTCCATGTCGCTCGGCGAAACGACGTTCCGTACGCGCTTCTGCCACAGACAATATTCGGGCTAGAGGGCATTGCTAAAGAGCTGGTCGTCCCGATCCTAAACGACGCGGAGTTCGTGATGACGCGCGATATGGAGACGTTCCGATATCTGTCTCAGTTTGGCCTCTCCACGCAACTCATTAATGCAGTCGATACGGCATTTTTGAACGGCGATCCCTCTCCTGCTACTGCCTCGTCCGAGCAGAGGGAGATCGCGGTCGTCCCCCGATTCTCGACGCTGGGGGATACCGGTGAACGAGCGAAGAAAGATAGCGAGATGGAGGAGACCTTCTTCGAATACCTCCGAACGCTCGTTGCGAGAGGTCACCGAGTCACGCTAACTCTCCAGACGGAGATAGACAAAGAGTGGGCGGAGGCGAACCGAGAGCGACTGAAGTCGATCGGTGTAGAATTCTTCGTGAACTTCGATCCAGCAGCGCTGCGAGAGCATTACGACGACGTCGATCTCCTCGTGACGATGCGGCTCCACGCCGCGATCTTCGCCCTGTCCGTTGGAACGCCGACGATCAGCGCATACAAACCCGGCTGGGGTCCGAAGATCCGGGGAACGTTCGAAACGCTCGACATCAGCGAGTACGTGTTGACCTGGGACGAAGCGACGCTCGAAGCGCTCACGTCCGTAACTGACGACGCCCTCAGAAACCTCGAAACGCTCTCGGAGGAGATTACTTCGAGTGTAACCACGCGGAATCGACAGATGTCCAGCGACTTCAGGAGCGCACTAAGGGTGGCAGACGGGTTCTCCAGCGAACGGCCCTGATGGAATAGCTGTACTTCCAGCCGCCACATCTTCACCATGTTCAGTGTCTCTTCTCTCGAACCGACTTCGATCGGTAGGCGATTATCTGGCTTACTGACTGCGAGGCAGAGGCGGTCTATCGGGGTGGAAAGACTAACCGACCGAGTCGAGATCAGACAGGTCAAACGATTCACCCGCGACGGTGAGAACGCCTTGATCGCTGCGGTACTCGACCTCTCCAAGTTTATCGGTCGAGATGACGTAGCCCGCGGGAGTCGTGCCGTAATCGATCTCGAGAGCCGTTCGTGTGATCTCCGTTCCGAACTCGGGGAAGTACGGACTCGATTTCAGAACGCAGTCCGCACAGTTCACGAGACGGATTTCACCGAGCGACTCGCCGGACTCGGTCGATATCTGGAATCGGCCTTCGGTTCTCCGCTCGACAGTGATTGATGGGTGGAAGTGAAGTCTCGACGTCGTCGGAGCGTCGCCGGCTTTCGAGACCCTATCGACGACGACCCACATCTCTTCGTCTGTCAGAATTCGTCGCGCGTGTGTATACGATGGTCCGGGTCCCCGTGGAGTACTGTACCGGCCTTCAACTGCCTCGAACGACCTATCGCGACGGACGGATATCTTCGGTTCCGTACGGCGGCCTAGAAGATATTGCCCTCCGACGGTAATGGGGTTCGAATCGCCGACCTGCACGGAATTGTGACTCCGGATGCCTCTCGCGTATTGGCGGCGGGTATCGGCCGTATATTGATACACTCCCGTGTCAGTGAGCACGCGTTGACCATCGAGCCACAGCAAGATACTGAGCAGATCGACGTGTGAGTGACCCGGCAGATGGGGTGGGCCGACCGGCCCACCGTCGACGAGCATTCGATCGACACCACTTCCCAACCAGTAATACCCAGACGACTCGAGGGCCGGTGAATCGCTCGTCGCCGAGACGCCTACTGCGGTAGCATACGCAGTTACCTCTGCGATCGATAGCACCTCGTCAAATTGAGAGTCGTTTAACAACGGGATGCGACCGTCCGGCGGGGTCAACCCATCGATGAACTGTGTGGCCCGCCGAGCCGTCCGCTCCACTTCCGGGGGGATCGGGTGTCCGTATTCTGCCAGAAGGTCAGCAGCCGTCAGAAACCGCGTGAGGACCATAATATGATACATTGGGCTCCGTTCGAAGTGTCCACCGTCGCCGAGGAACTGGCTCGTCGCAGTCTCTTCGAACAACTCCGTTCCTAACTCCGCCCAACTGTGATCCTGCTCGAAAACCAATCCAGCCATGAGCAGGGCGAGCGCGTTCTCGATGAGATGGTTCCCCCCGACGTCCCGCTCCACGTGGTTGCGCAAGAATAAAGCGTTCTTGTAGAGGAACTCCAGGGCAAATTGCCGGTCAGCGAGCATTTCGTGCTCGTCGAGCCACGCACAGTATCGGCTAAGGTTCATCACTCGGAGCGAAACTGCGTGCGGGATCCAGTCTCGCCGAAGATATTCCGGCGCCCCGATCGTCGTGGTCGAAGCCATGGCTCGCAACCACGGATCAAGTACCTTCACTACGAGTTCGTCACTCCGGGCCGGTTTTTCGTCCCCAAAGACGAACCATTCGAGCGGTTCCAGAGACTGGAACTTGAGCCACCAAAGGAGGGGCACGTCCGAAAGCTGGTCGTCGTCCCACGCGATCGTCCGGTCGGTATCGAGCGAGACGTCGTGGCCGAGAAACTCGATCCGATTCGATTCGAATCGCTCGAGGTCGGTCCGGTGAGAACGCCTCGTGTCGGCGTCGAGACAGCCGCGGAGCGTCGCGGTATTACGACAGAGCGGAGAGAGTGAAGCGCACGGTTCGGCCGGGATCTGACGTTCGTACCGGGCGTCGAAATCGAATGGGAGCCGGGGCAAAACCGTCTGGCGAATTTTGCGTTCTACGATACCAACGAATTGCTCCCGTTGGAGCCGTGATGCCGTGAAGATGCCGAGTTTCGCCTGTTCAACCGGGCTCATATTCCGAACTTCCCGGTCGAGTTCAGTCAAGAGGCTGGCCCTCCGGGAAAGAATTCGTCTTCGATCCGGACGCAGACATCTGAGTGACTAGATCGGCGAACTCCTTGGCGATGGCTTCCCGCTCGTATTGCGAGATGACGAACTCCCGGCCCCTTTCTGCGAGTTGCTGGCGGTGCGTATCCTCCGATAGCAGTTCGTCAAGCGCGTCTGCAACCGCCTCCGGCGATCCGGGCGGAACGACACCAGCCTCTGACTCCTGTACGATATCTTCTATCTTTCCACGCCCGAGCGCGAGCACGGGCAGTTCACAGGCCCAGTATTCGTAGAGTTTCGTCGGGACTGCATACTCTAGCGACTCGCGTTCTTTCAAGGGAGCGACCCCGACTCGGGCCTCACTCAGCAACATCGGGATCTCCTCCCGTGAAACGATCCCTGTGAATTCGACCTGGTCGCCGACATCGACCTCGTCTGCAAGCCGGTTCAGTTTTGGACGTAAGTCACCGTCCCCGACGATCCGGAATGTGACGTCGTGGTCGGTGTACTGAAGCGCGCGGACGCAGGTTTCTAGGTCTTGACCGTACCCGACGTTCCCCGTGTAGATTAGATCTACCGTAGTTTCGCGATCGCGGGGTTTGAACGAACTCGTATCGACACCGTTCGGGAGGACACGGACCTCCGTGTCGAAGGTATACTGATCTCGGAGTTGTTCGGTGGTCCCGTCAGTCGTGACGGTGATCAGATCGGCTGTCCGAAGTTCGAGTTCACGATACCATCGACTCGTCTTCGTGACGAGACCTCCTTCCGATATAAAGCCGAGATCGGAAGAGACGTCGATCCAGAGGTCCCGAATGTCGAGAACCCATTTCGTCGATCCGGTCAGGCTAAACGGGAGGGCTATCATCCCCGTGAAGATCGGCGGCGACGTTGTGATGATGACGTCGAACTCCTTGCGTCGCCAGAGCAGCCAGAACAACGCGTGGACGACGAAGGTGAAATAGTAAAGCATCCGTTCGAGAAAGGAGGGATCGACTTCACGCAACTGCCACGCCCAGAGCCGGACGACCTCGTGACCGTTTTGATACTCGGTTCTCTCCCAGTCCCACGACCAATCGAAATCGGTCGCGGGATAACACGGAGGGGGAGCGATGACAGTCAGATCGATCTCATCGGACATATGCTCCGTCAGATCGCCGATTCGCGATGCGTTCCCCCCTTTTTCTGGCGGGAACTTTTGGCTCACGACGAGTGTCCGGGGCTTAGATTCGCTCATTGAACCCTAAATACGAATTATATCGAATCCGGCGGCTTCCCACGCCGACCGCTCGAAGATATCTTTCGAATCGACGAGAAGGGTTCCGTCCATCTGTGAGGAGACGAGTTCTGGGTCGAGTTCTTCGTATTCGCTGTGATCCGTGGCGACGATCGTCGCGTCTGCGCCAGAAACTGCCTCATCAATGGGGCACAGATCCAGCGTCTGATCGTCGACGTGTGGATCGTTCAGTCTGATATCGAGGCTCCCTAGCTCGCCCCCATCGGTCGAAACGGCGGTTTCTGCACTACTCGCCTCCCCTTGGAGTTGCCGGGCGATCCGCAGCCCCGGACTGTTCCGAACGTCGTCGACGTTACCTTTGTAGGCGACCCCGAGGATCGCGACGCGTTTTCCATCTAACTCCCCGAGTTCCGATTCGACAATGTCGATAATGTAATCCGTCATTCCGTCATTTATCTCCCGAGCAGTCGAGATGAGATCCAGTTCATCCGAATTGTGTCCCAAAAACCAGGGATCGATCGGCAAGCAGTGACCGCCCACGCCGGGACCCGGCTGGTGGATCTCGACGCGCGGATGTTCGTTCGCGAGTTCGATCGCTTCCCGAGAGTCGATCTCGTAATCGCGGGCCAGTTTCGCGAGTTCGTTCGCGAGGGCGATATTCGTGTCCCGGTAGGTGTTCTGGATGAGTTTGACGAACTCCGCTGTCGTCGCGTTCGCCGTGGTGTGGATCTCCCCTTCGACGAACGAGTCATAGAGGCGCACGGCTGCCTCCGTCGAGACGCCGTTGACACCACCGATTATTCTGTCGTTCTCCCGGAGCTCAGTGATAATATTGCCAGGTAGGACCGTTTCCGGACAGTGAATGAGGGCGAAGTCCCTCCCTGCGACGTACCCGGACTCCTCGAGTACTGGCTGTAAGGTGTTCACTGTCGTTCCCGGGGGAACGGTCGATTCGAGGATAACCGAGTCACCGGGACGCAGATGAGGTTTGATCGCCGCTCCCGCTTCCTCAACGTACTGGAGATCGGCGACTTTCGTCTCGTGATCGAACGGCGTCGGGACGGAGATAATGTGGTACTTCGATGCCGCGACCTCGTTTGCGACTTCCAGATTGCCGGAGTCGAGAGCCTCGGTGACGAACGCCCGCAATCCGGGCTCGTCGATCGATATCTGCCCGGCAGACAACTGTTCGACGAGTTCCTCGTCCACGTCGTAGCCAACGACCTGATGGCCGTAATTAGCCAGCATCGCTGCCGTCGGAAGTCCGATGTACCCCAATCCGTGAACGTATACGGAACTCATCGTTCGGCCTCCACAGAGCTAGGGCTTACTGTTTCGACGATCTGTTCCGCTGCATCCCCCTCACCGAATGGGTTACGCCACGATTGATTCGTGCTGAGCATGTCTCTTGTGTTCTCGAGTATTCGTTCTGGATCGGTTCCGGCTAGTCGATTGGCGCCCACTTCTAGCGTTTCTGGCCGCTCGGTGTTCTCTCTGAGCGTGACACACGGAGTGCCTAAAATACATGCCTCTTCCTGAACGCCCCCTGAGTCAGTGAGGATGATCGTCGCTTCTTGCTGGAGCCGAAGGAAATCGAGATAATCCTGCGGGTCGACCAGTTCGACTGCATCGGAGACGGTCAACTCGAACTCGTTCAGCCGTTCCCTCGCTCGGGGATGGATTGGATAGATCATCTGCAATCCGAGTTCCGCCGCGACCCTCTCAACACCACGCAGGATGCCCCGGAACTCGTCGCGATGATCGACGTTTTCGGCTCTGTGGGCGGTTACAAGGCCGAACGGTTCCCCAGAGACGGCTAATTCGGACAGGATCCTGCTCTTGCTCTCGGCTAACTTCTTGTTTTGGTCGACTGCATCTACGACGGTATTCCCCGTCTCGAAGATCTTCTCGTCGGGGATACCCTCATCACGGAGTAGTTCGGTGGAAGTGGCAGTCGGTGAAAAGAGATAATCTGCAGCATGGTCTGTGAGAACGCGATTCGTCTCCTCCGGCATCCCGTCGTCGAAGCTTCGAAGCCCTGCTTCGACGTGGCCTAGCTCGATGTCGAGTTTACTGGTCGCGACCGCGCCTGCGAGGACCGAATTGGTATCACCCTGAACGAGAACGACATCGGGGCTTTCCTCGAGCAAGATCGCCTCGATCTTTTCTATCATCTCGCCGGTCTGTTTCCCGTGCGTGTTGGATCCGACCCCCAGGTGGTGATCAGGCCGCGGGAGTTCGAGCTGGTCAAAGAACACCGTATCGAGAGAATCGGAATAGTGCTGCCCGGTGTGGACGATCGTGAAGGGCAGTCCCCGATTCTCACAGGCTCGGATCACCGGGGATAGTTTGATGATCTCCGGCCGAGTTCCGAGGACAATAGTGACGGAACACTCGTCGTCTGCATTCCCATCCATTGATTAACACTTCGAGGGAGTATGCTTATTAGTTACGACAGATGGGAGAGATCCGGAAGGCCACAGGAACCGGGTCAATCGAGATGCTGATTTAGCGAGTGGAGGATGATCCCCGTGAAGGCCGAGAAGATGCCGACAAGCGCGAAAAATACCGACACCACGGCGAGGCCGAGCGGAAAGGTCCCACTGTTGATGAAGTTAGAGAAGGTCCAGTAGCCGAATCCGATACCGATTATCGTACTGACGAACCCGGGTACGCCGAGCACCGAGATCGGACGCTGGCGTTCGACGGTCTTCAGTATATTATTAACCAGATTGAGTCCGTGTGAAACAGGGTTATGTGAACTCGCGTCTTCTACCTCGTAATCTATGGTCGTCCCGACCTCTTCGATTTCGAAGTCGTTCTCGTGGGTGTGGTAGAGGATATCCGTGCTGGCACTCATCTGGTCGCCGATCTCACCGCCGCTGGCGAGCGACTCCAGTAGCTCCGAGTCGTATGCCCTGAACCCGCTTTGAGTATCCCGTACACGGGAACGTGAACGCACAATTCCCATGCTCAGATTCGTCAGCGTGTTCACGACCCACAGCCCGAAGCGCCGATAGACGGGCGCGTTGGTGTCGCCGTCGACCGCGAACCGGCTCCCGATCACCAAGTTAGCCTCGTCTTCCAGCTCTTGAGCTAACCGGGGAATGTCCGTAGCATCGTGCTGCCCGTCGGCGTCAATGATCACCAGGGCACCGACGTCGCGTTCGTCGGCCTCGGTGAACAGTGTCTTGAGCGCCTGCCCGTAGCCCTGGTTGCGTTCGTGTTCGATGACGACGGCGCCAGCCTCACGAGCCAGTTCGGAAGTTTCGTCGGACGAACCGTCATCGACGACCAGCACGGAGTCGGCGTGGCGCCGCGCCTCGTAGACGACGTCGGCGATCGACTGAGCCTCGTTGTACGCCGGGATGCCGACAACGGTCTCGCCGGAGAGTTCGGCGGTCCGCGTTGTCACCGGCTCAATCTGGACTTCCGTCTCGTCGATCTCCGAGAGCGTCTCGTCGTAGTGGATCCGCCGACAGTCAGGCGAAGGAACGATAACGGCCTCATAGTCTTTCACCGAGGCCGCGATGCCCAGTTCCTCTTTGTACCGCTCCAGATCGTCGGTCGCCCGCGTTTGTACGATCTCGACGTCGAACTGCCTCGCGAGCCTCACTGTCTCCGTCTCTGCTTCCCCCGGCTGGAGGACGAAGACGTCGTGGCCGCGCCCCCGTGCGCGAACGATCGTCCGGAGTGCGTTCTCGGTGTTTTCTTCGGTCGCGATCACGCCAATGGCGACCTCTTGCGGCTGTACCTCCCGATGCTGCTCACTGCCCACCCGTTCGAGTTGGTCACTACTCATAGATATCCCGGATTTCGTCGTCATGACTCCGAAGACCCGGTGTCGCTCCATTCCGACCCATGATCCAGCACCTCTCTCGGTCTCGAGCCGGCAGTCCGCGCCGTTGCCACTCGTTCAATTGCCGGCAACAGCCGTGGAGAGATCTGGTACCCCGATTATCGAATTGCATTCTATCACCCATTTCGTTTGTTCGTCCCGGATGCCCACTCCCCAGCGGGTATCCGGTAACGTAGTTGCAGCACCGGTCCGCGACTTCAGTAATGTTAGGGAGGTAACGGTTTTACTTAAAACTGGAGGTTTGTGATCCTGATCTTCCGCAATACACGTTTCTACGGGCCAAATTGTTGCAGTTATACAGTAGATAATCCCATGGCCCAATGTGACATACCGGTCCCACTACGGGATCTGGACACCGTTTCAGAGTGACCGAACGGTGTTCACGAGTGAGTGTGAGTTAGTAACAAACATCTCGGATGTTCGGTCACGTGGACGGACGGCAGAACTCCCTACGTCAGGGTCCGGTAAAGACAGGATACAGGAAACGACATCACGGGATGGGCCGCCAAGGCTTGCGTAATTACTCCACAGACCGTTGGCCCCCATTGCCAACATGTAAACTATCTGTAATAAAGTGTCCGTCATACCGGACACTCATTACGTTGACGTGCTCGGTCGGCATCTCACCATTACACGGAGGACGTTCTCTCATCTCACATCGGGACAGATAGTAATCAACTCACAACCACTTCGTGAGTGATCGTTGCGCAGAATACATACAGGTGGCTCAGCCGATGGCTACGGAGAAGTATACGAACGTGAAGGGCATGCACAGTGCATTCTCTGACTTCGAACAGCACAATGCAGCTGCGAGTACGTCAGCAACGGGACCGACGAGGACTTCCCAGTCGTCAGTGTCGCCGACGGCTCGAATATTGAGAAATGGAGATGACCGCGTGCACGGAGACGTTCCATGGGACGGTAGTCCCGACAGGTACTTGCCGCGCCGACCGAGGCAGTCAGCGGCTATATCTCGACAGATAGGGACTGAGATGACCGGTGAGGTATAGAAGATGGGACTCTACACGTGTCAGGATGTCTGTACCGAGACACACTACAGTGCCCTCGAACAAGAATCGCTGATTCAATACTGATACCGTCACGAGGACAGTTCCAACCAGGAATCAGCCGATAAGAGAGGGGCAACCCCGAGTAATTCGAGAAGCTCGCTTGCCGAGGAAACGATTCAGAGAACCCAATCTGCGAATCTCACGTCAAATTTCTCCGCGGGCAATCAAATCACGGCTCGAGCTCGGTAAAATCGGACTTCTAATCGTAGCTCTGCTGTCCAGTTGAACGACAGTAATCGCGGTGTGGTTGCACCGTTGGGGTCGAATGTTTGCTCACGCCACGGGTTCGGTCACCCAGAGAGGACGTTCCGAAGGCGCTCATCAGGTATTGACTCCAGTAGTATAGCCGCCGACTAGCAAGCGTATCGAAAGCTTCCACTGTGGGGAGTAAAGTACGATCGCGGACCGACTATTCTCTCGACCAGAATTCAACCACCAACAGCCGATCAGGAGTCGATACTCCTGAACGGACCAGGCCCGCGAAAGAGGATGCTATCCGTCCGTTAGCCGTTCTCTGGTCTTCGCCAGGTGCTGGTCAACGACAGTCGTATCGAGGTCGTATTCGGGATCAGTGTATGGTTTCACAGCAAATAGCGTATCATCAATCAATCGGTATCGTGATAGATATCCCTCATCGACGAGTAAGTTTGCGTGGCAAAACGTCCTGTAATTTTTCCCGCCCCCAAGCGGGTAACGCTCCGATTTCGGGCGATAATTCTTTTCAGGGGAGTAATCATCAATGATCACTGTCGCCCCCGGGAGAAGATGGTCATAGAAGAGCTCAAAGTCACGATCCAGGTTCCCGTCTGCATCAAGACAGAGTACTGAGACAGGAAGCTCTCCGGAGATCGCCGGCGGTAATTCGGAATCGCGGTCCAGGTGCTGGGTGACTACTTGAACTCGGTCAGCTACCCCCCATTCCCGAATATTCTGTTCAAGTATCCCGATGTTATCTTCTTTTGCCCCGTATTTAGAACGAGATCCCCCTTCGCCCTTTTCAACTGTAATGACCTCTCCATTACTATTACTGTCAGCTAGCCCTAATGCGAGTGCGATAGAGCCGGCTCCGTGGGCTGCCCCGACCTCGATTATATTTCCGTCTTGAGTTGCTTTTGCACTCTTATAGAGTTCTTCATACACCTCTTCCGAGAGCATCCCGTTACATTCGTGTTTGAGCTTCGAGAAGCGAGTTGGCCACAATTTCTGATAGATTTCTCTTGCTGCTGGCTTCAAAAACCATGGCAGTCTATCGTAGACTCCTTGAGCCATACACCCCCTCGGTGCACCAGGTAATTGGATTTGCCGGTCAGTTGAGGGGAGGGGCTCTACCTTGGCATCATCAGCATCCATCAGGCCTCTTTGAGTTCGACCCCTTACGGGAGGGTGTGACATCCTACCAGCAATCAGATTGATTGATTATACATACATCTATCATTTCTGGGCGTGCCGGTGTCGTACAGTTCGCACGGGTAGATGCAGGAGAGAACTAGCAGGGTAGAGAAGGCTCCGTCCCAGCTCGCGTCGAGGAGGGGACAATAAAGCCGCTTACCGATAGTTGGATGGATCCGCTATACTTTTTAAACCGAATGAGTGTCCTCTGTGCCTTGACAGCCGAACGATACGATCGCAGTCGTAGAGTTACTATTCCGTGAAAAAGGCATCAATACGGCTTTTTCCCCAGGGTCGATCTAGAGATCGGTACTCTACCGTTCTGGAAACCACGCTTCCGGCCTCACTCCGAGTCCGGCATGACATCCTGGGGGTCGACATCTCTTCGAATCATATGCGATTGGATAGAAAACAAGACTGATTAAATTACGATCACTTTTCGCTTCGTTTCGCCAGATCACCTCTCTCGTAATTGACCCAACATGGGGCTCACAAGGAAGCCGATCTCACGGATGTCGGTAGACACCACTTCTCTCGGTGTCCTGACCGGCGGTACGCACCAGAGGGCGGTCCGACCGCTTCCCATATTCTTCACCATGTCAAACCCTTCTAGAAGAGGTTTATACACCGTACATCCCTGGAATCCTGCACGTGACCGACCGGATGGAGAAGATCAGTGGAGTCGACGGGCGGTCCTCGCCGTCTGTCACCGAGAAAGGATTAACTGGTGTCCCACTGGAGGGGCTAGGAACCATGGACGAAACGGTGACCGTCGGGGTGGTCGGGCTGGGAACGCACGGGGCGAATCACGCGCGACTCCTGCGGGAGATGGGACACGAGGTGTTCGGCGTCGACGCGGACCCGACGGCGCGGACGGAGTTCGAGGAACGGTTCGACCGGCCGGCGTACGAGAGTCCGACCGACCTGTTCGACCGCGCGGTCGACGCCGTCGTCATCACGACGCCGAACAAATTCCACGAGCCCTCGGCCGTGGGCGCACTGGAGGCTGGACTGGACGTACTCCTCGAGAAGCCCCTGGCACACGACTTGGAGAGCGCCGAGCGGATCGCCGCGACTGCCCGCAAGACGGGCAACACCTGCATGGTCGGCTTTCACCACCGCCACAGGCGGGTCACCCAGGTCGCCCGCTCGTACGTCGAGAGCGGATACCTCGGCGAGTTGACCCACATCGACGCCAGGTACGTCCGGCGACGGGGCGTCCCGGGCCGCGGGACGTGGTACACCTCCGGGGAGATCGCCGGCGGCGGTGCCCTGGTCGACATCGGCGCCCACTGTCTCGATATGTTGCTGTACCTCTCCGGGTGGCCCGAACTCGAGTCGGTCAGCGCCGACGTCGACTCGCATTTCGGCCACCGCGACGACTACGCCTACCTGGAGATGTGGGGCGAAGACGACGACGCGAAGATGTACGACGTCGAGGACACCGTCACGGCCTTCTGCGAGTTCGCGAACGGGCTGACGGCCAGCGTCGAAGTCGCGTGGGCCGCGAACGACGAAGCGAGCCACGCCTATCGGATCAAGGGGAGGGAGGCCGGCGCGAAACTCGACATCACCAACTCGCTGGACGCGATCGAACCCGTCCCGGAGGAGCGCAACGACCTGACGCTCTACGAGGTCCGCAGCGGCGAACACGACCACTTCGTCGACTCGGAGGTCCACGTCCGGCCCAACGACCCCTACGTGGCCGAACTGGAGACGTTCGTCGAGGCCGTCGTCAGCGGCGACCGTCCCGCGGAGACGAACGTCCACGAGGCCATCGACGTCCAGCGCGTCATCCACCGGATCTACGCAACGCAGGAGTCGTGAGCGGGCGGCGACAATTTATTACCCTGGGGCGTATCTCGCGTGACATGACCGAACCCGGCGGGAAAACGGTCCAGTCCGTCGAGACCTCCCTCGCGATCGTCGACGCGATCCGCGAGCGCGAGCGCGCCGGCGTGACCGAACTCGCGACGGCGCTGGACTGTTCGAAAGCGGCCGTCCACCACCACGTGACGACGCTGCGCAAACACGGCTACGTCGAGCGCGTCGACGGCGGGTACCGACTCGGCCTGCAGTTTCTCTCGGTCGGCGGCCAGGTGCGCGAACACCAGCCGCTGTATCACCTCGCACGGGAAGACGTCGACGACCTGGCAGCCGAGACGGGCGAACAGGCCCGGCTCGTCGCCGAGCACGACGGACGGGGGATCACGATCTATCGCGCGACCGGCGAAGCGGAGGAGCACCCGCAACTCCACCTCGGTAGCGACGAACCGCTCTACTGCACCGCCGCGGGCAAGGCGTTCCTCGCCGAGTTGACCGACGACCGGATCGACCAGTACCTCGCGGAGACGACGCTCGACCCCTACACGTCGGCGACGGTCACCGATCCCGAGCGACTGCGTGCCGAACTCGACAGCATCCGCTCGGAGGGGGTCGCCTTCGACGACGAGGAACGGTACGAGGGCGTCCGCTGTGTCGCCGCTGCCGTCGACTCGCCCGACGGCGAACTGCTGGGTGCGATCAGTGTCTCCGGGCCGACCGACCGCGTCACCGACGAGCGGTTCCGCTCGGCTCTGCCGGACCAGATCCGGAACGTCGTCGGCGTGGTCGAACTCCAGAACACCTACGCCGGCTGGACCGACCAGTTCTCGCAGTAACGGACCGGGACGGGACACGGACGATGCAGCTATCCCGGTACGGTCACCTGCCGATACCGTCGACGTCGCCGTGGGCCATCCACTGCCAGTGGTTGCGCATGTAGTAGACGTCGTCGTCGGGGTTCGGAAAGACGAACTTCTCGGTGTTGCCGTAGTGGGTGAACACCTCGTCGAACAGTTCGAGGTTCGGCACCGCCCAGTTCGCGTACCAGGCGAACTCGGAGGCGAGCGACTGCAGTTCCTCCGTGGACTGCGTGCGGCGCATCGAGTCGTTGAGCACGAACGGTTCGAGCGTCTTCGTCTCCTCGACTTCCGAGAGATCGAGCGTCTCTGTACCCACCTTGGCGGGATACTCCGGCCGGATGGGCTGGCCGAGTCGGTCGTCGACCTCCTTGCCGTCGGTTATCTCGAGCGGTTGCGGTTCGCAGGTCTCGGCGCTCTTGCCGGGGTTTTCGAGCATGTTCAGCCCCCAGCCGCGCAGTTCCTGCCAGCCCTTGCCGTTGCGGCCGAGGCTGTACCACACCGCCGGATGAAGTCCCGACTGGAACCACGTCATCACGTCGAACTCGAAGGTGTTCTGCCACTTGTTCATCAGCCCCGAGTACGACAGCGACTGCACCTTCGTCTCGATCCCGAACTCTCCGAGTTTGTTGCTCAGGTAGTCGGAGATGAACTTGTACTTGTTCCACGGCGGCGTGATGTGCGTGAGTTCGATCGACCGCCCCTGGTCGTCGGTCCACGTCCCGCCCTGTTTGGTGTAGCCGGCCGCTTCCATCAGTTCCGTCGCGCGCTCGGGGTTCGCAGTCGACCCGTAGTCGATCAGATTACCGAGGAAGCCGTCCGGGAGGTAGTTGTCCTCCATCGGCCGGGAAGTCAGGTTCTGGGAGCGCACCGTCTGGGCGTTGACGCCGAGGCCACTGTCGAGGACCGTCGTGATGTCCTCGTAGTTGATCAGGTACGCCAGCGCGCGGCGGACCTCCGGTTTGGCGAGGTGGGGGTTGGCCTTGTTCAGTCTGAGGCCGATCTGTGCGCCCGTCGGCACGCTGTGGACGATCTCCATGTTCGGGTTGGGGACAGACGTTCCGGAGATCGCACCGACGTTCCCGGCGTCGACCTCGCCGTTCGAGATGGCCTGCGTGATCTTCTGGTTGCTCCCGAGCAGGTCGATAGTGAACTGCTTCAGGTTCGTATTCTCGGCGCGGGGGTGGTCGGAGACCTTCTCGTGGACGATCTGCTGGGTGTCCCAGTCGGTCGGCTTCCAGAGGCCACAGCCCCACCCCTCGTCGACGACTGTCTGCAGTGAGAGGCTCTCCTCGTTGATCTCCTTGTTGATGCTCTCGATCTCCGACTCGCTGGAGGCGTCGGCGAACCGCTCGAACCACGGCTCGTAGAACTCGTATTTCGGGAAGTTGAGGCTGTTGCGCTGGTTCAGCAGGGCGAGATCCGGGTTCGTCGGGCAGTTGTAGTTGAACCGGATCGTCGCCGGCTCGGTATCGATCACCTCGGCGGGGTTGTCGGGGTGTTTCTCCTGGTAGTGCTGGGTGAAGTTGGTGTAGGTCCGGGTAGAGAGGACGTCCTTCGGGCGGACCGGCGTTCCGTCCCACCAGGTGTACCCCTCAGCGAGCGTCAGGGTCGCCGAGCTGCCGTCGTCGGCGACCTCGAACGAGTCGGCCATGAACTTGATCGGCGTCCCCTGGAGGTTCGCCTGGATCGTCAGGTCCCCCCAGATCCGGTTGAAGAACCACTCCGAGTTGGAGTTCGGGCTCTGCGGATTGAAATTGCCCTCGACGGGGTTGAAGTCGCTCTTGAACGCCCAGTTGAAGTTCGAGTCCCGGGGTTCGACATCCTCGGCCACGGCCGTCTGCTCGGCCACGCTCTCCGTCGCTCCATTCCCCCCGCTCGTCTCGCCGTCGCCACTCGTCCCGGTTCCGCCATCGCCGGCAGGAGCATCCTCCTCTCCCCCGCCACTACACCCCGCAAGCGTCGACGCACCGACGCCCAGCACCGCTGACAACCACGTCCGGCGGCTCAGCTGGTCGTGTCCACCGCTATCATCCTGCATGGATGTCTGTGCCAATTCGTCGTTACTATAAAATAGTTTTGAATATTTGCGTATGTGTCAGTCGGCGTCGATGGCGGTCTCCTCCTCGTCCTGGAGGTGCCGGGCGCGGAGCCGGACGTTCCAGAGGCGGTCCAGCGACTGTGCGGTGAGGATCAGCCCGAGGACCAATGCGACGATGGTCAACATCGGGAAGACGAGCCAGTGGAGCTGGGCGACGTTGGTCAGGTCGGAGTTGTTGTACGCCTCCTGCATCATGATGCCCCAGTTCTGGGAGGTGGTCGGGAGCAGTCCGAGGAAGTACAGCCCGACCGCCTCGAAGATGATCCGCCGGGAACTGTTGGCGAAGTTGATCGAGATGTACGGCATCAGGTTCCGGACGACGTACTTCCGGAGGATCCGCCGGTCGGACAGGCCCATCACGCGGGCCGCCTCGATCACCTCGTTCTCCCGGATCGACAGCACCTCCGACCGAACGGTCCGGGCCAGCCCCGGCCAGTTGTTGATCCCGAGGATCAGGCCGACGACGAGCGGTCGCTCGGGCGCGTACACTGCCGCGAGGACGACGACCAGCGCGAGCGCCGGGATGGTCATCACCGTGTCGGAGAGCAGCATCAGCGCGTAGTCCCACCACCCGGCCTTGTAACCGGCGACGGTGCCGATCACCGTCCCGAGGACCATCGACAGCAACGCGCCGGAGGCGATCATCTTCAACATCGCCGGCGTCGCGTGGACGATCTGGCGGTCGATCTGCTGGCCGAGCACGCCCGTCCCGAGCGGGTAGGCCATGTCCTGGAACGGCGGCGCGAAGATCGGCGCCTCCATCGTCGTCGGCTTCGGGTAGACGAGGACGCCGACGGTTCCCATGAGGAAGAACCACGCTAACAGCCCGATGCCGACGACGCCGCGCGGATCCCCCCTGATGATCTGGAGCGGTGCGATCAGATGCTCGCGCACCCCGTGGCTGATCCGGTCGACTAGCGACTCCCGCTGGACGGACGTGTCCGGCGAGAACAGGTCCTCGTCGGCCGCGGTCCCACCGTCCGTGCGGACCAGCGCAGGCGGCGACCGGTCCCCGTTCGACGACGGGCGGTCCCCGGGCGGTGCCGTTCGCTCGTCGGTCGACTCGTCGCCGTCAGAAGGCTTCACGGTCACCACCTCCCTCGACGCGCGGGTCGATGACGCCGTAGGTCAGGTCGGCGATCAGGACGCCGAGCAGCGTGATCGCCGTGAAGAACATGAACGAGCCCATCAGCAGGGGGTAGTCGCGGTTGAGCAGCGCCTCGTAGGTGACGTAGCCCATCGCCGGGTAGCCGAAGATGGTCTCGAGGATGATCGACGAGGAGAACACCGTCGCGATGGCGAGCGTGAGGCTCGTGTAGATCGGGAGCAGGGAGTTGCGACCGACGTAGCGGATGGCGATCCGGGCGTCGCCGATCCCCCGGAGGTGGGCGACGCGGATGTACCCCTTCCCGAGTTCGCGGATGCAGTTGCCGCGGTAGGCCAGCGCCCCGCCGAACCCGGCGACGAACGACGCGAGCACCGGCAGCGCGGCGTGGCGGACGATGCTCAGCATGAAGTCCGGATTGAGCCCCGGCGTGTACGCGCGGTTGTAGAGGCCGCCCGACGGGAACCACCCGAGGTTGAACGAGAAGACGATAAGCACCACGATCCCGACGATGTAGAAGGGGACGGTCCGGTTGAGGATCGAGAAGCCGGTGACAAGTTTGTCGAAGCGGCTCCCCTCTTTGTAGGCCATCCCGGCGCCGAGCAACAGCGAGGTGGTCCGACCGAGGGCGATGCCGTAGACGCTGATGAAGATGGACCACTGCATCCGGGTGGCGAGTACCTCGGTCACGGGTTCGCTGAAGTGAAACGACCGCCCGAGGTCCTGGTGGAGGAACACCTGCTGCAGGTAGTCGAGGTACGCCAGCGGGATCGGACGGTCGGGGTTGATGTTCGTGTACGTCTCCACCATGGTGTTGATCCGTTCGAGCTCCGCCTGGCTGAACGACCCCGACGTGCTCATCTGTTGCATGAGCCGGAGCCGGACCATCTCCACCGGCCCGAACGGCATCAGCCGGAAGAGGGCGAAGGCCAGGGACGTGACCACGGCGAACACCAGTACGGCGTGGGCTGTCCGCTTGAGGAAGTAACTCGACGCCATGTGTTCGCCGTCGTAACTATCATGTTTATTCTTTGTGGTGCCGGCGGTCGGCGCTGCGCTACACCCGACAGGAGTTGGGCTACAGAGCGGACTGGGCGACGACAGCGAGAGAGGGGCGTTCGAGTTTCTTCGACGCACGCTGCTCCCGGTGGCCCATCTGAGGCGTAATTTTTTGTAGGAGGATAGAGAACTCCGGCGCATGCCAGTCGCGGAGTCACGAGCACGGCCAGCGGAGGATGTGGTCTTCGAGGTCCGGGACGTCTCGGTCACCTTCGACATGGAAGGCGGCGAGTCGCGGGTCCTCGACGGTGTGGACTTCGACGTCTACCGCGGGGAGACGCTCGGCGTCGTCGGCGAGTCGGGGTCGGGCAAGTCGATGTTCGCCTCGTCGCTGTTGAACGCCGTCGTCGAGCCCGGCCAGGTCGGCGGCGAGGTGACCTACTACCCCGAGGACGGCGACCCGATGACCGTGACCGACATGAGCGAGTCGAAACTCAAGGCCGACGTCCGGTGGTCGGAGATGGCGTTCGTCGTCCAGTCCGCACAGAGCGCGTTCAACCCGACGATGACCGTCCGCCAGCACTTCCTCGAGACCTTCGCCGCCCACGGAGTCGAGGAGGCGGCCGGTCTGCGTCGGGCCGACGAGATCTGCCGCGACCTCTACCTCAATCCCGACCAGGTGCTCCCGTCGTACCCCCACGAGCTATCGGGCGGGATGAAACAGCGCGTCCTGCTGGCGCTGGGCGTCGTGCTCGACCCCGAGGTGGTCGTCCTCGACGAGCCGACGGCGGCGCTGGACCTGCTGATGCAGCGGGCAATCGTCTCCCTGCTCTCGGACATCAAGGAGAAGTACGACCTGACGCTCGTGTTCGTCACCCACGACCTGAACCTGATCTCGCTCATCGCGGACCGGCTGGCGGTGATGTACGCCTTCGAGTTCGCGGAGGTCGGCCCGACCGAGCGGATCCTGACGGAGCCGGAGCATCCCTACACGCGTGCCCTGCTCAGTGCGGTCCCGAACGTTTCGGCGCCGATCGAGACGATGGAGGCCATCCCGGGGTCGACGCCGAACCCCAGTGACGTACCGAGCGGCTGTCGGTACCACCCGCGCTGTCCCGTCGCCGACAAGCGCTGTACTCGCGAGGACCCGCCGCTCGACGTGTTCGGGAGCGCCCACGCGGCTGCCTGCCACTACCCCGAGCGGTCACAGCGCGAGGTTCCGATCCCGACGGGGTCGGATCCGGTACACGACGTAGGGCCGAAGTCCGGCGGCGACGACGCCGCGAGCGAGGAGGACGACCGGGATGAGTGACGACGTCGTCGTCTCGCTGGAGAACCTGCACGTCCACTTCGAGAACAGCAGCCTGTTCGGGTTGCGGGACACGGAGACGGTCAAGGCCGTCGACGGCGTCTCGCTCGACGTCCACGAGAACGAGGTCCTCGCGCTGGTCGGCGAGTCCGGGTGCGGGAAGACGACGCTCGGGAAGGCCGCCATCGGGCTCCACCGCCCCAGCGAGGGCAGCGTTCGCTACCGCGGGACGGACGTGTGGGAGGCGAAAGACGCGAGCGGGCTGTTCGGCGGCGGGGACCAGGCCCACGACTTCGAGTCGATCCGCCGGGCGCTGCAGATCATCCACCAGGACCCCGAGGCGTCGCTGGACGCCAACTCCCGGATCGAGTCGATCCTCGCCGAACCGCTGCGGCGCTGGGAGCCCGACATGGGCCGCGCCGACCGCCGCGAGCACATCTACGGCTTCCTCGAGTACGTCGGGCTCGAACCCCCCGCGGACTACGCGGACCGGTACCCCCACCAGCTGTCGGGCGGGGAACAACAGCGCGTCGCGCTCGTGCGCGCCCTGCTGATGAGTCCCGACCTGATCCTCGCCGACGAGGCCATCAGTGCGCTGGACGTGAGCCTCCGGATCAACATGATGGACCTCATGCTCGAACTGCAGGAGGCGGTCGACACCTCCTACCTGTACATCACGCACGACATCTCCAACGCTCGCTATCTCACCGAACGGTCCGGCGGCCGCATCGGGATCATGTACCTCGGGAAGCTCGTCGAGGTCGGGCCGGTCGACCGGATCATCGAGGACCCGCAGCACCCCTACACGAAGGCCTTGCTGTGGGCGACGCCGGATCTCGCATCCGGCGAGCGGGCGACAGCAGCCCACGGCATCGAGGACGCACCGCTCCGTGCCATCGACGTCCCCGACGCCTCGAACCCACCCGACGGATGTCCGTTCCACGACCGCTGTCCGGAGGCCCGTGATGCCTGCACGGACGAACTACCCCCGAGGACGGAGGTCGCCAGCGGGCACCGGGTTCGCTGTTTCCGCGCCGAGGACGACCACCCCTACTGGGAGAGCCCCGAACTCCAGTCCGCGGAGAGCTCACCGACCGGCCGGTCGGCGGGCGACTGAACGCAGCGTCTCGCGGACAATCCCACTGCAGTCCGATTCTGGGCGGCCCTTTCCTGCCCTCGCACCGGACGACCGTCGAGCGGAGCCCGTCAGTACGTTTCTCGCAGGTGCCTGACGGAGAGTTCGTCTTCGAGGTGGGCCTCGACGAGCGCGTCGCGGCGGCCGTCGTAGGCGTCGAAGGTGAGCGTCCGCCGTTCACCCGCCGTGAGGTGGACGTAGTTGTCCGAGAACGCACCCGGCAGCGTCCCCGGGTCGAGTTCGACGAACAGCGCCGCTTCGTCGGCGGCGACGGTCACGTCCGCGCCGTCGATCTCGACCGATAGATCCGTCTCGGGCAGCGATAGCCGCTTGTAGTCGGTGAAGAAGGCCGTCGCCGGGTACGTCGTCGGCGTGTCCGCCGAAGGGCCGTCGGGCTCGAACGTCGCGCGAACCATCACGTCCGAGGGGTCGATGTCGTCGGTGAGGTCCGCTCGCTCCACGGTCGTCAGCGCGGTGCTCTCGTGAGCGTCGATGGCCACTCCGACGGTCTCGTCGCGAACGAGATCCCCGTCGAACGTCCGGACTTCGACGGTCACGTCGCCCGAGACGGGAGCCGTCTCGTCGCTGGTGACCCAGAGCGTCTGCGCGGTCAGGTCGTCCCAGTCGGGGTCGTCTGGATCCTCAGCCTGGGCGTTGTCGATACCGCCTCCGCCTTCGAACGCGGGATGGAACGACAGGAGCAGCGGCGCGAACTGCCGGCGCGCGGCGTACTGCTGGGCTTTCCACTTGCCGTCGTACTCGACGGATGCCCACGAGGCGACCGGCCAGAGGTCGTTGAGTTGCCAGTACAACGCGCCCATCGTCGTCGGCTTGCGGCGGCGCCAGTGTTCGATGGCGGTCGACATCGCCTCGGCCTGCAGCAGTTGCGAGAGATAGACGAAATCGGCGAAGTCGAAGGGGATCCGGAAGTAGTCGGCCATCCGCCGGAGGATGGTCGTGTTGCCGCCTGGATTCCGCTGGTGATGTTCCATCGTCGGCGACGTAGGGTTGAACTCCTCCGGTTCGGTGAGAACGGTCCGGAGCGAGTCTAGCGAAGGGAACGACTGGTAGCCGAACTCGGAGACGAACCGCGGTTCCGTAGTGAGGTACTCCTCGAAGGGCTGGCCGCTGTGCCAGACGTCCCAGTAGTGGATGTCGCCCTTCTCGAAGACGTACGGGTCGAGTTCGTCCGGGCCGCTGGATGGCGATCCGGGCCAGTAAGTGCGCGAGGGGTCTTCCTCGCGGCAGGCCGGCCCGACGGTCTCCGCGTAGAGTTGTCGGTAGTCCTCGCGGTGGTCCTCGTGGCGCTCGTGGTCGCCGTACCAGTTCTCCAGCGCTTCCTCGTTCTCGTTGTTGGCACACCAGAGCGCGATCGACGGGTGGTTCGCCAGACGACGGACCTGATAGCGCACTTCCGCTTCGACCGTGTCGAGGAACGCCTCGTTCGCGGGATAGAGCGAGCAGGAGAACATGAAATCCTGCCAGACGAGGATTCCATACTCGTCACACAGCTCGTAGAAGGCGTCTTCTTCGTAGTACCCACCGCCCCAGACCCGCAGCATGTTCATGTTCGCGTCGGCGGCGCTCCGGATCAGGTGCTCGTAGCGTTCGTCGGTGACGTCGCCGTACAGCGGCGCGGTCGGGATGGTGTTAGCCCCTTTCGCGTAGACCGGTTCACCGTTGACCTCGAAGTAGAACGACGTACCCGCTCCGTCGGGTTCGACAACCAGTTCGATCTCCCGGAAGCCGATCCGGTCAGTATGGGTATCGTCGCCGACGGCCGTCGTCAGGTCGTACAGCGGCTGGTCGCCGTAGCCGTTGGGCCACCATCGCTCGACCGTCTCTTCGTCGAGGGGGAGCGTGACCTCCACCTCCTGTTCGCCCTGGTCGAGCGCGATGGACTCGGCCACCGTCTGGCCGGCCACGTCGACGGACAGGTCGTATGTACCACCGGTCGGTGCGTCGATGCCGACGCGGACGGTCAGGTCGATCCCCTCGCCCGCGTGGTCCTGTTCGGTCTTCACGTGGCGGATCCGCGGGTCGGAGTAACCGATCAACGAGATGTCGCGGTAGATCCCCATCGTCGGGAGACACGGGCCCCAATCC
This sequence comes from Halosimplex yunnanense, assembly GCF_054504345.1. Classification (NCBI taxonomy): domain Archaea; kingdom Methanobacteriati; phylum Methanobacteriota; class Halobacteria; order Halobacteriales; family Haloarculaceae; genus Halosimplex; species Halosimplex yunnanense. The sequence goes on along the minus strand of NZ_JBTJEL010000030.1, from coordinate 43,800 downwards.
CAACCGTAGTGACACTGCGCCTTGCGGATGAACGGTCGGCCCGGCTGGTCGACGGGGTACCGAATGCAGGGGACCTCGTAGGGGTGCGCCGCCGCGCGCTCCTCGCCGTATTCGACGGGCGAGCGGAACCGAACGGCGACCTCGTTCTCGCCGGCGTGGAGGGCGCCGGTGACGTCGAACTCGTTGCCGACGTGCATGTTAACCGACTCGCCGACCCGCTGGCCGTTGACGAACACGGTGGCCACGGTGTCGAGGCCGTCGCATCGCAGCACGACGCGGTCGTGTTCGAGGAGTCGGTCGTCGACGTCGACAGTGCGACGGTACTCCCAGTCGGTCCGTCCGACCCACTGCACGTCGAGTTCGTTGTCCCCCACGAACGGGTCTGGAATCGCGCCCGCGTCCAGGAGGTCGGTGTAGACGCCCCCCGGGACGCGTCCCTCGCGCCACGCTCCGCCGTCGCGCTGGCGATACTGCCAGCTACCGTTCAGCGACTGAGTACGCATACGGCTACAACACCAGCAGTCGTTCTTAAGCGTGTCGACGCCGACGGTGGGAGCCGGTATTCACCCTCGAAACGGCCCGATTCGCCCGGAATACGGACCAGACGTTTGCAGATGGCAAACGATCCCGTCGATTGCCCGAGTTCGTTTGCTCAATGCAAACATCGTCGGTCAGATACTCCACCGATGTGGCGTTTCCCACGGGCGAGGAGGTCCGTCTGGCGCGTAGTTACCCACCGGAGGCACCCGAACACTGAAGCGGGGTCGGTGACACTGCGAACGTATGGCGGAGACGTTCAGAGAGCAGCTCCTCGTTCAGGCGTGTGCGAACCAGCAGGTCATCGTGCTCCTGCTGGCGGCGAACGTGGTCGCGCTGGTACTCGATATTGCCATCCTCCTGTTCGTCAACGAGCCGGGTAGCCCGGGTGCGACGGTCGGACTGATGAGTCTGCCCGGTATCGCCTTCATGATCGCCTGGACGAGTTACGCGCTCTATCGCTGTCGGGACGGGCTGCCCTACGGTCGGTCCGGCCCGACTCTCGAGACCGACGACGGGCCCCCATCATTATAAGTCTGGATTGCGGACTCGAAACCATGTCCGCGTTGCAAGACGACGGGGAGCCCGTCGACTCCAGTTCCGAGGAGACACATCCGTTGTTCAAGCCGCTCGTCGCGGTGCGCAGTTCGTTTCTCAACTTCGTCGTCGCCCTGGGCGTCGCCTTGCTTCTCGGAGCAGTTGCGACCTCGGGCCCACTCGCCGGAATCCTCGGGGTACTCGGCATTAGCGCCGTCATCTACGCGCTACTGGGGGAACTCGGCCTCCGTGCGATCGGGTACAAGTGATGGACGAAACACGGACCGACAACCCGACTCACACCCGAAGAATAGCCGGGCATACACGGTGCCACCTGTCGTCCGTTTCGTGTCACGGTGTCCTATGACTGCCGCATCCACGTTTCGTTTACCTATCGCAAACAACCGATTACAGGTATAGGTCCGTAATTACAATCACGGGTGTTCGCTAAGTACCCTGTCAAACAGTATCGACGGACGTCTCTGGCCGAACAAGCGAAACGCTCGGTGAGGCTTCCAAGAACAGTTTCAAGACACACCTCGGCGCAATAGGGTCCTCGTCTTTTTACCAACTTCCAATAGTAGTAATTTCAATTATGTGGTTGAATTTTCTTCCTTCACGCGACCATCCGGCTCCCCATGCTGATCAGCGATCGGGACCAATCAGTCGCTCTCCAACCTCATTCCGGACGCAATTCCGACATGGCAGGCAGTGACCGCTTCGCTGTACGGATCGCTGATTCGGACGGGACGGTATTTCCAGCACTACCTCGGAACAGACGATCCACGGCAACCGTGCGACGATAGGGCCGAAATTTGACGGTTTCGGTCCTCTTGTGACCGTGTCTCCCGAGTTCACTGTCACATGCGTCTAGTTCTCCAGACAGTCGTCTGAAAGTATGCTGATCGCAAGGCTATCGTGCCCAGGCCGGCATCGCCGCCGGTACAAGACCATCTGGTCGCAAGGGACGATATCGGCGGTATCTGGACTTTTCGCGCCGTTTTTCCACCGATCCGAGCGCTGGGAAGACCCAACAAACCGACGCTGACGAGGGCACCCAATCTCTGGGGTTATATATTTACTATACTCGTATAGTTCGTTGATATAGTCAGTAAAATTATAATCATACCTGCAGACGCGGATCAGTGACCGGACGCGATACGAAACACCTGTGAGTAGTTAGGGCTCGCCGGCGAGTGACGGCCGTGCACTGACAACGCGACCGGCCCAAGCCGGTCCGATGGGCGACCGACTGACGTACGACGTCGTCGTCGTGGGCGGGGGACCGGCTGGAACCACAGCGGCGCTGTACACGACCCGACTCGGCCATTCGACGGCCCTCTTCGAGAAGGAGGGTGGCCGCCACGCCGCCGTGAGCCACGTCCACAACGTCTACGGTGTCTCCGAGGACGTCTCCGGCCAGGCCCTTTCGAGCCACGCCGTCGCGCAAGTCGAGGCGTACGGCGCCGACTACTACGTCGACCCGGTCGAGGAAATCTGCCGGTGGGACGGAGAACTCGACGACGATGGGACTGGCGCCGACAGCCGCTTCGTCGTCGAGGCCGACCACGCGACCGTCGGGGCCGATCGGGTCGTCCTCGCGACCGGATTCACGGACCGGGAGCCGTCTGTGCCCGGCCTCCGTGAGTTCACCGGGCGAGGACTGCACTACTGCCTGCACTGCGACGGGTACGTGCTCGGCGACGCGAGCGCGTACGTCCTCGGGCACACCGATCGCGCTGCCCACGTCGCGATGGTCCTGCTCAACTTCACCGCCGACGTCGACCTCCTGCTCGACGGCCGCGATCCCGAATGGGACGACGACGTCGATCGCCAGCTCCAGGCCCACCCCGTCGAGCGCGTCGGCGCCGAGGTCACCCGCCCGTTCGCGGACGAGGATGACGACGGCGCCGAACCACGGCTCGGCGGGCTCGAATTCGCCGACGGGAGCGAGCGGTCGTACCGCGGCGGGTTCGCAGTGTACGGCAAGGAGTACAACACCGGGCTCGCGGAATCGCTCGGCTGTGTGCTAGCCGACGACGGCGCGGTCGAAGTCGACGAGGAGTTCGAAACCAGCGTCGACGGCGTCTACGCGGTGGGCGACCTCACGCACGGGCAGAACCAGACCGTCGTCGCAGCGGGCGACGGCGCGAAAGCCGGGACGGCCATCGACAAGGATCTCCGCCGTTACCCCCGACCACCGGGCGAGACCGTCGACGAGTCGGCCGTCCCGGACGCGCCCGCCGACCTCCGAGCGCGGATGCGACTGCTGCGCGAGCGTGGTTCCCATCCCGGACTCGGGAAGTCGGAATCGGATCAATAGCGGGCCGAGGAACCGTGTGGGCGGGCCGCTCAGTTCAGTTCGGGCAGGTATTCCGCGTTGGCCTCCAGCAGGTCGTCGACCATCTCGTCGATGGCGTCCAGATCCAGCGCCGCGGCGGTCAGTGGGTCGAGTTTGATCGCGCGTCGGAGCGCGTCCTCGTCGTTGTCGAGGCCGGCGCGGACGGCCTGCTCCTGAACGTTGATGTTCGTCCGGTTCAGCGCCGCCAGCTGGCCGGGCAAGTCGCCGACCGTCGTCGGGTGGATGCCGGTCCCGTCGACCAGACACGGCACCTCGACGCAGGCGTCGTCGGGCAGGTTCGCGATCGCGCCGGTGTCGTTGCGGACGTTGAGGTTCATCCGGCGGACCGTGTCCGTCTCCCGCGAGTGGATGATGTGCGAGCCGTACTCCGACGAGCGGTCCAGCGAGAGGTCCTCCTCGGCGGGGTCGAACTCGGCCTCCAGATCGGGCTGGTAGGACTGCCAGTGCTCGAAGTACCGCCCGGTGGGCATCCACTCGATCGTGTAGTGGCCGAACTCCTCGTCGGGCGTGTAGTCGTCGATGATCCCCTGGTCGGTCCGGAAATACGGGAGGTACTCGCTGAGGTGGTGGCTCGACTCGGTGATGAACGCGCCGAAATGGTCCATGACGTCGAAGCGGACGGGGTCCCGTTCCCGGATCTCGGGGTCGTCGGCCGCCTCGCGGAGCGCGGGGTACAGATCCTCGCCGTCGTGCGTGAGATCGAGGTACCACGCCATGTGGTTGATCCCGGCGACCTGGTGTTGGATCTCCTCGGCCGGCACGTCCAGATAGCGGCCGATAGCCGCGGTCGTGTGCTGGACGCTGTGGCAGAGACCCACCACCTCGATGTCGGTCGCCTCGTCGACGGCCCAGCACAGGATCGCCATCGGGTTCGTGTAGTTCAGCAGGACGGCGTCGGGGCACAGCTCCTCCATCTCGCGGGCCATCTCGAGCATCATCGGCATCGTCCGGAGCGCCCGGAAGACGCCGCCCGGGCCGAGCGTGTCGCCGACGGCCTGCTCGACGCCGTGTTCCTGCGGGATCCGGACCTCGTTCTCGAAGGGTTCCTCGCCGCCGACGTTGACCATGTTCAGCACGTAGTCAGCGCCGTCGAGCGCCTCTCGGCGGTCAGTCGTCGCGCGGATCTCGGCGGGGAGGTCGTGTTCGTCGACGAGCGCCTCGCCGACGGCGGCCGTCCGGTCGAGTCGCCCCTCGTCGATGTCCATCAGCGTGATCGTGGCGTCCTGAAGCTCCTCGAACGAGAGGACGTCCGTCATCAGGTTCTTCGCGAAAACGATGCTGCCCGCGCCGATAAACGCGATCTCTGTCACGGATACGTTCTCTCAGAGCGGCCACAAAGAGATTCTGAAGCGGGCAACCAGTACAACGACGAAACGAGGGGGTCAGTCAGCACTCCCGGTACCGACTACCCCTGCCAGCGGGCCGTGTCCTCGTCGCGGAAGACGTAGAGGCAGTCGTTGCTGTACGAGCGGCCGAACTGGTCGGCGTCCTCACAGCACAGCACGCGGCCGTCGTCCATGACCAGCAGGTTGTCGACGTTGATCAGTGCGTCGTCGGCCACGTCGGCCGGGTCGCTGGCGTCGGGGCCGACGATGACCGGCTCGAGCGTCGAGACGTTGTAGTCCGATTCGAGCGTGCCGCGGTAGACGACCCCGCCGTCGACGCGGTCGAGCCCGACGTCGCCGACGTCGTCGGCGAGCGCGTCGTTCAGCTCGGAGATGGCGAAGTAGACGTAGTCGCCGGGCGTCGCCTTGTCGACGCTGTCGACGCCTTCGGCCTTGTTGAACTCGATGGACGCGCCGATCTCCTTGGCCGCCGCGCGGGTTTCGAGGAACGGCACCTTCCGCAGGTCCTCGTCGACGCCGTCCGGATCGCTGGCGCTCCACTGGTCGGCCCACTCGACGATGTCCTCGTTCGCGATGTAGTTCTGGTTGCCGTTCTCGACGACCTCGCGGTCAGCCTCTTCGAGGATTTCGGCGGTGACCTCGTCGCCTTCCCTCCACGAGGAGTGGGCGGCGAGGTAGTCCGCCTGCGTCACGTCGTCGTACTCGGCGATCCACGACTCGACCTCGCGGTTCGTCGCGCTGCCGAGCGGCCACCACTCGATCTCGAGGTCGACCTCGGCGGGCGAGCCCGACGTGGCCTCGTCCGCGTTGGTGACCTTCGGGGCGTAGAGCGTCCCCTCGACGTCCATCGGGGTCTCGTAGCTGTGGATCGGCCGGTCGGCCTCGAACTTGTAGATCCCCTTGCTGTCGCCGTCGGAGCACTGGTAGACCGTCTTCTTGTTCTTCTGGACGTCGGGCGACTCCCAGGCGGACCGCCCCATCACGTAGTACTTCACCGGCTTCGGCGTCTCCGCAGCCGGTTCGCGGACGTCGACGTGGTAGCCGTAGCGGTAGGGGTTGGGGTAGACGTCGCTGATCGGCTCTGTCGTGTTCTGCCGGTCGCTCCCCGCGGCGTGGGGCGGCGCCGACTGGTCGACGCGATCGGCACCGAGGTAATACGCGAGGAACTCGACGCCCGTCAGCGCCCAGTACCCCTGCACGGACCAGGCGTTGTCGCCGTAGTACTCGTCGATAGCCGACTGGATCGAACTCGGGTTCGGCCGGTTCCAGAACTGGCAGCCGCCGATATGACCCTCGCCGCTACCGGCGTCGACGATGTCGCCGACGGTCGACGTCAGCGACACGCGCGTGTGGGCGTAGTTCTCCTCCGAGGAGAGCATCGTGCCCCACGGGCTCAGGTCGCCGTAGCAGTTGATCCGTGTCCCGCCGATGTCGCGGAAGGCGTCGGTGTTGGCGAGGTTGATCGCCTCGTCGAGATCCGCGTGCCATTCGCCGTCGCTGTCCTGCTGGATCGGGATGCGCGAGATGTTCCCCGGGCTGTTCTCCCAGTTGGTGAAGAGGTAGCCCTCGGTGTAGGCGCCGTTCGTCGGGACGAACTGATTGCAGTCGGGGTTGAACCCGGCGTCGCCGTACTGGGTCCCCGCGAAGTTGTCCTGGGTGAGGTCCCAGCCGTCGGGCGTCTGGGCGACCCCGAGCCGCTCGGTCCCACCGTTGATGGGGTCTTGCTCCTGGGCGAGGAACGTGTACTCCCCCTCGGCACTGCGGACCCGCTGGCGCTCGGCCTCCGTCTCGGGCACGGGCAGTTCGTCGAAGTCGTCGTTCGAGCCGTCGAACTCGAACTGGAAGCCGCTGAAGTAGCCGATGCCGGCGCGGCTGAACTCGCCGACGTTGTCGCGGCTCGGGTGCTGGAGACTGTAGAGCAGCGATCCGTCGTCGAAGACGTACGGACCGGTCACTTCCGCACCGAACGCGGTCGAGGAGAACCGCTTGAGTTCCCCCCGTACCGTCGGTGCGCCCTCCGTCTGTTCGTCGTCCGTCGCCCCGCTCGCGACACCTGACACGCTCGCACCGAGCGCCGCCGCAGCGGACGACGCCAGGAGCGTTCGCCGGTTGAGATCGACCATACGTCCGGGTCGTCCCGCCTTCGAAACGTGAACCCTTCTAATAGTGATATATCTCGATTGTATGAAGAACGATCCCTATTGTGTGCTACATACTCCACTCACCGCAACCAGGGACGGACGCGATCGAGGCGGCGGCTGAGCAGTGACCGGGAAACAGGACAGCGGCGTGGCTCGCCACTGGGATCGAGGGACTGCGTAAGGGAGCGAAAGAAGGGGTGATAGGGGCGTCCGCGAACGGGCGGCGTCTCAGGCGGCGTCGGCGGCCCGTTCGAGGTCGCGCTCGGCGACCTGCGTCCGGATCTCCGCGGCGCGGCGGCGGACGGCTTCCACGTAGCGTTCGATCTCGTTCGGTCGCTTGCCGTAGAAGGAGGCGACCCAGTTCGTATCCGTCCCGGGCATCGTGAGGAAGTACGACGCGAGCGTGTCTCGGCCCGCCTGGACGACTTCCGGCGGGACACCGCGCTCGCCGGTGCCCTCCTCCTGGAACCCGTTCGTGTCGAAGTAGACGGCGGCGTAGAGCGTCGCCGTCTCGGGGTCCTCGAAGGTCACCTCGACGTGTTCGGGCGCCTCGAACCGGTAGCGCGGCTCGGCGCCCTCCTCGGAAACGACCTCGACGACGCGAACGCCGAGAACGTAGTCTTCGTGGACGGTGCGGTCGGCTGGACTCGCTGATCCGTGCTGGGAACCTGACATAGTGGTCTGGATGGCCGTGTGCGCTGTCGGAGGTCCGGCCGGTCGGGCGACCGGACCTCCGATTCATCGGACGTTCCGGGACGCCGATTATCAGGGTTGCTAGTAGCGTTCTGACGGGTACGTACCGCTCGTGGGTACTATTGAGACGGTCCCGCCGCCTGACAGAACTCCACCTGTGACCACCAGTCCGATCGCAGCCAGATTCAGCGACCAGAGGGGAGACAGGGGGCAGATCCAACTTGCCGTTTCGGCCGTCGGATCGCGTCGAGATCCGATTGGGGATGCGGGGTCGGCGGGTGAATTCTAACTGATTCAGCAATGCTATCACGTTCTAATAGTAAATTTTAATCTGAGACAATAGTCGATATATCGGGAGACCATCACTAGATCGCAGCTCTGAGCAACGCCCGATCGACAGACTGCAGGACTCGGATCACGAGCCGTGGGACAACATTACGAATCGCAAATGGAACCGTTCGGGCACCCGCCGTTACTGCACGGAAACGGTGTTTACTGGCGACCTGCCCCATCCCGTGGATCTGCTTGTGGAACTGGCAGAGGCGATATCGAGAACAGCACGTCTGAACCCGGAACCTGCTCAGATTCGCTCTGTTGACCGTGTCGATCGCTACGACCTGTCCTGTCTTTCAAATATTGATTACTATCGTATTATTTATCCATTTTGTTTATAGAGTATTTATTATCTGCTGGGGAAAGCGATCAGGAGCTGTTCTCACGCGGCCGACCAACTACGAGAGAGACGCGAGTTATCCGACGAAATACGGGGAGTATCGCCTCACTAGATTGTGAACCACCAAAAGTTTGAAGGTGAACTCACTTTTTGCCCATAGATAGCCGATGAATTATTATGTAAAAAGGACGGGCCAGGCGGTTTTCACCGTGTGGGCGACGTTAACATTCACCTTCGTGTTGACGCGCTACATGCCCGGTGGGCCGCTGGATTTCATCAAGGCCCAGATGGCGCTCGGGAATCTGGGTCCCGGGTCCAGCGGCGGCGGATCCGGGTCGGTCGACATGGCACAGTTCTCGCAACTCGCCCAGGATTACATCGGTATAGATCCGTCGAAGCCGATCTACCTACAGTACGCCGAGTACATGGCGAACCTCCTGCAGGGAGACCTGGGACAGTCGATCTGGTACGGCGAACCGGTCGCGCAGGTGCTGTTCCCGGCGGTCCCGTGGACGGTCTTCCTGGGCTCGATCGCCGTCACGGTGTCGTTCACCACCAGAGTTGTCATCGGCGCCTTGCTGGCGTACGTGGAGGGGTCGAAACTCGACCTCGGCGGCACGACGGCGCTGATCTGGGGCCACTCGATCCCGTTCTACATCATCGCTATCGTCCTGATCTACGTGTTCGGGTACCAGTACGGCTGGTTCCCGATCTCGGGGCGGGTCAACGCGAGCGCCACACCGGGGCTCAACATCCCGTTCATCCAGGGGATACTGTGGCACGCGGCGCTCCCCATCGTCTCGCTAGTCTGGGTCTCGTTCGGCCAGGGAGCGCTCGCGATGCGGGCGAACTCGATCCAGGTGCTCGGTGAAGACTACCTCCGGGCCGCGAGACTCCGCGGGATCAACTCCGACCGCATCGCGCTGCTGTACGTCGGTCGCAACGCGATCCTCCCGATGTACACGCAGATGCTGATCCAGATCGCGTTCGTGTTCGCTGGGTCGGTGTACCTGGAGTCTATCTTCGCGTACCCGGGCGTCGGGTACTACCTCTTCCAGGGGATCCAGTCCCGGGACTACCCGCTGATGATGGGCGCGTTCATCCTCATCACCGTCACCGTCGTCATCGCGATGTACGTGGCGGACCTGACCTATTCGTTCCTCGATCCGCGGATCAAACAGGGTGATGCCAGTGAAGCGTACTGAGGCGACCGACCGACGCCACGGAGGTTCACAACATGTCTGACCAGACCGCGAGTCCGGTCCGTTCGCTCGAAGAGGAGTACGACGGCGCAACCAACGTCTCGCGACTCGACCGGTGGCGGACCCAGATCGACCTGTGGCTGATCGCACCGGCCCGGATCATGTGGGAAGACACGCGCACGCGACTCGGTGCGTTGATCGTCCTCTTCTACGTCCTGATGGGGACCGTCGGCGTCGTTCTCACCGACCCGCCCACCCAGAACGAAGGCGAGCCCCTCATCGGCATGTTCCCCGGCGGAATCGTTCCGTCCGGGGAAACCCCCTGGATCTCGGCCGGCCAGACGGCGATCGGCGGAGCGACCGTTCCGTGGCCGGAGTTTTACTTCCCGCTCGGGACCGACCTCATGGGGAACAGCCTCCTCGAGATGACCGTCCACGCGACGCCGGCGATGCTGAAGATGGCGTTCGCGGGCGGGGTCGTTACCACGCTCATCGGCACCGCGGTCGGCACCGTCGCCGGGTACAAGGGCGGCCGGACCGAGCGGGTCCTCATCACGGCCGCGGACATCCAGATGGCGATCCCGGGGCTCCCGCTGCTCATCGTCCTGGCCGTCGCGCTACAGCCCCGAGATCCGCTCCTGGTCGGGTTCCTCCTCAGCGTCGACGCGTGGGCGGGGCTCGCCCGGCAGCTCCATTCGCAGGTGCTCTCGCTCCGCAACGAGTCCTACGTCGAAGCGTCGCGGCTCATGGGCTTTTCCTCGCCGCCGATCATCTGGGACGACGTCCTCCCCAACATCATGCCGTACGTGATGATCAACTTCATGGGGAACTCGATCCGCGTGATCCACGCCTCGGTCGGGCTGTACTTCCTCGGCGTACTCCCGTTCACGACGCTGAACTGGGGGGTGATGATCAACATGGCCTACAACGAGGGTGGCCTGTTGACCTGGAACGCGGCCCACTGGTTGCTGATCCCGATCGTCGCGATCGGACTGCTCGGGTTCGGGATCACGCTGTTCTCACAGGGGATGGACCGCCTGTTCAACCCGAAGGTCCGGGCGCGGTACGCGAGTTCGATCGACACCGATGGGAGCGACGCGATGAACAGGTGACCGACGACGGGAGCGGGTCGCGACTGCCGGAACTGTTTTTACGATGTCTGTGACGGAACGGCCGTGATTCCGCGGCTACGAGAGCGATTCCGCTCCGGCGTCCGTGCCGGTGCCGCGGTCCTCGGCCTCGTCGAGTATCGGATCGCTGTCCCAGTACTCGTGGTCGGGATCGACGCGGAAGCAGGACACGTCGCTGACGCCGTCCATCCCGGCGTACGCGTCGGGACTCCGTTCGCGGCAGATCTCGCGGGCCTCGGGACAGCGCGTGTGGAACCGACAGCCAGCGGGCGGGTCCGCCGGGTCCGGGATATCGATGCTTCGGACGGGGATCTCCGCCGACTCGTCGCCGGCGTCGAAGTCCGGGGTCGCCCAGATCAACGCTTTCGTGTACGGGTGCTGGGGGTTCTGGATGATCTGCTCCGCCGGCCCGACCTCGACGATCTGCCCGAGGTACATCACGGCGATCCGGCCGTCGGCCTTCTCGGCGAGGTACCGGGCGTTCGAGAGGTCGTGACTGATGAACACGAACGACGTGTCGAAGACGTTCTGGAGCTCGAGGAAGAGATCCATCATCTCGACGCGGAGGCTCACGTCCAGCGCGGAGACGGCCTCGTCGGCGAGTATCAGGTCGGGGTTCATGAACAGCGCCCGGATGAGCGCGACGCGCTGTTTCTCGCCGCCGCTCAGCTGGTGGGGATACCGGTCGGCGTAGTCCTCGGGCGGCGTCATCCCCACGTGTTCGAGCATCGTCAGGATCTGGTTGTTTCGCTCCTGACGAGACATGTGGGGGTGGGTCTTGTGCAGGGGCTTCGACAGCGTCCGCTTGACGCGCTTGTTGGGGTTGAGCGAACTGCCCGGGTCCTGATGGATCATCTGGAGCGCCAGCCGGATCTCCTCGAACGGGATCCTCGCGTCCCCGTTCCCGTCCCGGGCCTCCCAGACGTCCTGTCCCCGATACGACACCGAGCCCTCGGCGGGGCGGTGGATGCCGATGAGCGTCTTGCCGAGCGTCGTCTTGCCGCAGCCGGACTCGCCGACGACCGCGACGACGTCGTTCTCGTAGACGTCGAGGTCGACGCCTTCCACGGCCCGGAGCGTGCTCGTCCCGCCGAGGAGGCTGTGGACGCCCTCGTTCACTTCGAACTCGATAGTCACGTCGTCGAGTTCGACCATCGGGTCGGTCCCGTCCGGCGTGACCGTCTCCTCGGCAGTGTACTCCCTGTCGCGGTAGTCGAAGTCGATGGGGATCTCCCGCGCGGCGTCTTCCCAGTGGTAGCAGGCGACGTCGTGGGTCCCGTCGACGGGTCGCATCTCGGGTTCGTCGTCCCGACACCGGTTCGTCGCGAGGGGACAGCGCGTGTGGAACCGACAGCCCGCCGGGACGTTGATCGGGTCGGGGCTCGACCCCGAGATGGTGTCCATCTCGTCCAGCGGCGCGTCGAGGTTCGGCGTCGATTCGAGCAACAGTCTCGTGTACGGGTGCGAGGCGTTCTCGATGATCTCCCGGGTCGGTCCCACCTCGGCCAGCTGGAAGGCGTACAGCACGGCGATCCGGTCCGAGAGGTTCGAGACCAGCGGGAGGTTGTGGCTGATGAACACCATCGTCAGCCCGTACTCCTCCTGCAGGTCGCGGAGCAGGTTGATGATGGACTGCTGCATCAGCAGATCCAGCGAGGCGGTCGGTTCGTCCATCACGAGGACGTCGGGTTCGAGGACGAGCGAGAGGGCGATGAGCGCGCGCTGTTTCATCCCGCCGGAGAGTTCGTGGGGATACGAGTCGAGGACGCGGTCGGGATCGAGATACAGGTCTTCGAGCAGGCGGTAGGCTCGCCGCATCCCCACGTCGATCGGCGTGTCGTGGGCCTCGACGGTCTCCTCGAAGTGGGCGCGGAGTTTCATCGTCGGGTTCCACGAACTCATCGCGCCCTGGAAGACCATCGACATCTTCTCCCACCGGAACTCCATGAGTTCGTCGTCGGACAGCTCGAGGACCTCGACGGGGTCGCCGCCGTCGGGCGGGTAGTACTCGACGCTCCCGGAGACCTGTCCGGGGTCGACGACGGCGTCGAGCAACGAGTCCGCGAACATGGACTTGCCCGAGCCCGACTCGCCGACGACCCCGAGGATCTCCTCACGTTCGATGTCTATCGTTGCGCCGTCGAGGACGGTGGAGACGCCCCGCTCCATCTCGAATTCGACCGTGACGTCCTCGACCGAGAGGATGTGGTCCCGGGTGGCTCCCGCTCTACCCAGAGTCTCCGTGGACATATGAGCTATCTGCGCTTCCCGATCCCGTAAGTGTTATCCCACCACACGATTGTGGATATATGACACAGCCAGAGCAGGCCGGGTCGGTGAATCCCGGGACCGGCCGGACGATCGGTGGAAGTTCGCGATTCACGTCGTGGCTGCCGGGGCCGTTCCGGCGGAGAGACGTTCCGTGATACGCACTATTAAGGAATTGATGTCTGTATGGACTGACATGCCTTTCGACGTAGCGGTGATCGGTACCGGAGCGGAACCCGACGACCCGGGCGGTGACGGATACGCGATGGCGTATCACCACGCGAACGGGTACGAGAAGCTGGACGAAGTGAACCTGATCGCGTGCGCGGACATCGTCCGCGAGAACGCCGAGGCGTTCGCGGCGGAGTACGACATCGACGAAGGCGGCATCTACGAGGACTACGAGGCGATGCTCGAAGAGATCGAGCCGGACGTCGTCTCGGTCTGCGTCCCGCCGGCGATCCACGCGCCCATCTGCGTCGACTGCATCCGCAGCGGGGCCGTCGAAGCGATCCACTGCGAGAAGCCGATGGCCGACACGTACGGCGGGGCGAAGCTGATGGCCCAGGAGGCCGAGCGCCACGACGTCCAGCTCACCTTCAACCACCAGCGGCGCTTTTCCGACGCCGTCCGGACGGCAAAGGAACTGCTCGACGACGGCGAGATCGGTGATCTACAGCGCGTCGAGTTCTCGGCGGGCGTCGGCATCTTCGACTACGGGAGCCACTCGTTCGACCTCTGTAACTACTTCAACGACGAGACGCCCGCCGAGTGGGTGATGGGCCAGATCGACTACCGCGAGGAGAACGTCCTCTTCGGCTCGCACAACGAGAACCAGGCGATGGTCATGTGGGAGTACGAGAACGGCGTCCACGGCCTCGCGGGCACGGATAGCACCGGCGCGGGCGGTCCGGCCGCGGCCGTCGCCTGTCACAACCGTCTCGTCGGCTCCGACGGCGTCATCGAGGTCGGGCCCGCCGAGGAAGACGCGCCCCCGTTGCGGATCCGCCGCCACAGCGACGCCGAGTGGGAAGCCGTCGAGACCGAGGACGGCCTCCACAGCTGGACGTTCGTCGACCGGGCGATCGCGGAGAACGTCCGCTGTCTCCGAGAGGACGACGAGCCCGAACTCCGCGCGGAGAACGCGCTCAACGCGACGGAGATCATCTTCGCCACGTGGGAGTCCTCCCGCAAGCGCGGTCGCGTCGACCTCCCGCTCGACATCGACGACAACCCGCTGGTCGAGATGGTCGAGTCGGGGGAGCTAACCCCCGAACCGAGGGACGGATAGATGCCGGACGTCTCTGTCTGCGTCGAGATGGTCTTCGACGACGAGCCGTTCCACGAGCGCGTCTCCCGAGCGGCCCGGGCCGGCGCGGACGCAGCAGAGTTCTGGGGGTGGCACGACAAGGACCTCGACGCTATCGAATCGGCCGCCGAAGCGGCCGAGATCCCCATCGCCGCGTTCGGCGCGGGCGGAACCCTCACCGACCCCGAGGAGGCCGAGGACGCGATCGCGACGATCCGCGAGTCGATCGAGACGGCCAGCGAACTCGACTGTTCGACCCTCATCGCGACGACCGGTTCCGATCTGGACCGGCTCGACCGCGCCGCCCAGTACGAGAACATCGTCGACGTGCTGTCGGAGGTAGCCCCCGACGCCGAGGACGCGGGCGTGACGCTCGCGCTGGAACCGCTCAACACTGCGGTCGACCACCCCGGCTACTACCTGACCACGTCCGCGGAGGGGTTCGACATCGTCGACGACGTCGGTTCGCCGAACGTCCAGCTGCTCTACGACGTGTACCACCAGCAGATCACCGAGGGGAACGTCATCCAGACGATCACCGAGAACGTCGACCGGATCGGACACGTCCACATCGCCGACGTACCCGGCCGCCACGAGCCCGGAACGGGGGAACTCAACTACGAGAATATCTTCTCGACCCTCGACGACGCCGGCTACGACGGCTACGTCGGCTGCGAGTTCCGACCGACAGGCGACCCCGAAGCAGCGATGGACGCCGTTCTGGATTGCGCCTAGCGGCCGGTCTGTTCGGTCCGGAGGAAATTTTAAGAGGCGTGCACGAGCAACGGTAACTAATGACATACAAAGAGTACTACCAGACCGATCGGTCGGTCGAGCGGTTGTTCAACGACCACCGGTTCAAGCTCTACTACCTGCTGTTCATCGCTCTGACGCTCGCCTCCGCCGTCGCCGCGGAGCTCGTCGGATTTTCGACCGTCGGCGGAATGCTAGTCTCGTACGTCGTCCTCTTCACCGTCGTCTCGGCCCTGTTCATCTTCGTCCCGGTCCTGGTCCTCTCAAAGCTCGCCTGAGAGGCGCCGGGTTCCGCTGTTCTACCGCTCCTGCTGGTCAACCGCTCCGG
Source organism: Halosimplex yunnanense (assembly GCF_054504345.1). Taxonomy (NCBI): domain Archaea; kingdom Methanobacteriati; phylum Methanobacteriota; class Halobacteria; order Halobacteriales; family Haloarculaceae; genus Halosimplex; species Halosimplex yunnanense. The sequence continues at coordinate 28,521 of NZ_JBTJEL010000030.1, read as the reverse complement.
TTGTTCGAGCGTACCCATGGGCCCCATCGCTGACTGTCGGGGGGACTGGCGGGGGAAACTATACAGGGTCCTGTCATCAACTCCGCGTATGGAACTCGAGGAGCTAGCCCGGAGAGCGGTCCCGGTCAACGTCATGCTGACGGCGCTGCTGGCGTTTTCCGCGGGCGCCATCGTGTTCACCGACGTGGACATCAGCCCCGCAACCCGCTACATCATGTACTTCTCCGCGGCGTTCCTCGCGGTCAACTTTCTCGTCATCTACGCGGTGTACCGCTACCGGATCCAGCCCGAGCACGACGATTACACCGCGTAACACGGCGTTGCGAGCCATCGAAGTCAGCACCGACTCCGCTGTCTCTCACGTGGGCCTGCCGAACGCCCTACAGCCGACTGAAGCGGAGACCAAACACGGAAAATCCGTCCAGAACAGAGTAGCCGACGTATTCACCGCGTCTTGCCGGTGATCGACGGGATGCCGCGGCGAAGCTGGCGCCAGTTCTCGGTCGCGCCCCACACCGGGTGGTGTTCGTCCGTCGCGGTCGCGACGCCGTTGTCCGCCTTCTCCGGCATGGGCTGGGGCCACTCGAAGTGGCGCGTGTTCACTATGGTCTGGTTCGGGTAGGGGAACAGGATGATGTTCGGCATGTGGTACGCGAAGGTCCAGATGATCTTCGGCAGGACCTCGTTGTTCGCCTCGACCGACTGCGTCGCGAGTTGCTTCCACGCTTCGCCGGCGTTGAACGTCTCCGACGTCTCACCCTCGTAGTCGCCGATCTCCGCGGGGATCTCGTAGTCGATGACGCGCCTGCTGTCGTACCACGCGCCCGGACTAAACCGCGCCTCGACCTCGCCCTCGTACGGGCCGTCGGCGCTGGTCCAGACCTGAGCCGCGCCGAACGAGCCCTCGCTCAGCTCGCTGAACACGACAGACGACTCCGGCGTCGAGTGCTCGACGTCGAACCCGAACGAGTTGAGGTCCTCTTTGATCGTCTCGAACATCGCGCGGTTGCCCGCGTACGACTGGATGGTGAACGAGATCGGCTCGCCGTTGGGCTTCACCCACATGCCGCCCTCCTTCGTGAGTCCGGCCGATTCGAGCCGCTCGGCGGCGACGTCGGTGTTCTGCCCGGCAGTGACCTCCAGTTTATCGACGACGTCGGGGAAGCGCTCGGCGGCCGCCGGCGTTCCGATGAGCGTCTGTTTCTCCCAGGGACTGATCGCGCTGGCCGCGCGGGAGCCGAGCTGGTTCTGGATGATGTCCTGTTCCGACATGACGTGGGCGATCGCCTGCCGGATCTTCCCGGCCCGGGCCGGGACGACGCCGTTGTCGTGGTCGGCTTTGAGCCACGGGTCGACCTTGTCCCCTCCGTAGTTGATGACGAAGGTCCAGCCGAAGCTCGCACCCGGCGCGGAGGAGACCTCCGTGACGTTCTGGGGGGCGTTCGAGATCGCCGACGGGAGCCCGCCCTGTTCGATGTCGATCTTGTCGCTCGCCAGTCCCTGATACCCGGAGTTGCCGCCGCCGCCGAGTCGGACGAGTTCGAAGTTGTCGAAGTTCGCCGCTCCGGCCGACCAGTGGTCCGGGTTGCGCGTGAACTCCGCCTTGTTCTGGTTGACGTTCTCCAGCATCCACGGCCCCGAGAGCAGCGGGTCGTCCGCGAGCGTCTCCGAATACTCTTGGACCTCTGTTCTGATGGAGTTGCGTTCCTCTACCGTGGTGGCGTCTTTGATCGCTTGGAGCTTCCCGGCGTACCAGCCGTCCCGGTACTGGTCGATCTGGATGCGCCAGAGACCGGTCGCCAGGTTGGCGTTCCAGCCGTCGGGATTCAGCTTCCGGACGAGCGTCTTGTCGTTGTCGCCCTCGACCTCCCAGCCGACGACCAGCGGGTTTTCGGCCCGGTTGGCCTGCGGCGTCATCCGGCGGGCGAGTTCCTCGGAGACCTTGAAGTCCTCCGCGGTGACCTCGTCGACGATCTCGGTCCCCCGGTGCCAGTGGACGCCGTCTTTGATCGTGATCCGCTGTTCGTTGTTCTCCTCGTCGATCTCGGAGGGTTGCTCCTCCGAGTGTTTGACCTCGTCCAAGTTCATCCACTGGCCGGTCGTGAGCGACTGACCGCCGAGGCGGGCGTAGATGAGGCGAATCGTCTCGTCGTAGTTCTTCGGACTGAACGGGTTCGTTTCGTGCTCGGTGAGCGGGTCCCCGCTCCGAGCCGCCGCCCACCGCAACGGCGTGTCTACCATCTGCGCGGTCGATCCGCCGTCTGACCCGTCCCCGGCTCCGCCGTCAGATCCACCGTCTGATCCGCTCGTCCCGCCGTCGGAGACGTCGTTCGCTCCGCCGCCACTGCCGTCGTCGCCGTTCTGGGAGCATCCTGCCAAGATAGCGATACCCGAAACCGCTGAGAGTCCCTTTAGCGCCTCTCGTCGCGAATACGGTCCACTTCCAGGGTTGCCATCTGTTGGCATGCATCACACAACTCGTCTACCCCTGATAAATTTTGCCCAGAAGATAATGTACAATCGATTCGGAGGAGCATCGGCTCGGAACGGGACGCAGTGGCGCCGAGACTGCCCACAGCATCACGGCAGTCGGTTGATAAATGGGTCGGCGCGAGGCGATTCCCGCGAGAACACGTGGCCACCCCGTAACGATTTACGTTCGCCCGCGGAGAAGGATTCACATGGCCGAGCAACCGGACGTGATCCGTAAGCGTGCCGATGTCGACCCAGAGGCGATCGCCCGATCGCTCGACGCGTACCCGCAGGAGGCGGACGCTGTCGGCGAAGCGCTCCGTTCTCTCGACGCCGAGCGCCGACACGCCGCTGCGGCCACCGTCGCCGATCGACTCACTGCCGGCGACGTCGCTATCCGGCGGGCTGCGGCCCTCGCGCTCAGCGTGTGTTTCGAGACACACCCGGAATCGGACGCAGCACCGGAACTGGCTCGCGCCCTGGAAGACAGCGACCACGTCGTCCGGAAGCACGCGGGGACGGCGCTCCGGGCAATCGCGCATCAGGATCCCCGAGACGCCGTCGTGGCGGTGCAATTCCTGCCGGCGCTGTTCGACCCCGAGAGCCCCGACCTCCTGCACGCGGGCCTCGATATCGCGTCCGACGTCGCCGAGGTGGATCCCGACGCCGCGGCCCCGTTGCTCGATCCGCTGCTCGATACACTGCGCGGGCTCGCCGACCAAGACGCCCGTCCATCTGAAATCCCGGCGACGGGTGCCGCACCCCCGCCTGCAGTTCGGGAATACCAGCAGCAGTCCGCGACGCAACTCGATCGGCACCGGGCTCAGGCCGTTGCGGTCGTGGAGCGACTGCTGGCGTCGCGACCGGACGCCCTCGCGGCTGTCGATGCCTCACTCTCGGACTTGCTCCGACGCGAAACGCTCGGGGCCACCCGGGCGACGCTGGCGAAGACGCTCGGACAGGTCGCCGAGTCCGAGCCCGAGACGGTCGCGTCGGCTATCGACGATCTCGCTTCCCTCCTCGCCGACGAAGATCCGGTCGTCGCCGCGAGCGCCGCCTGGGCGCTCGGCATGATCGCGGATCCGCACGGGCGACGAGTCGCCGACGCGGTCCAGTCGGATACCGATGCGCTCGCCGCGCTCCTCACCGTGGACCCGCACGGTGCACGCATCGCGAGCGCGACGCTGCTCGCCTACGTCGCCGAACACCGCCCCGACGCGCTTGACCCGGCGACCGATCCGCTCGTCGCAGCGCTCGACGACGAGCACCCCGACGTCCGTGCGAGCGCAGCGCTCGCGCTCGGACACGCTGGACGAACGGACGCGCTCGCGGCCCTACGTGACGCGACCGACGACCCGGACGAACAGGTGCGCGCGACGGCGAGGCAGGCCCTCGACCGCATCGAATCCCGCTCGTGAGCGAGGCGCGGACCACTCGGTCGGCGTCTCGATTCCGGGACGCGCCTTTTACTGGCTCCGTTCCAAATCGCAGTATGAGGTGGCACGCGGCCCTCGTCGCGCTCCTCGCGGACGCGCATTTAGCGGTGCTCGACGGGCGGTCGTACGTTCGCCGCGTCGAGCGGCCGGCGCGGGCGGATCGGGAGTTCAGCGTCGGGAACGAAACGAGCACGGACTGACACCGAAGGTCCCGACCGCGCTCCGATAGCCGGGAACGGAGGACAGCATCATCGGAGCGCCGAGGCCAACAGTGCGGCCGCGACGAGCAGACACAGGAGCGCGAGGAACGGCATCCCGCCGCTTGCCGTCCGATAGACGGCGTATCCGCCGGCGGCGGTGAGGGTTCCGACGAGCGCGCTCGCGCCCAGACGAACGGCTTCCAGTCGAGCCGTGTCGGCGGCGCTGCCGAGCTGGTCGCCGATGGTGATCGCCGTCCCCCCTGAATCCCACGCGACGACGGTCGCGGTGACGCCGATCAGCAACACTTCCACCGGTGCGCCGCCGACGCCCGCGAGGACCGACGCGAGTAGCAGAGCCGTCGCGCCGGCGGTCACGGCTCCGTTGGCGCCGCGGGTCACGCCGACAGCGAGCGCGAGGAATCCGAGGAGCCCGGCCAGTAGGGCGGTCTGATCGTAGACCCCCGGTGCGAGAGCGATCAGCCCGATCGCGACCGCGGCGCTCCCGCTGAGAGCGGCCGGCGAGCGGTCGACTTCCGTCACGGCGACCGCCCCCGTTGGCCCCGCGAGAGCGCGACGGCGAGGGGCTCCTCCCAGCCCCAATTCACGACGGGGATGCCTGAACGCCGCAGGTCGGTGACGCGCAGCTTCCTGACCACGCCGGCCAGCCGGTGCTTGGGTAGCCGGTCGGCGGTCGGGTCCGGGCCGACGACGGTGACCGGGTAGCCGTACGCCTGCAGGTGGCGGGCGACCCGCGGGACGGCGTCGTCGACGAGCGGCGAGACGACGATGATCTGCGCGTCACCCGGCAACCGCCGGCGGAACTGGCGCTCCCAGAGCGCCAGCAGCACTCCGTCGCCGCGGGGCCGCGGCTGGAGCACGGGATGGCGGGCGAACAGATCCCGGGCGCGGGCCCGGTGGTCGGCGCCGGCCCCGGGCGCGAGCCAGCAGTCGCGGTCGCCCAGCGCGGCGACGCCGACCCGGTTGCCCGCGTCGGCGAGGCTGGCGAACAGACTCCCAGCCGCTTCGACGCTCCGGTCGATCGCGTTCGGGCCGTCGATGGAGGGGGCGACGGCCGACGTCGCCGTCCCGTCGACCACGATGACGACCGTCGCCGCCCGCTTCTCGCGGAACTCCAGCGTGGCGAACTCGCCCGTCCGCGCCCGTCGGTTCCAGTCGACCCGGCTCAGCGGGTCGCCGGTGCGGTACTCGCGGGTCGCGTGGAAGGTCACGCCGTCGCCGCCCGTCGGGGCCGCGACGCGCCCGGTGTAGCCCGTCACCTGCCGGCGGAGCGGGACCTCGGCCTCGGTGGGGCGCAGGCGCGGCACGCACGTAATCTGCGTCTCGTCGCGGATCCTCGTCTCCCGCTCGACCGTCCCGGCGAGGTCCCGCGTGAGCGCGAGCAGCGGACCGAACTCGTGAGCGCCGCGGCGGGCCGTCACCGCGTACGAGAGGGTCGCCGCTTCGCCGGGCCGGAGCGACGTTCCCGCGCGCGGCGAGCCGTCGTCGACGGCCAGCGGTTCGGGGACGCCGTCGATCAGACGGACGTCCGGCAGCGTCTCCTCGCCTTCGTTTCGGACCGTGACCGTCACGCGGACCTCGTCGCCGGGGTCGGGCTGCGCATCGGACACCTCGCGCTCGATCGACAGCGACGGGTCCGGTCCCGGTCCGGAACGTGCAAACGCGCCGTATCCGAGCCCGACGACGCCGCAGAGCAGCACTGCTGGCGTGCTCGTCAGCGCGCCCGCGCCGAGACAGACGAGCGCGACGGCGCTTACGCCGAGCCAGTGACCGGTCTCACGTTCGGTCGTTGCGTCCGGGTCCTCGCCTTCAACTCGACTCCCGTCGTCTCTCCTCCCCCCGTCTGCCCGACTACCGACTCGCCGTCCGGTCGGAATCGTATCCGAGACGGTTCGCGGTCGGTCGCTCCCGTCGCTACGGTCGGCGTCGTCCGCGTCGGGAGACGGTGACGAGGACGGTGACGACGGCAATCTCGCCACCGCGGCGATGGCGTCGACCGCGTGTTCGAAGCCGCGGTCGAACACCGAGCGGCCGCGAAGTCGCCGCCGGAGTCGGTCGCGGAGCGAGGCCGCGGGAGCAGTCCCGTCACCGAGATACGCCGCGGCGTACGGATCGTCGGTCCACGTTCCCGCCTCGATCCGCCTGCGGGCCTCCTCCCGGTCGCAGCCGCCGTAGGCCGCCAGCGCAGCGACGGCGACGGCTTCGAGGCCGTCTCGGGTTCGCGTCCGGACACCCGAGGCCGCGCTCCCGGCGACCGACCGAAGCACCTCGTCCACATCGTCTCCAGGTGCCGGCGATCCGCCGGCCAGTTCCGGATCCGGCGTCACCACCCACTCGAGGTCGCCGCGCCAGCGCGTCCGGGCGATCCGGACCGCCTGGACGAGCGCGACGACACCGAACGCCGCGACGAGGGCGTCGACCGCGCCGAAGCCGCCGAGCCCCGGCGCGACCGACAGGGCGAGTCCGAGTGCGAGCACCCCTTCGCCGGCGACGAGGAGCATGCGCCGTCGCAGGTCGCCCATCTACTCGGCACCTCCCGACGTCGCGTGGTCGCCCTCGATCCGGCGGAGCAGCGCCGCGCTCCGGCGTTCGTCCGCGTCGGTCGGCGCCCGGTCGCCGTAGCGGACAGCCTCGAACAGCGTCGTCAGTTCCCGGACGTCCTCGGGGGCCAATCCGGCGTCGACGGCCACGTCGGCGAACTCGCCGGGCGTCGTCGTCTCGGGGTCGGTCACCTCGACCCGGTCGGTCATCTCGCGCCACGCGCGGTAGATCTCGTTGTCCACGGCTTCCGCGGAATCGGCGGACTCGATGCGGTCGGCCGCCCGGCCGGCCGCCTGCGCGATGACCTCGGCGTCGGTCGGGTCCTCGCCGGGTTCCTCCGGGTCGGGGTCGGCCGACTCCGACCGGAGGCTGGTCGCGACGAACGCGCCGGCGAGCAGTCCGAACCCCGCGAGCAGCAGGACGAGGAGCAGCGGCGGGAGCGGCGTCGTCGAGCCGGTGTCGCCGCCGCCCCCGCCCGAAGTCGGTGGGGCGAGGACCTCGACCACGGACTGCGATCCGGCGAACAGCCCCGGGGGCAGTAGCGTCAGGAAGACGATCGACCCGACGAGCAGGACGGCCAGCGCCGCGACGAACCGGAGCGTGTCCCGCCAGTTGCGGATCGCGTACCAGGTCACGACCGCGAGCGTCACGGCGAGCATCGCCAGTACGATCTCGCGGAAGTAGGGGACCCCGACGAACACGGCGCCGCCGGATCCGAGCTCGCCGATAGCGTCGCCCAGTCCGGGGGGGCCGCTCCCCTCACTGCCCCCACCGCCGCTCGATCTACCGTTCCCGCTGGGCGACACTGACGACGAGAGCGTCGCTGCGGAGAGTGCCACCGCGAGCGTACCGGTAGCTGCGACTGCGATCCGCTGTGCTGTCTCACCGTCCACGGCCCCGCATACGGAAGTCTCTGTTAAGGATGTTCGGGCCGTCGGACCCGTCCGCGCCGGCCCGGACGCGCTGTACCGACGGTAGTGTTTTGCCCTACCGGGCGCAATCGAAGCGCCATGGAGTCACCGAACGGCGAGAGGCGAGTCACGGAATCGCTCGACGGCGAGTGGCTGTTTCTGACGGCCCCGGACGGCGACGAGGAACGATCGCTCGCCGACCCCGACGCGGACTGGAGCGAGGCCGAGCGCGTGACCGTCCCGCACGCCTGGCAGGAGGACGAGACACATCGCGAGTACACAGGGACGGCGTGGTACCGCCGAACGGTCGAGTCCGACGGAAGCGGTGACCGCGCCTTCCTGCGGTTCGGCGCCGTCGACTACGAGGCGACCGTCTACGTCGACGGGCAGGAGATCGGGACCAACCGCGAGGGCTACCTCCCCTTCGAGGTGGAGGTGACCGACGCCATCTCGCCGGGCGAGAGCGTCGTCGCCGTCGAAGTGACCGACCCCGAGGACCTCTCGGAGATCCCTCACGGCAAGCAGGGCGAACCGTGGTACACCCGCGTCAGCGGCATCTGGCAGTCGGTCTCCCTCGAATCCCGGCCCGAGCGGTTCGTCGAGGACGTACAGGTCACGCCGGATCTGGACGACGACACCGCGACCGTCGAGGTGACGGTCGACGGAAGCGCCAGTTCCCTCGACGCTGCCGTCACGGTCTCACGTGACGGCGAGGAAGTCGCCACGGCGACCTGCGACATCGAAGGCGGCGAAGGAACCTGCACCGTTTCCATCCACGACGCCGACTACTGGACGCCCGACGACCCCGCGCTCTACGACGTTCACGTCGCACTTCGGGACGACGGCGACGCGGTCGACGCGACGGAGACCTACTTCGGGATGCGCAGCGTCGACGCCGACGGCGACCGCCTCTATCTCAACGGCGAGCCGCTGTACGTCCGCGGCGCGCTCGACCAGGCGTACTACCCGGACACGCTCTATCGGCCCTTCGACGACGATCTGTTCGAGTACGAGATCCGGACCGCGAAGGAGCTGGGGTTCAACATGCTCCGCAAGCACATCAAGCCGGCCCACCCCGACTTCGTCGAGGCCGCCGACCGCCTCGGCATCCTCGTCTGGCAGGAGCCGGCGAACCCGACGATATACTCCGAGCGCTCCAAGCGGGAGGTCCGCGAGCAGTTGTACGGGCTGATCGACCGCGACTACAACAGCCCCAGCGTCGTCGCCTGGAGCCTCTACAACGAGGAGTGGGGCATCGGCCTCGACCAGGAGGACTACTCCATGCACGATGGGCGCCTCTGGAACGACGAGGAGAAACAGGCGTACCTGACCGACCTCTTCCACGAGGCCAAGGAGTGGGACCCGACGCGGCTCGTCTGCGACAACTCCGGGTGGGCCCACGTCGCGACGGATCTCAACGACTACCACGAGTACTACGTCAGCCCCGACCGGGCGGAGCCGTGGGCCGACGCCCTCGACGAGATCGGGGCCAACCCCGGGGACAACTACGCGACCGAGAACACGCCCGCGGAGGACGCGCCCGTCCTGATCTCGGAGTTCGGGACGTGGGGCTTCCCGGACCTGCCGAAGCTCCGCGAGCACTACGACGGCGACCCGTCGTGGTTCTCCCACGACTTCCTCGACGACCCGCTCAAGCGCCCGGAGGGCGTCGACGAGCGCTACGAGGCGACGGACCTCCCGGAGGTCTTCGACGACTACGACGACCTCGCGGAGGCGTGGCAGCGTCGCGAGGCCGTCTCGCTTCAGGGCGTCGTCGAGGAGATGCGGACTCACGACGCCGTCGCGGGCTACGTCGTCACGGAGTTCTCCGACATCGAGTGGGAGTTCAACGGCATCCTCGACTACCTCCGCGACCCGAAGGAGTACCTCGCCGACGACTTCGCCACGGTCAACAGCGAGGTACTGGTCGCGATCGATCCCGAGAGCCACGCCGTCGCGCCCGGCGACGAGGTGACAGCGACTGTCCGCATCGTCAATGACACGACGGAGACGCTGGAGGGACAACTCCGGTGGAGCGGTCCCGGAGCGGAGGGATCGCAGTCGGTCACCGTCGACGGATTTGGGACGACGACCGCCGAGGGAGCGATCACGCTGTCACCCAGTGTAGACGCTGAGACTGACGCTCACGCGCTCGACGTGACGGTCGATGTTGCGGACCGGGACGTCTCGAACGCGGAACCGGTGTTCGTCGTCGCGAGCGAGGCGCCCGACCGGACGGTCTACGCGGACGAGCCGCTCGCCGCTGCACTGGAAACGGGGGGCGTCGACGTCACCGACGACCTCGACGCGGCGGACGTGGCTGCGGTCACGGAGGTCGACGGGTCGGTCGCCGAGTTCGTGGAGAACGGCGGGTCGGCGCTGGTCGTCCCCGAACCCGACGGACGGATGGTCGATTCCGACGCCTTCGACTACCGGAACCTCCCCGCGGGCGAGAGCTGGAACCTCGTGTCGTCACTCCTGTATCAGGACAGCGACCTCCTCGGCGACCTGTGTACGGACGCCCGCGTCGGCTGGGCGTTCGAGGATCTGTTCCCCCACGACCTGATCGAGGGGCTCGACGCGTCGGCCGACGAGATCCACGTCGGGTCCGTCGAGGGGTGGATCGCCAACTGGGGCAGCCCGCTCGTGGTCCGCGACCGGGGCGACGGCCGACTCTGCGGCTGCACGTTCCGCGTCACCGACCGCTACGGCGACCATCCGACCGCGACGGCGCTGGTCGACCGGCTCCTGCGAGACCTGTAGCGGCGCCGGGCGGCCCCACGCCACGGCCGGTCGGACAACGCCTCGGCTACGCCGACCGCCAGTGCTTTTGTCCGCGACGCCAACACACAGGCGTGAACGAACGACCGCTCGGTACGACTGGTGAGAGCGTCAGCCCGCTCTGTCTCGGCGCGATGTACTTCGGGAGCCGGACCGACCCGGAGACCTCGCGAGCGATCCTCGACCGCTACTACGAGGCGGGCGGCCGCTTTCTCGACACGGCCAACATCTACGCGACGTGGGTCGACGGCCACGACGAGCCCGCGAGCGAGCCGTTCCTCGGCGAGTGGCTCGACGACCGCGGCGTCCGCGACGAGATGTTCGTCGCGACGAAGGTGGGGTTCGACTACGGCGACGTCCCGCAGTCGCTGGACCCCGACCTGATCGAACGCGAAGTCGAGAAGAGCCTCGACCGCCTCGGCACCGACTACGTCGACCTGCTGTACGCCCACGTCGACGACCGGGAGACGCCGCTCGGCGAGACGATGGCCGCCTTCGACCGGCTGGTCGAGTCGGGCAGCGTCCGCCACCTGGGCGCCAGCAACTACCACGGCTGGCGGCTCGCTCGCGCCAACACGCTCGCCGAGGAGCGCGGGCTCACCGAGTTCAGTTGCGTCCAGCCGCGGTTCTCGTATCTCGTCCCCCACCGGAACGCGGACTTCGCGCCCCAGCGGCCCGCCACCGACGAACTCGTCACCTACTGCGACGACCACGGCCTGACGATGCTGCCGTACTCGCCGCTGTTGCAGGGCTGTTACGGCCGTGACGACCGCCGGATCCCCGAGGGATACGTCACCACGGAGAACCGGCTGAAGATGGAAGCGGTGCAGGACGTCGCCGAGCGGAAGGACGCCTCGGGCAACCAGGTCGTGCTCGCGTGGCTGACTCAGCGGGATCCGCCGACGATCCCGGTCGTCGGCGTGAGCTCCGTCGAGCAGCTCGAGGAGAACCTCGCGGCGCTCGACCTGGAGCTCACCGACGCCGAGATGGAGCGGCTGAACGGCATCGAGACCCTCGGCGGGTTGCAGTAGCCGCCCGTACCCCGACTCCGGGTCGTTCCCGTCCGCACCATCATTTTATGAGGGATCGGACGAAACGATAGAGGCAGCATGCCGATCGAATCCATACTGTTACCCGTGGGACTGGACGACAGCGACCGCGTCGACCGACTCGTCGCGGAGACGGTCGCCGTCGCGAAGCCGGCAGACGCGACCGTCTCGGTCCTGCACGTGTTCAGCGAGTCCGAGCTGGAGAACACTATCGACAGACTCGACATCGAACGCGGCAGCGAGGCCGCTACCCCGGACGTGGTCGCCGACCGCTTCGCTCCCCTCCGGGACGTGACGTCACAACTCGCGGACGCCGGCGTCAGGTACGACGTTCTGGGGGAGGTCGGCGACGCCGCCGAGCGCATCGTCGCTACCGCCGAGGAGATCGACGCCGACCGGATACTTATCGGCGGGCGCAAGCGGTCGCCAACGGGGAAGGCCGTCTTCGGGTCGACCGCTCAGTCGGTCATGCTCGACGCGCCCTGCCCCGTCACCTTCGTCCGCACCGGGAACCGCTGACGGCGAGTTTCCCTCGGTTCCCGGGATTCACAGCGATCTGTCGCCGGATCACCGGTGGCGCATGTTGACTTCGATGACGTTGACGGTGCTCTCCACTTTCTGCGGGATCCGCTCGTGGAAGTGTTCGCCTCGCATCCGGCTTTTGATCCCGGAGACGCTGACGGCGCCGACGACCGTATCTCCGGACGTCCGGATGGGGGCGGCGATACACCGGATCCCTTCCAGGCGTTCCTCGTCGTCGGTCGCGTATCCGCGCTCGCGGATCGCTTCGAGCTCCGCGCGCAGTTCGGCTTCGTCCGTGATCGTGTTCTCCGTCACTCCGGGAAGCCCGTGTTCCTCGATGATCCCGTCGAGTCGATCCTCGTCCATGTAGGCCAGCATCGACTTCCCAAGCGCGGTGGTGTGAAGGTGGACGCGCTTGCCTTCGAAGGTGTCGAGCGAGAGCGCCTGGTCGCCCTTGCGCTTGAGGAGGAAGACTCCGAGCCCGTTCTCCTCGACCATGAGGTTCGCGTGGTCGCCGACGTCCAGCGCGAGGTTCTGTATCTCCGACTCGGCGATCCGGCAGAGCTGCGACCGCGTGCGAGCGTATCCGCCCAGTTCGAGGAACTTCATGCTGAGCACGTACTCGTCGCCCTCGCGAATCAGATACCCCAGGTCCGTCAGCGTCTGGAGGTGGTCGTGGACGGTGCTCGTCGGCTTGTCGAGTTCCTCGACGAGTCCGGTCAGCGTCAGCCCGTCGTTGTCCTTGATGCGTTCGAAGATACGGAAGCTCACCGCGGTCGCGCGTATCTTCGGTTCGCGGCGGACGTCCATACCTGAACGGTCGAAGTAACAACGCTTAATAGTTCCGGCCATTTCGGAATCGGGCACGACCGAACAGACCGAGCCCGTGAAAACGGGAGTTGCCTGCATCGGCCGAGGGGTCAGACCACGACGACCTCGTTTTCGAGCGTCCCGATGTCCTCGATGGTTATCTTCACTGTGTCGCCCTCCAGGAGCGTCACGTCGGCCGGCGGGATGATCGAAGTGCCGGTGAGCAGGACGGTCAGTTCCGGGACGTAGTTGTGGCGTCTGAAGTACGACGCCAGCTCCTCGCAGGTACGGACCATCTCCGAGGTCGAGGTCGACTCCGCGAACACCGACTCGCCGTCGCGCTCGATGGTCATCGTCATCTCCAGATCGTGTGGGTCGTCGACCAGCGCGACGGCGGGCCCGACCGCGCAGCTCCGGTCGTAGATCTTGCTCTGGGGGAGATACAGCAGGTTCTCGCGCTCGATCGACCGACTGCACATGTCGTTGCCGACGGTGTAGCCCACGACCTCGCCGTCGAGCAGGACGAGCGAGAGTTCGGGCTCGGGCGCGTTCCACTCGGAGTCGCCCCTGATGCCGACCGCTTCGCCGGGGCCGACCGTCCGGGTCGGCGTCGCCTTGAAGTACACCTCGGGGCGGTCGGCCTCGTACGCGTTCAGGTACGTCTCGCCGAGTCCGCCCTCCTCCTGGCGGTCTTCCTGGCTGATAGCGTAGGTGACGCCCGCGCCCCAGATCTCGTCCGGCTGGACCGGCATCCGCAGGTCGCTGCGGACCGCAGCCCGCTCGACCAGCGGCGCCTCCTCACACAGCGCGGCCGTGAGTTCGTCCAGCGGGCGATCCGCGATGGTCGCCGCCCGCGCGAGTTCCCGGAACGAATCGACGCTCGCCCCGGTCTCGCTCAGATCGTACAGCTCGTCGCCTCGCTCGGCGACGACAGCGCTGCCCGTCCCGCGACTGGTCTTGAAGTATCTCATTCGTCACTACTCGATATCTCTCGTCCGGAATAAATAGTTTGCCGCGATGACGACCGATCCAGACTTCCGACGACAGGCCCATCGAAGGCCGGTCCAGAGACGGGTTGCTCCCTCCGAGAGATGTACGTTCGTCCGATTATACAGTATCTGTTCCGAGATAACCGGAACGGATTCAGCCCGCAGTCGGCGTCGAGTCGACGCCCTCGAATTACACACCTAATAGCGTAATGTAAATGAATCTTTAACAAATAATCACGCGCAATAGCGCCCCACGAAACGGCAGTGAACCAATCCGAAGTTGTCTAACACGGACGATCAGGATGTATCAAAGTCGCGTCCAGTCAGATTCGGTATATCCTTCGATATCGGCTGACAACACCGAAAATCCGGGTGGGTGTGGTGGTTACTCATAGCACATGCGTTCCGAAAGTATCGGAATCGAACCCGGCTCCCACGCCATCACCGATGGCCAGACGATCACATTCCACACGCTACTGGCTGCGAGGATCCGACGAAACTCCGCCGCGCGAGGGGGCACCGAAATCTCCCCGATCGGTTGTTTTATTGTTGAGTCAGCGGGGGTTGTATTCGTATGTCAGACACTCGCATATCGGTTCATCCGGAAGCGGGCATCGACCGTATCGAACCCGAACTCCACGGGCACTTCGCCGAGCACCTCGGACGCTGTATCTACGACGGCGTCTGGCACGACGAGACCGTCGACGAGGACGGCTTCCGTGAGGATGTCGTCTCCCTGCTCGACGAACTGGAGATGCCGGTGTTGCGCTGGCCCGGCGGTTGTTTCGCCGACGACTACCACTGGGAGGACGGCATCGGCGACGAGCGGCCGCGGCGTCGAAACCTCTTCTGGGCGCAGGGCCGCGAGGAGGTCCCCGAGGAGCCCAACACCTTCGGCACCGACGAATTCCTCGAACTCTGCGAGCGCGTCGATACCGAGCCGTATCTCGCGCTCAACGTCGGATCGGGCGACCCGCAGGAAGCGACCAACTGGGTCGAGTACTGCAACTACGGCGGCGACACGGAGCTGGCCAACCGCCGTCGCGAGAACGGCCACGAGGAGCCCTACGGCGTGAAGTACTGGGGCATCGGCAACGAGAACTGGGGCTGCGGCGGCCAGATGTCGCCCGAGCAGTACGCCCGGGAGTACCGCCGCTTCGCCACCTACGTCGGCGGGCTGGACAACCTGATGGTCGAGGAAGCCCACGAACTCATCGCCGTCGGGTTCGAGCGCCACGAGTGGAACCGCCGGTACCTCGAAGAGGTCGGCGAGACGGCGTGGGGCGTCGAGTTCCCGCTCGACCACCTGACGCTGCACCACTACTACGGCCGCGACATGTCCGTCGCCGAGGCCGACGAGGAGAAGTACGACGAGTTCCTCGCCGAAGCGCTGGAGATGGAGCGACACATCGAGCGCATCGCCGGCGCCATCGACGCCGTGGCGACGACCCGCGACATCGGCGTCATCATCGACGAGTGGGGCGCCTGGCACGTCGAGGCGACAGCCGACTCCGGCCTCGAACAGCCCGGAACTGTCATCGACGCCCTCTCCGCGGCCGCCGTGCTGGACATCTTCAACCACCACGCAGACGTGATGACGATGTCCAACATCGCCCAGACGGTCAACGTCCTGCAGTGCCTCGTCGAGACCGACGGCGACGACGCCTTCGCCCGGCCGACCTACCGCGTCTTCGACCTGTACGCCCCCCACAAGGGCAACGAGGCCCTGACGACCTCGGTCGACGCGCCAACGCGCGAACTGGACGACGGCGAGTTGCCGCTCGTGGGCGCCTCGGCCTCGGTCGCCGACGACGGCGAGGTGTACGTCACCGTGACGAACCTCGACTGCCGCGGGAACCAGACCGTGGAGATCGACGTCGGGAACGCCGCTTCCGACGCCGCCGAGGCGCAGGTTCTCTTCGACGGCCACGACCCGGGAGCGACGGTCGACGCCGACAACGCCGGCGAGTTCGAGCCCGAGGACCTCGACGTGTCCGTCAGCGACGGAACGCTGACCACCGACCTCGGCCCCGCGACGGTCGCGGGCATCTCGATCCAGTGAGAACCGCGCCTGCCCGGTAGCGCTCGACTCCCCCGCCGCGTCGGGCCGATCCTCGGCCCGTCCGCGATCTCTCGGACGACGCCGTGACCCTCGCCTCTACAGCTCCTCGTCGACGTGCTCGACCGCTTTGAGCGTGAGCGCGACGATGGTAAGCGTCGGGTTCATCGCGCCGCCGGTGGGGAAGACGCTGCTGGAGGCGATGGAGAGGTTTTCGAGGTCGTGCGTGCGAAGCCGCGAGTCGACGACGCTCTCGGCCGGATCCGTCCCCATCCGGGTCGTTCCCATCGGGTGGCGTGCCGGGCCGGGGTGGTGGACGCCCGTCTGTCCGGTGACGCGCGCGCCCATCGTGGTGAGGATTCGTCGCTGAATCTCGTGGGCGCGCTCCATCGCGGCGACGGCGTGGTCGCCGACGTCCCAGGAGACGTCCGGAACGGGGTTGCCGTGGTCGTCGGTCTCGTCGGTGTCGAGCGTGACGCGGTTCGTCGGGTCGGGCAACTGCTCGACGAGCGCGCCGATCTGCAGGTGGTTGCCATACTCGAAGTCGACGGCCTCCAGCAGGTCCGCTCCCCACCGTCCGTCCCCGAGCGCGACGTCCAGTGGCGACGGGCCGGCGTAGTTGAAGAACTCGAGTTTGATGCTGCCCGGGGTCGGTTCCTCGTGGTCGTAGAACTGGTGGGACTCGCTGGTGATGAACCCGATCTCGTGTTGTTCGGTCCGCTCCAGCACGAGTGCGTTCGTGCCCGCGAAGGCGTGTTCCATCAGGTACCGCCCCACCGCACCGGAGGAGTTGGCCAGTCCGTCCGGGTACTGTTCGGACTTCGACAGCAGCAACAGGCGCGGCGTCTCGATGCCGCCACAGGCGATCACGAACTGGCGGGCTTCCTGGCGGTGTTCGGCACCGTCGGGGGTCGCGTAGACGGCAGCCTCGACGCGGTCGCCGTCGTGGCCGTGTTCGAGTCGCTGGACCGGCGCCCGGTCGACGATGCGTGCGCCTGCTTCCTCGGCCTTGCGGACGTGAACGGTCGCGTCGTACTTCGCGCCCGAGGGGCAGACCGGCGCACACGTGCCCCATCCCTGGCACGCCGCCCGACCGTCGTACGGTTCGCTGTTGCGCGCCTGCGGGACCGAGTGGACCGCGACGTCGAGTTCCTCGCAGGCCGCGGCGAACAGCGAGTCCGAGTAGCTCGGGGGGAACCGCTCCATCGGGAACGGCTCCTCGCGGGGCGGGGCGAAGGGGTTGTCCTCGCTTCCGGCGACGCCCATCTCGCGCTCGGCCTCGGCGTAGTAGGGCCGCAGGTCACCGTAGGAGATGGGCCAGTCGGTCGCGAGGCCGTAGCGGGACTCCATCTCGAAGTCCTTCTCGTGAAAGCGGGGCGTGAGTCCTAGCCAGTGCAGCGTCGTCCCGCCGACGCCTTTGACGCGGGTCGTGTTCAGCGGGTAGTCGACGTTCCCGCTCGACGTGTAGGCGTCCCGCGGCCCGCCCATGTCCCAGATGTCCGTCCAGCCGTGGGCGGGGCGCAGGTACCGCTCCATCCGGCGCTGTCGGTCAGCGAAATCGAACCGCGGGCCCGCCTCGAGAACGACCACCTCGTGGCCGCGCTCGACGAGCCTGGCGGCGGTGACGGCACCGGCGGGCCCCGCCCCGACGATACAGACGTCGACGCGGTCGGACGGTGTCCGCGGGTCGGTCACTGTCCACCTCGACGCGCGGGCGCCGCGATCCCGGGACCAGCCGCTCTCTCGGATCGCATACACCCCGGTATCGGGATGGGAATGTTAACTGTTTCGCCGGTAGTGCACAGATGGCCAAAGATATTTTAACAGGTCCCGGCTTATGGAGCGGTATGGCTAGTGTTAGCATCGACGACGTGACGAAGATCTACGAGGACAGCGACGAGGGGCGGATACTGGCCGTCGACGGTGTCAGTCTCGAGGTCGAGGACGGCGAGTTCGTGACGATCGTCGGTCCGTCGGGGTCGGGGAAATCGACGCTGCTGCGGATGGTCGCCGGACTCGAGGACATCACCGATGGGACGATGAAGATCGGGGACCGGGTCATCAACGACGTCCAGCCCCAGGACAGGGGAGTGGCGATGGTCTTCCAGAACTACGCGCTGTACCCGCACATGACCGCCCGGAAGAACATGTCCTACGGGCTGAAACTGACCTCGGACCTCTCGGACGAGGAAGTCGCGGAACGCGTCGAGGAGGCCGCCGAGATGATGGGGATCGAGGACCAGCTGGACAAGAAGCCGGGGAGCCTCTCGGGCGGCCAGCAACAGCGCGTCGCCACCGGCCGGGCGATCGTGCGCGACCCCGAGGTGTTCCTGTTCGACGAGCCCCTCTCGAACCTCGACGCGAAGCTGCGCGTCCACATGCGCACGGAACTCCAGCGCATCCAGGAGGAGCTCGGGACGACCTCGATCTACGTGACCCACGACCAGGAGGAGGCGATGACGATGTCCGACCGGATCGTCGTTCTGGACGGCGGGAAGATACAGCAGGTCGGAACGCCGGAGCAGATCTACAACGAGCCCGCGAACCTGTTCGTCGCGGACTTCGTCGGCAGTCCGTCGATGAACACCTTCGACGTGCAGCTGGACGGGAACACGCTCGTGGGCGAGGCCTTCGACTACCACCTCTCGGACCAGCACCTGGAGCAGGTTCGCGAGGACGCCAGCGACGGGGAACGGCTCGTCCTCGGTATCCGTCCGGAGAACATCCATCTGACCGACAACGGTGAGAAAAACGCCATTCAGGCACACCTCGACGTCCGCGAGCCGATAGGCAGTGACAACTACCTCTATCTCACGATGGGCGGGGCCGAGTGTCGGGTCCGCGTCCCCGGCGACGTCAAACCCGAGGTGGGGACCGACATCACGGTTCGGTTCGACGAATCGAATCTCCATCTCTTCCGGGAGAAGAACGGCCAGAACATCCTCGCGGACGTCGAACCGACCGCACAGGCGACCACGACCGGCGAGAGCTCGGTCGCGGCCGCCGAAGACTGACCGCGATAGCGCTCGAGCGGGCCGACCGCCCGCTGCGCGTCGTGGCTGTTGGTCCCCGGCATCCGATCACGCTCGATCCCTCTCAGGTGCTCTCGTTCTGCGGATTCTACATACTTGTATTATTTATTACAAAACTCTTATATGTGGCCGTTCTATATCGTTCCCTATGTCACTCGATGACAACGGCGTGAACAGGCGTCGTCGTAAATTTATCAGAGCGGTCGGTGTCACCGGCGCTGTGGGGCTAGCCGGTTGTAGTGGTGGTGGCGACGGTGGTGATGGCGGCGGCGACGGTGGCGGCGACGGTGATGGTGGCGGCGACGGTGGCGGTGGCGGTGGAACGGCCACGGGGACCCCGTCGGCGACGCCCCCGGACGCCGACACGGTGCTCACGTACTGGACGCTGTTCGGTGGTGGCGACGGCGTCGTGATGGCGAACATCATCGACAAGTTCAACCAGGAACGGCCGCTCGGCGACGGCGTCGGGATCAGGCGCCAGCGCGTCCCGTGGGACCAGTACTACGACAGGTTGTTCACGTCCCTGACCGGCGGCGCGGCCCCCGACATGGCGATCATGCACGGGTCGCTGCTGCGGCGGTTCAGCGACGTCCTCGTGGACCCGACCCAGCACCTCGACACCAGTCTGGAGGACGAGTACCTCGCCTCACACAGCGACCTGGTCACGATCGACGGCGAGGCCCAGGCCCTGCCGATGGACTTCCACCCGGCAGGCATCTACTACAACAAGACCATCTTCGAGGAGGCCGGTCTCGACCCGGAGAGCCCGCCGAGCAACTGGGAGGAGTTCAAGGCCGCGGGCGATGCGATCGTCTCGGAGACCGACAACCACGCGTGGGTGCCGACGCCCTACCAAGACGGGGTCGGCTCCTACCGCGCCTGGAGCGGCTGGGTCAAACAGGCCGGCGGCGAACTGTTCAACGAGGACGCCAGCGAGCCCCGGTTCAACAACGAAGTCGGCAAGGAGATGACCCAGACGTTCTACGACATGACCGGCGACTGGGGCTGGGCCGAGCAGACGTCCGAGGAGAACTGGGGGAACCGCGTCTTCCAGAACGGAAACCTCGGGATGGTCACCAACGGGACCTGGTACGTCAACGTCATGCGCGAACTCGACGACTTCGACTGGGGCTTTTTCAAGCCCTACGTCGCTCCCGGGCACGAGCAGAACGCCGCCTGGGCGGACGGACACACCGTCATCCTGCCCCAGAGCGCCGACCGAAACGAGCGGAAGACCCGGCTGGCCGCCGAGGCGGCCAACTGGATCACCACCCAGAACCCCGAGTGGGGGACCGAGGCGGGCCACCTGCCCGCCAGTAAGGAGATCAACGACTCCGGCGCGCTCGAGGAGTCGCCCATCTACGACAAGACGCTCAGCAAGTTCCTCGAGATGGCCGAAGCCGAGGAGTACTTCTTCCACCCGCAGTGGCCCCAGGGCGACCCGAACGACGAGTCCAACTGGAGCTGGCTGGTCGACGTCTGGGCGCACAACTCCGAGCCCGACGAGGCTATCCAGGGAGCCGAACAGACGATCAACAACGCCATCGGAAACTGACATCGCAGAGTACACACTCCCATCATGTCGATACGTAACCGATTGGCAGGCCTGACTCGGACCGAGGAGGGTCACAAGCGCCAGAACATCGGTCCCGTCAGCCGGGAGACCGTCCAGGGCTATCTCTGGGCCCTGCCGTATCTGGTCGCGTTCGCCGTGTTCCTCCTGTGGCCCCTTGGCAAGGGACTGTGGATGAGCGCCCACGACTGGAACCCGCTGCTCCCCTCGGCGTCGGAGTGGATCGGGATCCAGAACTACGTGGAACTGATGAGCGACCCGTTCTTCTGGCGAGCCCTCTGGAACACGATCTACTTCGTGATCCTGACGGTGGCGCCGATGGTGGTCCTGAGCCTCGTCCTCGCGCTGGGCGTCAACCGCAACGTGAAGGGCAAGACCGCGCTCCGGACCATCTACTTCAGTCCCTACGTGTTGACGATCGCGGTCGTGGCGATCGTCTGGCTGGAGTTCCTGTCGACGGACTTCGGCCCGATCAACTACTACCTCGATATGTTCCTGGGGATCCGGCCCCAGTGGCTGACCTCGGAACTGCTCGCGATGCCGTCGCTGGCGACGACGACGATCTGGTGGCTGCTGGGGTTCAACTTCGTGATACTCCTCGCGGCCCGGCAGAACGTCCCCGAGCGGCTGTACGAGGCCGCGCGGCTCGACGGCGCCAGCACCTGGCGCCAGTTCCGGGACATCACGCTCCCGCAGATGCGAAACGCCATGCTGTTCGTCGTCATCATCCAGTTCATCTACCAGTTCCAGGTCTTCGGCCAGCCCTACGTCATGACCGGCGGCGGCCCGGACCAGTCGACGCGGACGATCGTCTACTACCTCTATCAGACGGCGTTCAACCAGCAGTCCTTCGGGTACGCCGCGGCGATCGGGTACATCCTGTTCGCCATTCTGGTCATGATCTCGCTCGTGAACTACTACGTCATCGGAGGAAACAATGAGTGACGCACGCCCCGACGATTCGATAGCCGGCCGCGCCTCGCGGTCGTTCGACGGACTGACGAGCAACCTCACGCTCGAGAGCGTGGGCGTCTACGCGTTCCTCTACGGGGTCGCGCTGATCTTCCTGCTCCCGTATCTCTACATGCTGACGCTGTCGTTCCAGCCCCGGAGCACCGCGATCGACGGCATCCCGTACTGGATCCCGCCGGAGTTCACGCTCGAACACTACCAGTACCTGTTCGAGAACTCGCTCATCGTCGACTGGACGATCAACACGTTCGTGATCGCGGGCGGGGCGACCCTGCTGATCCTGGTCGTCGACGCGATGATCGCCTACTCGCTGTCCCGACTGGACTGGCCCGGGCAGGCGACCATCCTCGGGATCATCGTCGCCAGTTTCATGGTCCCGTACTATCTGAACATCGTGCCGCTGTTCACGATCATCGCGGACCTGGGCCTCGTCAACAGCTACTGGGGCGTCGTCCTGCCAGCGGCGGCGAGCCCGCTCGGGGTGTTCCTGCTCTACCAGTTCTTCAAGGACATCCCCGACGAGTACGAGGAGGCCGCACGCCTCGACGGGTTCTCGACGTTCCAGATCTTCACGCGGCTCATCCTGCCGCTCTCGCGGCCGGTGTTGACCGCGCTGGCGCTGTTCCAGTTCGTCTTCAACTGGAACGCGTTCCTGTGGCCGCTCGTCGTGTTGCAGGACAACGCGGCGTTCACGCTCCCGATCGGGCTCGTCTCGCTGCTCAACGCCCAGATCTACCGGCCGGGTCGCACCATGGCCGCGGCGCTCATCGCGTCGGTGCCGCTACTTCTGGTCTTCCTCCTGCTCCAGCGGTACCTCGTGCAGGCGGTCGAGATGCAGGGCGTCACCGAGTGACTCCCTGCCCCGCAGACCGGCGACCCGTCGATCCGTTCTCCCCGTTTCACCGCTGCCGAGTCACGATAACAGTCCATCCGGACGCCGACCGCGACACCCACAGCGGGTCAAACACAGCAATTTTGGCCGGAACCGAACCACGGAGGCGGGTCGGTCCCACAGTGTCGAACATGACCGACTCCGGCGCCGCCGTTCGACTCCTGAGAGGGGACGACCCGTGAACGACGCTCGAGCCGCGTCCGACGCCGTCGACGACGCCGATAGCGACGACACCGACGTCGGTATCGAGGCCGTCCACGGCGCTTTCAGTGCGACGTTCCGGTTCGTCGTACAGAACGCGCTCCCGGTCGTCGGCGTGAGTCTCGCCTGGGCGCTGGCGTCGCTCCCGCTGGTCACGGTGGGACCGGCGACGCTGGGCGCGTACGCGGCGATCGCCTCGCTGCGCGAGCAGGGGTCCGTCGACGTCGGTGCGGTCCTCGGTACGGTGCGCGACCACGGCCTCGACGCCCTTCTGCTCGGGGGGGCCGTCGTCCTCATGGCGGGAATCAGCGCACTCTACGCCGTCCAGTTCGCGCAGACGGAAGCGACAGTCGCCGGCGTCCTCGGGGCCGCGGGGCTGTACGTGACCGTCTACTTCGTACTGGTGCTGGTTCCGACGTTCGTCGGCCTGGCCGCGGGCGTCCCGCTCGCGGAGGCCATCAGGACGAGCTACCGGTGGACCCTCACACACTCGGTCGCCGCGCTCTCGATGCTGCTGCTAACCGGCCTGCTCCTGCTACTGTCGCTCGTGCTCACCGTCGCGTTCGTGCTCGTGTTCCCGGCGGTCGCCGCCTGGTTCCACACGACGTTGCTGGAGCCGCTGTTCGTGCCCGAGGCCGAACTGGTCAGCGGCGCCGAGGACCGCTCGGAGTCGGCCGGGTACGCCGGGCCACGGGACGGCTAAGCTTCGCTGTCCGGACGAGTCAGTCGTCCGGTCGATCGACATCGGTTCCGGTCGGTCTCGAACGGGAGCGCAGACGGACGGGAGTGGACGGAGACGACCGGGCCGTCAGAGGGCGGCGTCGACGTGCTCGGCAGCTTTCAGGGAGAGCGCGGCGATGGTGAGCGTCGGGTTCATCGCGCCGCCGGTGGGGAAGACGCTGCTGGAGGCGATGGAGAGGTTGTCGAGGTCGTGCGTTCGCAGTCGCGAGTCGACGACGCTCTCCGCGGGGTCCTCGCCCATCCGCGTGGTCCCCATCGGATGGCTCCCCGACAGCGGGCTGTGAGCCGGAGTGGCGTAACCGATGCGGGCGCCCGCCTCGGAGAGGATATCGCGCTGGACCTCGATGGCTTTCTCGGCCGTCGTGCGGCCGTGGTCGCCGACCGTCCAGTTGACCTGCGGAACGGGGTTGCCGTGGTCGTCCGTCTCGGAACTGTCGAGCGTGACGCGACTCGCCGGGTCCGGGAGTTGCTCGACGAGCGCTTCCGTCCCGATGTGACCGCCGTAGGCGCGGTCGACCGCCGCCGTGACGTCGTCGCCCCACCCGCCATCGCCCAGCGCCGCCTCGACCGGAGAAGGGCCGGCGTAGTTGAGGAAGCCGACGAAGAAGCTCCCGGGCGTCGGCTCCTCGTGGTCGTAGAACTGGTGGGTGACCGACGTGGAGAAGCCGACCTGGTGTTGCCCGGTGGGTTCCGTGAGCCGCCCGGTGACGACGTACAGCAGGTGGTCCATCAGGTAGCGGCCGACGGCGCCCGAGGAGTTGGCCAGCCCGTCGGGGTGGCTGTCGGACTTCGAGAGCAGGAGCAGTCGCGGCGTCTCGATGGCGCCGCAGGCGATCACGAACTGCCGGGCTTCCTGACGGTGTTCGCTCCCGTCGGGCGACGCGTAGACGGCCGCCTCGACGCGCTCGCCGTCCGGCCCGTGTTCGAGCCGCTGGACCGGCACGCGGTCGAGGACGCGAGCGCCCTCGGACTCGGCCTTGCGGACGTGGACCGAGCCGTCGTACTTCGCACCGGAGGGGCACACCGGGTGGCAAGTGCCGTAGCCGACGCAGGCACTGCGGTCGTCGTACCCCTCGCTGTTGCGCGCCTGCGGGACCGAGTGGACGTCGATGTCCAGTTGCTCGCAGGCCTCGCCGAGGATGGTGTCGGAGTGGCTCGGCGGGAATGCCTCCATCGGGAACGACTCCTCACGTGGCGGGGCGAAGGGATTGTCTTCGGCGCCCGAGACGCCCATCTCGCGCTCGGCTTCGGCGTAATAGGGTCGCACGTCGTCGTAGGAGATGGGCCAATCGGTCGCGAAGCCGTAGCGGGACTCCATCTCGAAGTCCTTGGGGTGGAGGCGCGGGGTGTAGCCGATCCAGTGCAGCGTCGTCCCGCCGACGCCCTTGATCCGCGTCGAGTTCAGTGGGTACTCCACGTCGCCCGTCGACGTGTAGGCGTCGCGGTCGCCGCCCATCCCCCAGACGTCGCTCCAGTCGTGCGCGGGGCGCTGGTGGCGCTCCATCCGCTCCAGTCGCTCGTCGAGCGGAACGCGCGGACCGGCTTCGAGGACGACTACGTCGTGCCCCCGTGTGGCCAGCGAGTGGGCGACGATGCCGCCGGCGGGCCCCGCACCGACGACGCAGACGTCTGCCCGGTCTGCGGGCGTGCGATCCGTCGCGCTCATCGGTCCGGTCCCTGCTGGTAGGCGTCTAGCCCGCCCGGATGGCCCGGCGGGTTCTCGATGCCGACGAGTTGTCCACCTTTCGGCGAGCGCAGCAGCCCGTAGAGGAGTTCGTTGACGAGGTAGTACCGGATCCGCTCGCGCTCGTCGCCCTCGGGGTCGGGGTCGACCTGCGACATCCGCAGGGTTTCGAGGAGCGCGTTCCCCTCACCCGGCTCCAGCTCGCGGAACGACGCGCTGTACTCCGAGCGCGCCCGGTCGTCGAGTGCGTTGGCTGCGTCGATCATCGCCGTGCGACGGTCGTCGTCGCTCTCGATCCGCCCGGAGACGAACGTCCGGGCGAACGACTCGACTTCGGTGACCTCCGCGGGGTAGACGACTTCGGCGAGTGCTACCGCAGTGTCCAGCAGTGCATCAGCGCCCCCTGCTCCCGACGGCGTCCCGTCGGGTTCGTCACCCTCATCGCGATCCGTGAACTCGGACGCGCCGTACACCACACCCCCACCGACACCGATGGCCGCAAGCGCCGCTACCGCGTCGCGGCGTGTCAATTCCATGAGGACACTCAGTGCGTAACCTCAGTTAACTCTTGTGCCGGCTTCGAGACACGAACTCGTCCGCTGAGGGCGCTGCGGAACCTACAGCGACCTGGAATCCCCTCGCAGAACCATATGATTCCAATCATAAATTGAAATCAGATAATTCTGCATACGATCGTAGTATCTCCCCAGATGTTTCCCGTATTCAGGGTTGAACCAAAGTATTCCCGGCTATCTGGAGAGGTGCGAGAGGAAGTGTCGCGATCACTCGGCACGAAACGGCACGGCAGCGACCAGCGAACGATCGCCCCGATAATCACATATTTAGCCCCTGAAATGAGATTCTATTCTCAATTAGAATTGTAGGTCAGAATCGAAGCCAACGCGTCAACAAACAGATCCGGAATATAATCTTCGTTCGCGCACTACAGAAACGGCTCGAAATCGGCTCAAAAACGCTTTCGGACCGTCATCGACGATAACTTGATTTAAAACCGATCAGATAGATTTAGAATCCGAGAATTCTTCACTCAGATATTTTATCAGACATGATCCGGAAGCCGACTTCCCGCACGCTAGAGGCGCCGCTGAGGAAGAGATGATCTGCAGAGAGGGGATGGTCATCAGCGGAAGCATTCAGCGGAGCAACGGTGCCCGCGGAACCCGCTACTCCAGCGCCTTCAGGTTGTGAACCGGTTCGAGCCAGTCGACGACCTCGGCGGTCGGCTCGACGGCCGCGGCGATGGCTTCGGCCGGTTTGTAGGCCATCGGCGCCTCGTCGAGGACGTCGTCGACTACCGACTCGGAGTAGACGCCGTCCATCGCGTCCGCGAATTCGTCGAGCGAGAGCGACTCGTGAGCCTCGCGCCGTCCCATCACGCGACCGGCGCCGTGGGGCGCCGTCTGGTGGTACGCGTCGTTGCCCCGACCGCGGGCGAGCAGCGACCCCTCGGCCATGTTGAACGGGATGACCAGCCGCTGGCCGTCCCGTGCGGGCGTCGCACCCTTCCGGATGGTCAGGTCGCGGAAGTCGACGTAGTTGTGGACGCTCTGGAAGCGCTCGACCGGCTCGATCCCGAGCGCGTCGCAGATGGTCTCGCTCATCAGCTCTCGATTCCAGCGGGCGTACTGCTGGGCGAACAGCATGTCGACGTAGTAGCCGTCGGCCTCGCGGCCCTCCAGCCAGTCGAGCGCCTCGTTGCGGTCGGCGTCGCCGGGTTTCGAGAGCGTCTCGAATACGGCTTCGACCTCGTCGCCGTCGAAGTCCGTGCGGATGGCTTCCTTGCGGAGGTGGGACTCGCCCATGCCGCCCGTGACCCATGTCTTAAGATCGGCATCTGAGACTGTCTCGGGGTCGAACTTGACGTACGCCGCGTACTCGTCGGGGATCGCAGAGCGGATGGCATCGGCCTCGCGGCGCTCGGTGGCGCGGGCCTGCCAGTACTCGGCGACGGCCTTGCCGAGGTAGCGCGACCCGCTGTGGATGACCAGCCAGTACTCGCCGGCGTCGCGAGCCCGGGCGAACTCGACGAAGTGGTTGCCGCCGCCAAGTGTCCCGGCGCTCCGGATGACGTGGCCCATCCCCGCTCGCCCGGTCAGCACCCGGTCGCACAGCGACTTGAAGTACTCGCCGTCGTAGCCGTCGAAGTCGAACGAGACGGGATCGATCGACCGGCCGAATCGGTCGCGGAATGCGGCGTCGAACGAGTCGAACACGTCGTTGGCGCGCTCGAACGGGAACGCCTCGACGAGGTGGACCGAATCGTCGTAGTCGTGGACCGACCGGCCCATCGGGACCGCCTCGCGGACGCGGCGCTCGCGCTCGGCGTCGGACAGTGGGAGTTCGTCGCCGAGGTTCGTCGCGGCCATGCCACAGCCAACGTCGACGCCGACGATGTTCGGGACGACGCGGTCGGCCAGCGGCATCGTGAACCCGATCGGCGCGCCGGCGCCCCAGTGGGTGTCCGGCATCACGCGAACGGGCTCGGTAAAGGCCGGGTGGTCGATGAGTTCCTGGATCTGCGCCAGGCAGTTGTCCTCCACGAGCGATTCGTCGTCGACCAACACGCGAGCGGTCGTGTGCTCGCCGTCCAGTTCGATCGCCATCGGAACCGTTCGTGACTCCGCGGCCGCCCCGAGTAAGCCTTCGGGGGCCGTGCCAGGGATTCACGAGTAGAGTGGTGGCCTCCGACGCCACGCCCGCTCCCCCGGAAGCGGCAGTCAGCTATCGGTCTCGTCGGCGGCCTCCTCGACGGAGATCTCGACCTCGTGGGTGGTCGAGTGGCCGGTGTTGTCGGTCGCGGTGAGCGCGACGGTGTAGGTGCCCGGCGAGCCGTAGCTGTGGGAGGCCCACCAGCCCTCGGCGGTCTCGCCGTCGCCGAAGGTCCACTCCAGCGAATTGATCCAGCGGTCGTCGCCAGAGGTGTCCCGGGCTTCGAACTCGACGGTCTCGTCGACGGTCGGCGCGGTCGTGCTCGGGTCGGCTGTCGCGATCTTCTCGGTCAGTTCGGTGACAGTGATCGCCAGTCCGTGGGTCGTCGGCTCGCCCTGGTTGTCGGTGGCAGTGAGCCGGATCTCGTACTGACCGGGGTCGTCGAACGTGTGACTGACCGACCATCCCTCGGCGGACTCGCCGTCGCCGAAGGTCCACTCCAGCGAATCGATCCAGCGGTTGTCCGGCGTCGTCTCGTGGGCCTCGAACTGGACGGTGTCGCCCTCCGTCGCCTCTGTCTTGCCCGCGCGTAGCAAAGCGAGGGGTTCGTCGGAAGTCTCGGCGAGCCACTGCCTGATGAACCCGCCGTGTTCCTCGGGCGCCGAGCGCAGCGTCCACTCGTCGGCGCCGCCCATACCGGGCGAGTCGAACATCGTCGGCGCCCAGGAGTCGTCGAAACACCAGGCGGCCCACCCCATGTTGTCGTAGCTCTCGACCCACTCCCGAAACGGCTCGCCCCAGTCGGTGTTAGTGCCGGAGTCGAGGCCGTCGCTGTAGGGGTCCCAGCCGAACTCGGTGACGAAGACGGGGACGTCCTCGGCGGGCGCGCCGTAGGTGTCGTCGAACTCCTCGGGCGTGCCGTTGTCCGGGTAGATGTGCGCCGCGTAGACCAGGTTCTCGCCCTCGAA
>NZ_JBTJEL010000029.1:0-213272 GCF_054504345.1 Halosimplex yunnanense | reverse complement strand
GCTCGTCAGCCGTGTCAGCGGCGACGGCCAGTAATTGTCGCCCTCGGTGGCCTGGTGGTCGTTGACCCAGCAGGTCTCGAACCCGACGTCCTCGGCGACCTGACACTGCTCGACGACACCCTCCCAGGTGTCACCGCCCTCTATCGGAAAAATACCGAACTTCATGGTTCGATAGGACGTGCGACTGGACCCTACATACTTCTTACGAGAGGCCGCCGCGCCGGTCCAACCGCGCGTTCAGAGGTGCTGGGCGACGAACGGCCAGACGCCGTCGGCGTAGTAACGGTGGCCGTCGGGGCCGACGACGAGCTCACACCGATCCAGCGCGCCCGCGGCCTCGTAGATCCCCGAGAGCCGGTCGAACGCTTCGAAGACGCCCTCGATCGGAAAGCGGTCGTCCTCCGTTCCGGCGACCGCGACGAACGGTCGCGGGGCGATGAGGCCGGCGACGTCCCACAGTTCGCCGAGTCGGAGTATCCCGGGGACATAGGTACACTCGCAGTGGTCGACCGACGCGATGGCGTCCTCGAACGAGCAGAACGACGACGACGGCGCGACAACGTCGATACGCTCGTCGAGTGCTGCCGCGAACAGCGCGACGGTGCCGCCGGTCGAGTGACCGGTGAGCGCGACTCGGCCGTCGTTCAGCTCCGGGCGTTTCTCGACGAAGTCGATCAGTCGGGTCACGTCCCAGACGCGGTCGCCGACGAGCGACCGGCCGAACAGTTGCGCGTGCAACTGTAGAGTGTGGCAACTTCGGTAGCCCTGCTCTTCGTCGGCCGGGTTCGAGAGTTCACCCATCCCACGCATGTCCGGGGCGAGTGCCGCGTAGCCGCGTTCGACGGCCTGCACCGCGATGTCGCGTTTCTCCTCGGCGATCTGGCGTCGCTGGTCGTCGGTCTCGGCGTGGCCCACGACGAGTTCCTTCCCGGCGTCGCCGTGACCGTGGGCGACGAGGACGGTCGGATACGGCGGCTCGGCGTCGTCGGGAACGAGGAGATAGAACGGGAGTCGCAGGCCCGTCTCGGTCTGCAGCGTCCACCGCTGGCGTTCGTACCCGTCGAGGGACTCGACGCCGGTACGCTCCGGAGCTAACGACGGGACGTCGGCCTCGGCGATGACATCGTGGCCGAGCACTGCCCGGAGTTCGTCCCGAAACGCGGTCTGCCAGGCACGGAGAGCGTCGCCGGTCTCCCCCTCGTAGGCGTGGCGACGGCCGTGGTCGCGGAAGAGCCGCGCCGTCCACGCGTCCGGATCGAACTGCGGTTCTCCCATGTCGTTTCCCGGTGGGACGGCGGGCGAGATAAAACCCGCTCTCCGTCGGCGGAGCCATCGTGATCTCGCTGGCACGCCCTCGGTTCGTCGGTCGCGATCGGAGCGGCGGCTTCGCGGACGGTCCCACCGCAGTCCGTACTTTAAAGCCGGAGGCCTCCGGTGTGGAACCATGCACGTCGACGGCATGCAGTTCCACAACGTGGGTGAACTCCGCCCGGTCGAGGGCGGCGACGGACGGCTCATCCAGCGAGTCCCGGAACCGATCAGGACCGGTCTCAACGAAGGCGCCCAGTCGCGGATGCGCCACCCGGCAGGCGTCGAACTGCGGTTCGTCCTCGAAGCGGGTGAGACGGTCGAGGTGACGCTCTCTATCGAACCCGGCGGCAGCGCCGACACCGGGACCGTCCGCGTGTTCTGGGGACCGATCCAGGGCTACACGGAAGTGGAGATTGGGCCGGAACCGACGACCCTCGAAGTGTCCACGCCGGAGAAGGTGACGCAACTGAAGGACGAGGCCGTCGAGGATCTGGCGTTCGACCCGCGCGTGTGTCGGGTCTGTCTCCCCGGCGAACACCGCGGCGGCTACACGCTGTACCACGGCGCCGACGGCGAGTACCGCCCGCCGGAGGACGACGAACTCCCGGACCGACGGTATCTCGCCTACGGTACCTCCATCACCGAGGGCGAGGCGCCGCTGGGCGAACACCTGACCTACGTGAGCCAGACTGCCGGCCGCCTCGACGCCGACCTGATCAACCTCGGCTCCTGTGGCACCGCCTACTGCGACGAGGCGATGGCCGACCACATCGCGGATCGCGACGACTGGGACGTCGCTACTCTCTCGCTGTCGATCAACATGGTCGGCACGTTCTCCGTCGAGACCTTCCGCGAGCGCGCCGAGCACTTCGTCGACACGGTCGCGAGCGCGAACCCGGACAAGCCCGTCGCCTGCATCACCATCTTCCGGAGTTCCTACGACGTGGTCGAGGGGGCCGACGAGGACGGCGAGTGCGAGCGGTTCCGCGAGGAACTCCGCGAAGTCGTCGCCGAATCGCCCCACGACAACGTCCACCTCCTCGAAGGGCCCGAACTGCTCCCCACCATCGAGGGGCTCACGACCGATCTCGTCCACCCCGGAGACGGCGCGATGACGACGATGGCGGAGAACCTCGCGGAGGAACTGTCCCCGCTGCTCGCGGACCGCTAACACGGTTCCCCAGAGGCGAACGGTTTAAGTCACTCGTGGTTCCTATGGGATAGTATGACAAATGCGGCGCAGAACGACCGGGGACGCACCATCCGTTCGGTGGAGATAGCGTTCAACATCATCGACGTCCTCCAGGAGAAAGGCGGTGCAGGGGTGACGGACCTCGCGGAGGAGCTAGACCACTCGAAGAGCACGATCCACAGCCATCTGCGGACCCTCGAAGACCGGGAGATCCTCGTCCGCGAGGGCGACGGCTACCGCCTGAGCCTCCGTATCCTCGACATGGCGACGCACGTCCGCGACCAGGTCGGCAACTACGACGTCATCAAGAGCGAAGTCGACACGCTGGCCGAGGAGACCGGCGAGATCGCCCAGTTCGGTATCGAGGAACACGGAAAGGTGTCGTACCTCTACAAGACCACGGGTGAGCGCGGCGTCGAGACGGCCTCCCGTGTCGGCACACAGCAGCCGATGTACTCCACGTCGCTCGGCAAGACCATCCTCGCGTACCTCCCCGAGGATCGAACCGAAGAGATCGTTCACGCTCAGGAGTACGAGGCGCTGACGCCGATGACGATCACGAGTGCCGAGGAACTCTACGAGGATCTGGAGGCCATCCGCGAGCGCGGCTACGGCATCGACGACGAGGAGAACTTCGAGGGCCTGCGCTGCGTCGCGGCGCCGGTCAAAAACGAGGAGACGGTCCTCGGCGCGGTGAGCATCACCGGCCCGTCCAGCCGGTTCACCGTCGACCGCATCCACGACGAACTCTCCGATCAGGTCCAGCGCGCGGCCAACGTCATCGAACTCAACACGAAGTTCGCCTGAGCCGAACTTCGGATCCGCTTCTCTCTTCTCAGTCCCAGGGCAGCGCGTAGCTCGGATCGTCGACGAACCGGTCCATCCCGGCCGATATCGAGACCCGGGTGCCGCTCAGCAGCGACACGCGGAGTGCGTCCTCGTTCGCCGCTTCCGATCCGCGGTCACCATCTGTCCCGGCTTCGCGGGTGCCGTCGGTCTCGACGTCGGTGAACGCGTGCTCGCCGTAGGCGCCCGCCTGCACGATCACGTCGCGCTCGCGACTGCCGCTGTTGACCAGCGTCAGGTCGATCCCCTCGCTGTCGATGGACTCGACGAGCGCGCTGACGCCCTCCGGTAGCCCCGGCCGTTCGCGCTGGGGGTCGAAGTGGCGGACCTGCGCCATCACCATCCCGCCGTAGTAGACCGGCTGAGGCGCGCCCATCGTGAGGTTGAGCAGCCCGCGGTGGAAGACGGGGTTGCGGTCGCGGAGGTAGTCCTCGTTCAGGGTGTCGGGTTCGCGACCCTCCTCGGCCATCCCGTCGAGCAGTTCCTGCGTGTGCGTCCGGTTGGCCTCCAGAACGCGCTCGGGGAACTCGGGGAACTCGCCTTCGAGGTAGGCGAGCCACGGCCATTCGTTGCCGGCCCCGTGCTTCGAGGAGGGGCGCATGTCGACCTGCTTCCACTCCCGGGAGCCCCAGTCGCGGAGCTGTTCGACGCGCTCGCGGTCGGCGTCGTCCAGCGACATGTACCACAGGTGGAACAGGTAGGGGTCGTCGCGGTGGGGCTTGAACTCGTACCAGCCGTCGCGCCACGTGATCTCGCCGTCGTCCTCGCGGAGGCCCGAGCCGTTGTAGTGGTAGTCGCCCTCGCCGCCGTACTTGTGCGGGATGTAGAGGGTGTCGCCCTGCTCGATCCCCTCGTCGATCAGGGTGTCGAGTTGCTGGCGGTGGAAATCGAGGTGGTCGCGGTCGCCCGTCAGGAGCGTCGCGTTCTCGGCAGCGGTGGTCGTCCCGACGCCGACGTAATGCCAGCCGCCCCACGACCAGCCGTACATGCCGCCCCACCACTTCCCGTCGGTGTACTCGCCGATCTCGTCGGAGAACCCGACGTTGTCGGGGATGACCCCGTCGTTGCGCCCCACCCGGTCGCGCCAGGCGTCGAGGTACTCCGTGACCCACTCCCGGTAGTCCTCGTCGCCGGTGTGGAGGTACGCGTTGGTCATCAGGCTGGAGATGGCGAGGTTGAGCGGAATATCCCCCTTCGAGCAGCGCTCGTCGTAGATCTCGTAGAGGCGCTCCTCGTTGTCGGGGTCGAGCAGTTCCGTCGCGTTGTCGAACTCCAGGTCCCGCCACGGGAGGCCGTGGCTGGCCCAGCGGTAGTCGGCGCCGTAGCCGCCGAACGTCGACTGGGCGCCGAAGGCCGACAGATCGCTGTACTCCGGGCCGGCGCTGCCGTTCATCGGTGCGCGGACGAGCCGCTTCTCGGGGTCGTAGTTGTTCAGGTCGCTGTCCCCGAGATACATGTCGGCGAACTTCGCGGCACGCTCGCGGACGACGTCGTCGTCGGGCGCGGCCAGGCCCATGTTGTAGGTGTAGAGGTTCCCCTCGCCGAGGTGGAACCAGTCGCGGCACTGCTCGAACTCCCCGACGACCATCGGGTGGCCGTGAGGAGTGTCCGTTCGTTCGAAGCGCTCGAGGGCGCCTTCGTAGGCGTCCTGGGCGTGCTCCAGCAGGGACTCGTCGCCGCCCATCGCGTAGACGAGCGGCCAGTTGTAGAACCCCTCGATGATGTCGTCGTAGCCGTCGACGCCGACGTGGTCGGCCGGCGGCCAGAGCGGTTCGCCGTCGTCGCCGAGGTAGTCGGCGACGAACTCCTCGACCGCGGTTTCGAACAGGTCGAACAGCGCTCGCTGGCGCGCGGCCCACTCGGGCGGTTGCGCGACCGAGCGACGCGCCGCTAGCTCGAACATACTCCACCCACCGTCCCACGCCGTGATGAACATTTGGGTCGTGGCGGGCTGGTCCGGTTACACGTCGGCCCGGTCTCGGCCCCGACGTCGACTGGGACGTGAGCGCGACGGACCGCGCCAAAAGGGGGACGGAACAGACAGGATCAGTTCGTCGCTCGGCGATCGCGCCGAGCGGCGGTCGATTCGACGCGTTCGTCGTGCCGAGCGAGGTCAGGGGGGACTCGCGTTCGGGTCCTCCACGGACAGCGCCCACTGTTCGACCCACTGGCGCAGACCGCTGCTGGGTACGTCCAGCGAGTGGGTGTTCTCCGGGAGCTGCGGGTAGCCGCCGACCTCGTTGTGATCGGCGATCCAGTAGTCGTACGGCGAATCGGTGTAGGCGTCGCCTTCGCGGTTCTGGATCTCAGAGACGATGCGCGAGTCGTTGCTGGTGCGGTCGGCCGGCCGCGCGCCGGCGTAGTTGAGGTTGTGGCTCTCGACGTCGCCCGACGACATCGCCGAGAACCCGCTGGGCCACAGCGGCCGGGAGGACAGCTCCGAGGTCCCGCCGGTGAGCGGCGTTGAACTGGGATCGGTCACGTTGTCTTCGAGGTAGGCGTTCCCACCCTCGATGGCGGTGTCCCCCAGGTCCTGCGGGATGTAGACGTTGCCGACGATGGACGACTCCGTGTCGCCGTCCATGTTGGTCGCCTCGTTGAAGAAGTACATCACGTTGTTCGCGACGACCGAGCGCGTCTCGGACTTCAGCCGGGGGACCCGGGCACGCGTCTTCCCCCAGACGTTGCCGAGCAGCGCGACGTTGTCGGCGCCGTCGCCGATCAGCGATGCGTAGTTGTGGTCCGAGCCGTCGCCGTACGGGTCGTAGAGCCCCTCGTAGATCAGGCAGTTCGAGAGGGTCGTATCGGTCGTGTCGTAGCCGACGGACATGCACTCGTCGACGCCCCACGAGGCCGTGCAGTGATCGAAGATGTTGTTCGACGTGCCGTCGGCGCTGTTGAACGAGTCGTTGCCCTGAATGTTGCCGCCGTCACCCGGGCCGACGCGCGACCGGAGGTGCTGGACCACGCAGTCGTCGGCGTTGACCTGGAACAGCCCCTGCGTGAGGGTGATCCCCGGCGACGGCGCCGTCTGTCCCGCGATCCAGCACTGGTCGGCGGTCACTTCGAGTTCGCTGCCGCCCA
This sequence comes from Halosimplex yunnanense, assembly GCF_054504345.1. Classification (NCBI taxonomy): domain Archaea; kingdom Methanobacteriati; phylum Methanobacteriota; class Halobacteria; order Halobacteriales; family Haloarculaceae; genus Halosimplex; species Halosimplex yunnanense. The sequence goes on along the minus strand of NZ_JBTJEL010000029.1, from coordinate 206,839 downwards.
GGTCGATCGTCCCCGAGGTCTCGAAGACCACGAGCCGGTGTCCGCTGCCCTGGACGGCGTCTTCGAGCGCGCTCCGCGTCGGTTCGGTGACCCGGTGGACGGTGACGCTGTCGTCGAACCAGTCCGGGCTGGCGAACCCGTCGCTCAGGTCGAAGTACGCACCGTCTCCCTCGGTGCCACCGCCGCCGCTGTCGCTCGACGTCGAGAACGTGTTGGCCGACCCGACGGCGGTGTCACCGTCGCTCGCGTCCGCGGCCGCCCGGAACTCGTGGTCGGTGCCCGACGACAGTCCCGAGACGGTTTCGCTGTAGGAGCCCGTGGACGACAGCGTCTGCGCGCCGGTCGCGGACCACGAACTCGCGCCCGACTCCCGCCACTCGAAGTAGGCGTCCGCCGAAGCGGCGCCACCCAGATCGTCGAGAGCGCCCGAGAGCGTCGCCGACGAGGCGTCGACGCTGGCGGCCGACCCCGTCGAGACCACTGGGTCAGTGTCACCGCTTCCGCCGCCGTCGGACGTCGAGACGCTGCCGGCGACCTCCACGTCGCCGACGTCCTCGTTACTGTCCGGCGAGAGCCCCGAGAGGTTCGAGAACTCGGCCGTACACAGTGTCCCTTCGGCGTGGCTACAGACGGCCAGTCCGACGTACGCGCTACCGGCGAAGTCGATCTCCCCCGGGGAGATGTCCGCGATGAGCGTCCAGTTGCTCCCGTCCGTCGAGCCGTACGCTTCGATCGTGTCACCTGAGCGAACGAGCCGCTGCCAGGTCGCCTCCATCGTGCCGCCCGAAGTCTCGGCCTCGCCGGTCCCGCCGGAGGTGGTGCTCTGGGCCTCTACCCCGTCGTCCGAGCGCCACTGGAAGGAGGTCTGGTTGCCGGGTGTCTTGCGGATCATCGCGTGTTCGGCGTCGTCGTTCAGTGTCTGCCTGACCATCAGGCCGGCGCGCGCCCACGGGTCGGTATCTTCGAGACTGTCGACCCGGACGGTCACGTCGAAGTCGCCGTCGACCTCCGTGTAGTAGTAGTGGAACTCGTCGCGAGCGTTCCAGATGTCGTACCCTGCTCCCTCGACGGTGATCGTCGTCGCCGCAGCGACCCCTTCGGTCGCGTAGTTCGATGCCAGTGCCCCCGCAGCCCCGAGCCCGACTGCCCGGAGAAACGTACGTCTGTCATGGTGTGCCATTGATGCCACCAACGAACATTGCGAATGGATGTGTGATAAACATTTTCTAGATATATTAACAACAAATATTATGATCTGGATCATAATGGACACCCAGTCCGCAATCACGGCTCGGGATGATCTGTGGTCGAAATCCAAAGAGCAGCAGCCCAGCGGCTACCGACGTTCAGGCGACTGTCTGGCGAAAGAAGGCGGGCGAACGCGACTACGCCCGCTACGCAGACGCCGGAAAACGAAGCTCCCGGATCAGCGAGTTATGGCGGACTCGCGCCCGGGTCCTCGACGGCCAGCGCCCACTGGTCGATCCACTCGCGGAGCCCCAAATCCGGGATGGTCAGCGAGTGGGTGTTCTCCGGCAGCTGTGGGTAGCCGCCGACCTCCTCGTGGTCGGCGACCCAGTAGTCGTACGGCGAGTCGGTGTAGGCGTCACCCTCGCGACCCTGGATCTCCGAGATGATCCGCGAGTCGTTGCTGGTACGGTCGGCGGGCCGCGCACCGGCGTAGTCGAGGTTGTGGCTTTCGACCTCGCTGGAACCCATCGCGGACAGTCCGCTGGGCCACAGCGGCCGTGAGGACAGTTCCGAGGTCCCGCCCGTGAGCGGCGTCGAGTTCGGTTCGACGACGTTGTCCTCGAGATAAGCGTTCCCGCCCTCGATGACGGTATCCTCGAGGTCCTGCGGGATGTAGACGTTGCCGACGATGGACGACTCGGTATCGCCGTCCATGTTGGTCGCCTCGTTGAAGAAGTACATCACGTTGTTCGCGACGACCGAGCGCGTCTCGGACTTCAGCCGAGGGACGCGAGACCGCGTCTTCGCCCAGACGTTGCCCAGCAAGGCGACGTTGTCGGCGCCGTTACCGACGAGTGTGCTGTAGTTGTGGTCCGCGCCGTCGCCGTAGGGGTCGTGGAGCCCCTCGTAGATGAGGCAGTTCGAGAACGTCGTCCGGTCGGTGTCGTAGCCGACGGACATACACTCGTCGACGCCCCACGAGGCCGTGCAGTGGTCGAAGATGACGTTCCGCGTGTCGTCGGCGTTGTTGAACGAATCGTTGCCCTGAATGTTGCCGCCGTCTCCGGGGCCGACGCGGGAACGCAGGTGCTGGACGACCACGTCGTCCGCGTTCACCTGGAACAGGCCCTGCGTGAGCGTGATCCCGGGTGAGGGAGCGGTCTGCCCGGCGATCCAGCACTGGTCGGCGGTCACTTCGAGTCCGTCGCCGTCGAGGTCGATCGTCCCCGAGGTCTCGAAGACCACGAGTCGGTGGTCGCCGCCCTGCACGGCGTCTTCGAGTGCGCTGCGGGTGGGGTCCGTGACTCGGTGGACAGTGACGTCGTCGTCGAACCAGTCCGGGCTGGCGAACCCGTCGTCCGGAGCAAAGTAGGCACCGCTCCCCCCGGCGACGCCGTCGCCGTCGTCACTCGTCGTCGAGAACGTGTTGAGCGACCCGACAGCCGCGTCGCCGTCGCTCGCGTCCGCGGCCGCTCGGAACTCGTGATCGGTCGCCGCTGACAGCCCCGAGACGGGTTCGCTGTAGGAGTCCGGCGACGACAGCGTCCGCGACTCGGTCGCCGTCCACGCGTCCGCATCCGACTCTCGCCACTCGAAGTACACGTCCGCGGAGGAAGCGCGGCCGAGGTCGTCGAGTGCGCCCGAGAGCGTCGCCGACGAGGTTTCGACGTTCGACGCCGATCCCGTCGAGACAACCGGGTCGGTGTCTTCGACTTCGTCACCGTCGTTTCCGCCTTCGGTTGTCGAGACGCTGCCGGCGACTTCCACGTCGCCGACGTCTTCGTTGCTATCGGGCGAAAGCCCCGAGAGGTTCGAGAACTCCGCGGTCGCGAGCGTGCCCTCGTCGTGGCTACTGACGGCGAGCCCGACGTAGGCGCTGCCGGCGAAGTCGATCTCGCCGGGCGAGATGTCCGCGATGAGCGTCCAGTTCTCACCGTCAGTGGAGCCGTACGCCTCGATGGTATCGCCTGAGCGCACGAGGCGCTGCCAGGTCGCCTCCATCGTGCCGCCTGACACCGCTGCTTCACTGCTCCCGTCGTCTGACGTTGTGCTTTCGGCTTGAACTCCGTCGTCCGACCGCCATTGCAGCGACGTCGCGTTGTCCGGCGTTTTCCTGACGATCGCATGTTCAGCGTCGTCGTTCAGCGTCTGCCTGACCATCAGGCCCGTCTTGGCCCAGCCGTCGGTGGCTTCGAATTCGTCGAGCCGGACGCGCACGTCGAAGTCGCCGTCGACTTCGGTGTAGTAGTAGTGGAACTCGTCGCGGTCGTTCCAGATGTCGTAGCCAGCCCCTTCGACCGTTATCTCTCCGGTTTCGGGTGCCACGTTCGTCGTGAACGTGTTCACGGACCCTGTATCCGTATCGCCGTCGCTCGCTGTCGCCACCCCACGGAACTCGTAACTCGTCTCCGGCGAGAGCCCCGAGAGGTCCGCGTCGAACGACGTCGACGACGACACCGTCTGGGTCGCTGTCGCGGACCAGGAACTCGCGGCGCTCTCGCGGTACTCGAAGCCGACCTCGGCCGAATCGCTTCCACCGAGCTCGTCGAGAGCACCCGAGAGCGTCGCCGACGCGCTGCCGACATCGGACGCCGATCCCGTCGAGACGGCGACGTTCGTATCGCTCCCACCGCTTCCGCCGCCGGTGCTCGTCGAAACACTGCCGGCGACGTCAACGTCGCCGATGTCTCCGTTGCTGTCCGGCGAGAGTCCCGAGAGATTCGAGAACTCCGCCGTCGTGAGTGTCCCCTCGCTGTGACTACAGACGGCGAGACCGACGTACGCGCTACCGGCGAAGTCGACCTCTCCCGGCGAGATGTCGGCGATGAGCGTCCAGTTCTCGCCGTCCTGGGAGCCGTACGCCTCGATGGTATCACCGGAGCGAACGAGGCGCTGCCAGGTCGCTTCGATCGTTCCCCCGGAGACCTCCGCCTCGCTGCTGCCGTCGTCGGAGGTAGTACTTTCGGCCTGGCTGCCGTCGTCCGAACGCCACTGCAGCGACGTGCCGTTGCCCGGCGTCTTCCGGATCATCGCGTGCTCGGCGTCGTCGCTCAGCGTCTGCCTGACCATCAGCCCCGCCCGCGCCCAGGGGTCGGTCTCTTCGAGATCATCCACCCGGACGGTCACGTCGAAGTCCCCCTCGAGTTCGGTGTAGTAGTAGTGGAACTCGTCGCGGCCGTTCCAGATGTCGTACCCCGCACCCTGGATCGTGATCGTCGTCGCCCCCGCGACGACGCCCGATCCGTAGTTAGCTGCGAGTGCCCCTGTCGTCCCGAGCCCCACAGCCCGGAGAAACGTGCGCCGATTGTGGTGTTCCATGTGTGCCACATTTCGGGCACAATTGGACAGATAATAAATATATCCTGTATGTATTTATATTACGTTTTAGCAAACATCGCAAGCCACTTACTTACCAGATGCTTGCCGCTAAAGCGTCCGGGATCGCGGCAGACTGATCACGTCGAAGAACGCCCGAGTGGCTCGAATTTATTCCCCCGATTCCGCCGGTTCGACTTCGCCCCAGACGGCCTCGCTGCCTTCGGTCGGCGCGGCCCACTCGACGGCGTTGGCGATGACTTGCTGGACCTCGTCCTGATAGAGGATGGGGTACTCCTCGTGTCCGGGACGGAAGGCGAAGATCCGCCCGCGGCCGCGGCGATAACAGACGCCCGAGCGGAACACCTCGCCGCCCTCGAACCACGAGATGAGGACCGTGCGGTCGGGTTCGGGGATGTCGTACGGTTCGCCGTACATCTCCGTCGACGGGATCTCGAACGACTCCGGGAGCCCGTCGGCGATGGGGTGACCCGGGTCGGCGACCCAGACTCGCTCGGTCTCGCCGCCGTGGCGGTACTTGATGTTACAGGTTGTGCCCATCAGCCGCTTGAACGCCTTGGAGTTCTTCCCGGAGTGCAGCGGGACGAAGCCCATCCCCTCGTGGACGGCGTCGACCACGCGCTCGGCCACCTCGTCGGAGACCTCGTCGTTGGCGCAGTGGGACCACCAGACGAGCACGTCTGTCTCGGCGAGGACGTCCTCGGAGAGCCCGTGCTCGGGTTCCTGGAGCGTCGCCGTTCGCGTCTCGAAGCCGCGCTCGGCGAGCGCGTCCGCGACGGCGCCGTGGATGCCGTCCGGGTACCGCTCGGCGACCTCCGGCTCTTCCTGTTCGTGGACGTTCTCGTTCCATACGGTGACGCGGAGCGTCATTACCGCCGTCTGCTCCGCCGAGCGGAATAAGTCCTTCCGTCGTGCTCGCCCGCGCGTCGCCCGTCGGTTACTCCGCTACGGGTTCGTCGGTTCGGGGGAACTGGGAACCGGTGGCGCTGCCGAACGTCGGCGCCCACGGCGCGTCGCTGTCGAGAACCACATCGCCGTCCGCGGTGATCGTCACGTCGTGGCCGGCGTACGGGAACGAGATCCGTGTCGGCGCCGGCTGGTCGCCGCTGGGGTCGACCAGCGTGTTGAGCGCGTCGGGGTCGATCGCGTCGGACAGCGGAGGCAGATCCCCTGCGTCGGTCCGGTCCGCTGCCGCCACCGCTTCGATGATTGCGAGTACGATCGTCTGTGATTCGTCGGACATACTCCGGTGAACCCACCTGGGACATAAACCCCTATTCGCTACTTGCTTGCGGCTGGTGGACTCGTGGTCTCCGCTTGCTATTCAGATCGAGGTTCGATCGGCACGCAGAATCGCATCGCCACCGTCCACAACTGCCGGCACGTGTTCCCGCTCGCTCACGCCCGCTGAGGGGGACTGATTCCCCAGCCCCGAACAATTACGATTGTATCCCTGTAATCTCCAGCCCGAATACGGGGGCGCTCAGTCCAGAACCGGATGATATACCGTGATGGTCGAAGCCGTACATCGACCAATACAGCGCTGGGAAGCCGTAATTTCCCTGATTCGCAACCAGCGAACGGACAGGTTCCCTCGCAGGGGTAGACGGACCGCCCCGCTTCCAGACAGCTATCCGACGAAACGGTCGCGATATGCTCGTACTGCGCTCGATACGCGATCAGCGGCAACAGTTGACGGTCCTGTCGCGTCGGGGGCAGCTCGTGCTTGATGGTGGATAGACACGAAAAGAGAGTCGATACCGTCCCCCAGAGGGGAACACCACGCGTGAGGGATATTCCCACGACCTCCGTCCGTATCCGGACCCATTCTCGATCAAATGGCTCTCTACGCACCGATTTGGCGGGTGTACTGGATTCTTGGGGACCGATTCTCGCCAGACACGTTCCTGATAGGGGAACACACTTCCGTTCCGCCGTTCTCACATGATTTAAGCGCTGGGGGCCGAGTGTTCACACATGGACATCGCGACCATCCGGAGCTACGCGCTCTCCTCCCCGATCGACCCCCCGCAGGACCGCCAGTTCCACGGCGGGACGCGACGGCTGCTGAAACGCGACGTCGTGCTGGTCGTCGTCGAGACGAGCGACGGCAGGCAGGGGTTCGCGACCGCGGGCGCGAGCAGTTCCGCGATGACGGAGTACTTCGAGGGCGAGTCGCAGGGAACGTTCGCGGACATCATGGAAGGCCCGGTGGCCGACGCGCTCGAAGGCGAAGGCGTCGAGTCGATCACCGACGCCCACGACCTGATCCGGGCGGGAGACGTCCCCGAAGGCGACGTGATCGAGGCGATTTCGGCCATCGACGTGGCGCTGTACGACCTCCGCGGCAAGGAACACGGCGTCCCGATCTACGAGCTGCTGGCCGAGGAGTACGACTCCGATCCGACGCTCGACCTCCCGCTGTACGCGAGCGCCGGGATGTACATGGACCCCGAGGGCTTCGCCGAGCAAGCGGAGGTCATCGAAGATCTGGGATTCTTCGGCTACAAGTACCGCCCGGGAATCGGCCCGGACGGTGATCGGCAGACGGTCGAGTTGCTCGCCGACGCGCTCGAGGAGACGGAGTTCATGCTCGACACCCACACCTGGTGGAAACTCGGCGAGGCCTACGGCCGCGAGACGGTGCGAGAACTCGTCGAGTACGCCGGCGAGCAGGGCGCCTACTGGGTCGAGGAGCCCGTCGAACCGGACGACTACGAGGGCTACGTCGAACTCGCCGCGACCGGGACGCCGCTGGCCGGCGGTGAGAGCGAGGAGTCCGCGGAGGGCCTCGTCGAACTCGGCGAGACGGGCGCCGTCTCGTTCCTGCAGGGCGACGTCCGCCACCACGAAGGGTTTACCGGCTGCCGCGACGCCGTCGAGTTCTGCCGGGGCCGCGACGTGGAGTTCGTCCCCCACAACTTCGGCACGTGGCTCGGGCTCGCCGCGAACGCCCACCTCGTCGCCGCCGCGCCGGAGGTCGAACTGCTGGAGTACCCCGTCTTCGAGGACGACTCGGCGCTCGATATCGGGTCGGTCGGGGGCATGTACCCCTTCGATCTCGCCTTCGACATCATCGAGGGCGAGCCCGACGTCGAGGACGGCGTCCTCTCTGTCCCCGAAGGGCCGGGGCTTGGCGTCGACGTCGACCTCGACGTGGTCGAGGAGTACCCCTTCACCGACGGCCCGTGGACCGAGTTCCACTACGACGAGTGAGCGACGGCTGACGGCCGGACGCGGAACGATTTCTCTGTAGAACTAGTTCGAGTACGGAAGGCGGAGGGCGAGGAGAACCGCGCCCCTCAGTGCCAGTGACGCACGCGAGTGGTCGGCGACGTCACTCGATGAGACGGTTGATGTCGTCGTCGAGCTGGTCGTACAGTTCGGCCGCGCGGTCGCGCTGGTCGGGCGTGAGCGGTCGGATCGGTTCGCGGACCGAGCCGCCACCCCCGTGGAGTCCGGAGAGTTCCAGGCCTTCCTTGACCGCGGCGACGCTGGACGCGCCGACCAGGGTGTTTTCCTTCCCGGTCTCGTCGCGGAACTCCTGGTAGGGGAGACAGATGTTGCGCAGTTCGCGGGCGCGCTCCCAGTCCTCTTCCTGCAGCGCATCGAAGAGCGCGAGTCCGACTTCCGGGCGGAAGTTGCTGACGCCGGCGGAGAAGCCCTCGACCCCCTCGGCCCAGAACGAGACGGCGTACGGTTCGGCGAGGCCGTCGACCCAGACCACGTCGTCCGTGCCCGCGGCGATGCCCGCGCCCAGTTTCACCGGGTCTTCCAGCGCGTACTTGATGCCGACGACGCCGTCGACCCGCGTCAGGCCGGCGAGGTAGTCGACCGACGGGTCGAACCCGCGGACGTAGGGGACGAGCGGCCGGTCGCTCGCGGCGTCGAGCTCCCGGTAGTAATCGAGCAGCCCCTGCTCGTGGAGGTAGGTGTGGTCCGGGGGCATGATCATCATCGCGTCGACGCCGTGTTCGTCGTAGGCTTCGATCAGTTCGATCGCGTCCGCGGTGCTCCCGCCCACGCCACCGAGGACGCACGCGTCGTCGGGAAGCGCCTCGACGCTTGCCTTCGCGATGGAGATCCGCTCGTCCTGGGAGAGCGAGTGATATTCGCTGATGTTCGCAGTCGCCAGAAACGTCCGTATTCCTTCGTCGTAGAGCGCCTGCGCGTTGTCGGCGAGTTTGTCGTATTCGATTTCCAGGGAGTCGTCGAAGGGTGTCAGGAGACCGACAGCCACCCCTCTGAGACGCTCCCGTATCTGGCCGTCTGACAAACGCATGGTGTGAAGATCCGCGTCATCTCCTATAAACCCATCGTCTACTTCGGTCGATCCGGTGGATCCGGCGCGCGTGAGGGCGTCCAGGAATCGAGGCGCTCGTAGTGGGCTTCGAGCCGCTCGCGGTCCGTCGGGCCGAGATCGGCGAGCGGGGGCCGCAGGGCGCCGCCCTCGTATCCCGCCAGATCGAGGCCCCGTTTGACCACCGGGACGTTGTTGCCGTTCGGAACAGTGCTGTCCTCGCCGGGTTCGTCCCGGAGGTCCTCGAGCGGCCGGAGCGCCCGCTGGATGCGGCGGGCGCGGTCCCACTGGCCCTTCTCGATGGCCTCGAACAGCGCGAGGGTCACCCGCGGGACGAAGTTGCCGACGCCTGTCGTGTACCCCGTCGCCCCCTCGATGGCGAACGGGATCGCGTACCGCTCGGCGATGCCGTTGACCCACGTCACCGCGCCGTCGGCGTCCTCCGCCGTCTGGGCGAACTCGCGCACGTCGGGGACTGCGAACTTCACCGCGACCACTTCGTCGCGTTCGGTCAGGTCCACGAGCACGTCCCGGGTGATCTCCGGTCCGCGCTTGTAGACCACGACGCCGAGATCGGTCCCGTCGCAGATGGCCTCGTAGTACGAGCGGAGTCCGCGCTCGTGAACGTAGGTGTGGTCGGGGTGCATCACCATCACGGCGTCGGCGCCCGCTTCCCGGTACCGATCGGCGAGGTCGAGGACCTCCCGTTCGTTGCCGGCAGCGCCGGCCGCGACGGTCGCTTCGTCCCCGACGGCCTCGACGTGGGTCTCGACGACCGCGACGCGCTCCTCGTCGGTCAGGGCGTAGTATTCGCCCGTGTTTCCGCACGGGACGAACAGCCGCGCGCCGGCCTCGTAGAGGCCCGAGAGGTTCTCGGCCAGCGCGTCGTGGTCGACGTCTCCGCCCCCGGGATCGAATGGCACCGGCGTGGTGAACGCGACGGTCTCGAAGCTACTTCGCAGTCTCCCTCCGTCCATGTCCGGACGTTCGCCCAGCACGACCTTAAACGTTGACTGGCGTTCCGTCTGCCGATCTCTCGGGCGCGAGCGACACTCCGGCCGCCGCGCCGGGGCGACGCTGCTACCCACCGGCCGGCGCCCAGCACAAGCTATATGCGCCGGCGGGTATCGCAGTGAGACATGGAGATACGCGAGCTCGACGTGTACGGACTCTCGCACAGGCTACCAGACGGCGAAGGTCTCGGCGACGCCCGGGGGTTCGGTCACGACCGGGCGACGACGCTCCTGCGGCTGGAGACCGACGACGGCACCGTCGGCTGGGGCGAAGCCTTCGCGCCGGGACCCATCGTCGAGGCGACCGTCGACGAGCTGTTCCGCGACGAGGTCGTCGGGATGGACCCGTTCGACTCGGAGTCGCTGGCGACCCGCTCGTACACCGACCCGTACCACTTCGGCGGGAGCGTCTTCGTCCAGGCCGTCGTCAGCGCCGTCGACGTGGCCTGCTGGGACATCCGCGGCAAGACCGTGGGCCGCCCGGTCCACCGTCTGCTCGGTGGTCGCGAGCGCGAGGAACTGCTGCCCTACGCCTCGACGATGTACTACACCGAGCGCGACCGCCCTATCGAGGAGCCGATCCGCGAGGCGGTCGACGAGGGATTCGAGGCAGCCAAGATCAAGATCGGCGCGGATCCGGAGACCGACGTCGAACGGGTGCGGACGGCCCGGGAAATCCTCGGCGACGACGCCCGCCTCATGGTCGACATCAACGGCAACTACCGGCCCGACCAGGCCATCAAGACCGCGAAGGCCATCGCCGAGTACGACATCACGTGGATTGAGGAGCCCGTCCCACCGGAGAACCTCTCGGGCTACCGCGAACTCCGCGAACGGACGGACGTGCCGCTGGCGGCAGGGGAAGCCCACTACGGCCGTTTCGAGTTCAAACGGCTGATCGACGACCGCCTCGTCGACGTGGTCCAGCCGAACCTCGCGCGCTGCGGCGGCCTCTCAGAGGCGCGGCGGATCGCCGACCTCGCCTCGACCGAGAACGTCGCGGTCCGCCCGCACATCTGGAACAGCGCGGTCGGCCTCGCCGCGGCGGTCCAGTTCGCCGCCAGCGTCTCGGACTACCCTCACACCCGCAACGTCCCCGATCCGATGATGGTCGAGTTCGACCGCAGCACCAATCCCCTCCGCGACGACATCCTCGAGACCCCCTTCGACCCGAGCGGTGGGCGCCTCGCGGTGCCGCAGGAGCCCGGACTGGGGATCAGCGTCGACGAGGACGCCATCGAACGGTACCGGATCGAGTGACCGGGCCGAGCCGGCCACCGCGTCCGAACCCCGTATCCATCAGATTTTTACCTTTGTTTTTCGATTGACAGGGCATGGCAGACGAGAGCGACCGCGACGGACAGTCGCGGGGATCGGCCGTATCATCGTTGACCTCACGTCGACCGTCGCGGAGACAGGTACTTTCCATGACTGGGACGGCCGTGCTGGGGGCGATCGCCGGATGTAGCGGCGGAAACGACGGAACACCCACCGACGCCGACACGCAAACTGAACCGGCGGCGACGCCCACTGACTCCCCCACGCCAAGCCCCACGTCCACTCCGACGGAGACGCCGACGCCGACCGCGACCGACCGCGACATCGAGGCGTTGCTGGCCGAGTACCGCTGCCCGGGCGGCGAGGAGTTCGACGCGGTCGTCGCCCAGGACGGTTCGGGAGACTTCGAGTCCGTTCAGGCGGCGATCGACGCCATCTCGCCGGGAACTTTCGACGGCTACCGCGTGCGCATCAAGCCCGGCCGGTACAAGGAGAAGATTCGCCTGCCGCCCAACCGCACCGACGTGACGTTCGTCGGCGACGACGTGGCAGAGACGGTCCTCACCTACGACGACCACGCGGACAAGCCCGGCGACAACGGCGAGGAACTCGGCACTTCCCAGTCCTCGAGTTTCTTCGCCGACGGGCTCGATTTCACGGCGCGGAACATCACCTTCGAGAACGCGGCCGACCCCGTCGCCCAGGCCGTCGCCATGCGGATCAGCGGCGACCGCGCGTTCTTCGACAACTGCCGGTTCCTCGGCAACCAGGACACCCTCTACAACTACGGGCGGGGCACCCGCCAGTACTTCCGGAACTGCTACGTCGAGGGCGACGTGGACTTCATCTTCGGTCTGGCCACCGCCGTCTTCGACAACTGCAAGATCAACTGCAAGGACGAGGGGTACATCGCCGCCCCCGCCACGCCCGAGAAACAGGAGTACGGCTACGTCTTCCGGAACTGCGAGATCACGGGCGACGCCCCCGAACAGTCGGTCTATCTCGGCCGCCCGTGGGAACCCTACGGACAGGCCGTGTTCATGAACTGCTACCTCGGCGACGTGATCCGGCCGCGGGGCTGGGAGCCGTGGGACGAACCCGAACACGACGACAAGACGAAGACGGCGTTCCTCGCCGAGTACAACAACGAGGGGCCGGGAGCGGCGCCCGACCAGCGCGTCGACTGGGCCCACCAGCTGAGCGACGAGGAGGCCGAGCCGTACCGATCCCTCGAGACGCTGTTCGACGGGTGGGCCATCGAAGACTGCCTCTCGGACGGGAGCGCGTAGGTCGCGGCTCCGGATCCGACATTTTGATAGGGCAACGAGCCGGGTATTGGGTATGGACGTACTGGTTACCGGCGCGTACGGTCGGTGCGGGACGGCGCTGATCGACCACCTGCACGACGACGACGCCTACGACTTCACGTACTACAACCGGTCGGACCGACCCGACGACCACCCCTACGGCGGCTACGAGACGGTCGTCGGCAACGTCACCGACGCCGAGAAGCTCCAGGCCGCCTCCGAAGGCCGGGACGCCATGGTCCACATGGCCGCCTACCCCTACACGGACGGCGACTGGACGGACGTGCTCGAACCCAACATCGTCGGCGCGTACAACGCCCTCGAAGCCGCTCGGCAGGAAGAGCTGGAGACGTTCGTCTTCCTCTCGACCAACCACGTCGTGGGGCTGTACGAGACCGAACACGCCCCGGAGCTGTACAGCCGGGACTACAACCTCGTCGTCGACCACAACGACCCGGTCCGCCCGGACTCCTACTACGGCGCCTCCAAGAGCTTCGGCGAGGACCTGGCCCGCTACTACGTCGAGGAGTTCGAGTACCCCAAGCAGGTGTACTCGCTGCGCGTCGGGACGGTCAACATGCCCGAGTACGACCACCCGTACGGCGACGCGGAGTCGGCCGTCGACGACGGCGAGTACGAGCGCGGGAGCCCCGAGTACGAGCGGGACGTCGCCCGGATGAAATGCACCTGGCAGTCCCGCCGGGACTTCGCCCACCAGGTCGAGTGCTGTTTCGAGGACGAGTCCGTCGAGTACGGCGTCTACTACGGGGTCAGCGACAACCAGCGCCGGTGGTTCGACCTCGAACACGCCCGCTCGGAGATCGACTACAACCCGCAGGACGACGGCGACGAGTGGGACGAACCGCCCGCTTGAGAGCGGCCCCGATCTCCTGGCGGCGACGGCGACCCTTTTGCGACGACGGCGAACGACTGCCGACGCCGCGGCTTTTCACCGAAGGTCGAGAGAGAAAGCCTCGTGAGCGGGACCGAGAGCGGTCGAGAGAGAAAGCCTCGTGAGCGGGACCGAGAGCGGTCGCGCGAGGTGGGAGCGCGCGACCGACGGCCCCGCCGACGATAGAGACAGCAGTTCCGCGGGCGGATTGCGCGGAGTGACGGTGGTCGGTCGGATGGTTGTACAGTGTCCCGCGTGGGGTCGGGACAGTATCGTCTTGGAACATCTACTACATATGCTTTTCCCCAGTTACGGCGGCGGTCGCGGTACTCCCACTGTCGGGTCGACCCAAACCAATTTATAGCAGTGTAACCCACCTTTGGGTAATGGCGACCAGCAAGAACGCGAGCGGTGCGAACAGGCTTTCGACGCGAGCGGTGTCGGAACTCAGGGACTCGGTACTGGCGAGGGTCATCGTGCTGGGGATCCTCCTGGCCATCCTCGCGGTGTCGATCGAAGGGGCGATCCAGGTTGGGATCTTGGTCCGCGGGATCTCCGGCATCTGGGCGACGATCTTCCTGCTGTGGGGCACTGCGCTCGTGATCGCCGGCACGGTCGGCCGAATCCTGATCTGGTGGCGCCGCCGGTAAAAGGGGACAGTCGCTATCGCTCGGTCAACTGCGAGACGTTGTGTTCTCCGGGTTCCCGCGTCAGCGAGAGCCCGTCGAACTTCCGGATGGTGAACTCGCCGAGGACGTTCACCTCACAGCCCTCTTCGAGGTGGCCCCCGACAGTTCGATCGCCGTTGAACGCCGTGACGTGGAGGTGCGGTTCGCCGTCGGCGATGGCGCCGCCGACGTTCGTGACCTCCCACGACCCCTCCAGTTCGAGGTCTACGTTCCGGTCCGACTGGTCCTCCGGCAGGTCCGTCCGGTTGACGTAGTGGATGTTGAGGTTGCTGAACGTCCCGATCCCGGAGACGACGGCGCCCGTGTCGACGTCGTGTTCCTCGCACGCCGCTTCGATCGATTCCAGGGCCATGTCGCCGCGGTCGAGACGGACGACTACGTGTCCGTCGTCGGATTCGAAGGTCTCCATACACCCAACTGGTCGGCCGGCGCGAGAATAAATCTGCCCCTACCGGAAGTCAGGCCCGCCGGACGAACGCGAGACACGTCGGCTTGGGGACGGGCCGGCGCACGCGCTCGTCCAGCCCGCCGTCCTCGCCGACGGCGAAGCTGACGACGGTGAAGTCGTCACGGTTCTCCGCCAGCAGGAAGCGGCCAGCAGGGTCGAAGGCGAAGTCTCGGGGGTTCGCGCCGCCGGTCGGCGCGTGCCCGATCGCCGAAAGCGACCCGTCGTCGCCGACGGCGAACCCGGCGATGCTCTGGTGGCCGCGGTTCGAGACGTACATCCGGCCACTCCGATGGACGTGGACGTCCGAGGGCGAATTATCCGCGGTCGCCACGCCGTCGGGAACCGTACTCACAGAGTCGACGGGCGTCAGCGCTCCGGTGGCTGCGTCCCGGGAGAGCGCCGTCACCGTCGAGTCGAGTTCGCCGACGAGGTAGCCGTACTCCCCATCGGGGTCGAAGGCGAGGTGGCGCGGCCCCGTTCCCGGCGGGAGCGTCGCGCTCGCGTCGTCGACCGGACGAAGTCGGTCCTCCGCTGGGTCGATCCGGTACGCTTCCACCCGGTCCGTCCCGAGGTCCGGGACGTAGAGGAACTCCCCGTCGGGGCCGGGAACAGCGGCGTGCGGATGGGGTTCGGCCTGTCGGTCGGGATCCGCGCCGCTGCCCTCCTGGGTCACGACGTCGCAGGCCTCCCCGAGGTCACCGTCGGCGTCGAGGGGGTACATCGCGGCCGTTCCGCCCCCGTAGTTCGCGGTGAAGGCGTAGCGGCCCGTCGGATCGACGCTCACGTAACACGGGCCGACGCCCTCGCTCGACCGGTCGGAGAGCCGACGCAGCGATCCGTCGGCCCGGTCGACCGCGAATGCGCTCACCGTGCCGCCGTCGGTGCGGTCGGCGACGTAGACCCTGTCGCGGTCGGGATGGACGGCGAGGTACATCGGATGCTCGACCGGTGTCGACGCCGTCTCGGACAGCGTCCCATCTGCCGCGTCGTAGGCGTACGCGTAGATCCCCGCGTCGCCGTCGCCGGCCGTCGAACAGACGAGCGCGAGGTGCTCACGATCAGTCATGGTCCGCTGTTGGCCCGGATCCGTCTTGATTCGTCCGGTCACCGTACTCGACACCTCGGACACGGGGAAACTCGCGTCGAAAAAAGCGAACGCGCGAACGGGTCGTCAGTCGTCGGACGGAGCGGTACCGGTGGAATCGTCGGCGCCGATGGTGAACTCGTCGGCGTCCTCGTCGACGATGGACTCGCTCGACCAGTACTCGTGGTCCTCGACCATCCGGAAGCAGGCCCCGCGGTGGGACTCGGCGCCGGTGTCGGCCTCGTACGAACCGGGCGTCTGCTCGGCGCACACCTCGCGGGCTTCGGGACAGCGGGTGTGGTAGCGGCAGCCGCTCGGCGGGTTCGTGGGGTCCGGGATGTCGATCTCGCGGATCGGCGACTCGTCGGTGCGCTCTTCTTCCGGATCGAGTTCCGGCGTCGCCCAGCGCAGCGCCTGCGTGTAGGGGTGCTGGGGGTTGTTGATGACCTGTTCCGGCGGCCCGATCTCGACCAGTTCGCCGAGGTAGAGGACGCCGATGCGACCGCCCGTCCGCTCGGCGATGTAGCGGGCGTTCGAGAGGTCGTGGCTGATGAACAGGTACGAGGTGTCGAACATGTCCTGCAGTTCGATGAGGAGGTCCATCATCTCCACGCGGAGGCTCACGTCGAGCGCGCTGACGGGTTCGTCGGCCAGGATGACCTCGGGGTTCATCAGCATCGCGCGGATGAGCGCGACGCGCTGTTGCTCGCCGCCGGAGAGCTGGTGGGGATAGCGCTCGTAGTAGTCCTCGGGCGGCGTCATTCCGACGTGTTCGAGCATGCTCATGACCCGCTGGCGCCGGTCGTTGCCGTCGAGGTCGTCGTGCCACCGCTTCAGCGGCGCTTCGAGGATCTTGCTGTTGCGTCGGTGAGGGTTGAGCGCGCTACCGGGGTCCTGGTGGACGATCTGGAGCGACCGGCGGATCTCGCTCCAGGAGACCGATCCGTCACCACCGCCGTCGCGGACGTCCCAGATGTCGTTCCCGCGGTACTCGACGCTCCCCCCGGTCGGCCGCTGGAGCCCGACGGCGGTCTTCCCGAGTGTCGTCTTCCCGCAGCCGGACTCGCCGACGAGGACGACGACGTCGTTCTCGTAGATATCGAGGTCGATGCCGTCGACCGCCTTGACCTTCGGCGGGTCGTCGAAGAAGTCCATGAAGCCCGCTTCCTGCTCGAAGTGGACCTCCACGTCGTTCATCGACAGGACCGGCTCCTCGCCCTCTCGGTCGGGAACGGCCCTCGTCGACCGGAGTTCCGACCCGTCTTCGGCGAGCGCGGCGGTGTCCGAGTCCTCCGTCATCGGGATCTCCTCGGCGGCGTGCTCCCAGTGGTGACAGTGGACGAACCGCCCCTCGCCCGCGTCGTACGGGCCGGGGTCGACGTCGACGCACTGCTCGTCGGCCAGCGGACAGCGCGGGTGGAACGAGCAGCCCGCGGGCACGTTCACCGGGTCGGGCGCCGAGCCCTCGACCGGCCGCATGTTCTCGATGGGCGATTCGAGGTTCGGTGTCGACTTCAGGAGCATCCGCGTGTACGGATGGGCGGCGTCTTCGAGGATCTCGTCGGTCGGCCCGAGTTCGACGAACTCGAAGGCGTACAGCACGCCCACCCGATCGGCGATGTCGGCGACCAGCGGCAGGTCGTGCGTGATGAAGACGATGGTCAGGTCGTAGCGCTCCTTGAGGCTCTCCAGCAGGGAGATGATGGAGCGCTGCATCAAGAGATCCAGCGCCGCGGTCGGCTCGTCCATCACGAGCACTTCGGGTTCGAGGACCAGCGAGAGCGCGATGAGCGCCCGCTGTTTCATCCCGCCGGACAGCTCGTGGGGGTAGGAGTCGAGCACGCGGTCGGCGTCGAGGTACAGGTCGCCGAGGAGCTGGCGTGCCCGTTCCATGCCCTCGCGGACGTCGTAGTCGTGGGCTTCCAGCGTCTCGACGAAGTGGGTCTCGATGTCCCGGACGGGGTTGAACGAACTCATCGCCCCCTGGAACACCATCGACACCTCTTCCCAGCGGTACTGCTTCCGTTCCTGCTTGCTCAGTTCGAGGACGTCGAGCGACTCGCCGTCGCCCGGGTTGTACGTGATGTTACCTTCGAGGTACCCCGGGTCGACGACGGCGTCGAGCAGGGCCGAGGCGAACATCGACTTGCCCGACCCCGACTCGCCGACGACGCCGAGCACCTCGTTGCGCTCGATGTCCATGTCGACGTTGTCGAGGACGCGCGATTCGCCGCGCTCCATGTCGAACGAGACCGTCGTGTCCCGCATCTGCAGGATCGGGTCGCTGTGCGCCACCGTCCGTTCGTAGTCTGTCTCGGAAACCGTCATTTAGACACCTCCGACCATGGTATCGCCGCTCGTTTCGTCCTCGCCGCTCGCCTCGCCGCCCTCGGAGCGTTTCTCGTGGCGGGCGCGGACGCGCGGGTTGAAGACGCGGTCCAGCGACTGCCCGAGGAGGATCAGGCCGATGGAGAAGACGATGATGGCGATCATGGGAACCAGGAACCAGTGGAGCGCACCCGGTCGGGTGTGGGCGCTAGCCTGGTAGGCCTGGTTGAGCGTGATCCCCCAGTTGAGCTTCTCGAAGGGCAGGATGCCCAGATAGTACAGCGCGACCGCCGAGAAGATGACCCGGCGGGCCGCGTTGGTCAGGTTGATCACGACGAACGGCATCAGGTGCGGGACGATCTCCTTGAAGATGATGTCCCGCGACGGGATGCCCATCGCCCGCGAGGCCTCGACGAACGACTCAGAGCGCAGCGTCAGCATCTGCGAGCGGATCGCGCGGGCGAGACCGCCCCACGCGGCGATGCTCAGCAGGAGGCCGATGATGTAGGGATTGCTCCCGATGGGAAGCAGCAGTGCCAGCACCATCACCGTCGGCAGTCCCGGCAGGTTGATGAAGATGTCCGTGATCGAACTCAGGACCGTGTCGACCCAGCCGCCCTTGTAGCCGGCGATGGCGCCGACGAGCGTCCCGACCCCGACGGTCGCGAGGGCGCCCGAGAACACCATCTTCAGGATCTCGGTCGTCGAATAGACCACCTGTGAGAGGAGGTCTCGGCCCATCCGGTCGGTCCCGAGGGGATACTCCCAGTTCTGGAACGGCTTCGCCAGCGCGCCGGCCTCGCCGACCGTGACCGGTTCGAGGAGGTGTGGCCCCACGATACCCATGAAGAGGTAGAAGAAGACGACGGTGAACCCGATCCGGGCGCGCCAGTCCGTCCAGACGATGAGAAACGGCGCGCGGATGTAGCTGTCGTAGATCTTGCGGATCCTGTCGATCCGGGTCTCCTCGACCGAGGAGACGACCTCGAACGGCGAGTCGACGCCGACGTTCCCGCCGTCGGTCCGCGCAACGGGCTCGTCGGACGACTCGCCGTCGGCCGATCCGTCGCCGGACGGAATGGCTTCGAGCGCTTCGGCGTGGTCGGTCCGCTCGGACTCGTCGGTCGGGTCACTCATCGTTCGATCCCTCCGCTAGTGCATATCGCTCGGTGGATTCCATGTCTCTGTCTGTCTCGGTTGTCCGTGACGGGGTCCTCCCGTCGCCGCAGCCGCGTGCGGGCGCCCGCGGCGCCGCCGAATCGCGGGACTGGGGCGCCCCCGTCCGCTGGTTCTCAGTATGCTTCACTTTCCTGCCCCTGTGCCCGCGGGTCCAGATAGCCGTACGTGAGGTCGGCGATCAGCAGCGTGGTGACGACTGCGAGCGTGATTACCACGAATCCGCCCATCATCAGCGCGTAGTCGCGCTGGTAGGTCGCCGACAGCATGTACCACCCGATGCCGCGGTACTGGAACACCTGCTCGAGGACGATCGACCCGCCGAACATCTCGCCGATGCTGATCAGCAGCGTCGTGTACATCGGGAGGATGGCGTTGCGAGCGACGTACTGCGTCGAGATGGTCACGTCGGAGAGCCCGCGGAGTCGCGCGACCCGCAGGTAGTCCTCGCCGAGGACGCGGATCGCGTTCCCACGCATCCCCAGCGACGCCACCCCGGACGCGACGATCATCGAAAGCACCGGCAACGCAGCGTGCCGTACCACCCCCGAGATGAACGGCCACGTTAACCCCGGTTCGACGCCGGTCGGCTGCTTGCCGCCAGTCGGGAAGATGCCCCATCGGTAGGACATGAAGATCAGCAGCATGATCGCCAGCACGTAGAACGGGATCGAACCCATCACGATCGCCCACGACGTCAGTCCCACGTCCAGCTTCCCGCCTTCCCAGTACGCCATCAGCGCGCCGACGGTGATGCCGATGAAGAAGCTGAGGAACGTCGCCCAGCTCAGCACGAACAGTGTCCAGGGCAACGACTGTGCGATGATGTCGACGACCGACTCCTGGTAATACACCGACTGACCCAGGTTCCCCTGGGCCATGTTTATCATGTAGTCGGCGTACGCCTGTGGAATCGGTTTCGTCGGGTCGATGCTCAGCCGCAGTTCGACCAGCTCGCGGGCGCGGACGGGGTCCATCCCCCTCCGCTCGAGCTGCTGGATCATCGCCCCCATCGGATTGCCCGGCATCATCCGGACGATCACGAACGAGAGCGTGATAACGGCCCACGCGGTGAACGCTGTCTGCCCTAGCCTGCGCAGACGCCAGTCTATGTTTACCATGATCCTACTACTTGAATGGTAGTGATTCCGAACCCCTTGAATGTATCCCTCCATCGCCCGTGCGCGGGCACCCGTAATCAGTCGACGGTACGTCACGATGGACTGATAAAGGATGTCCCGTTCCGATACCCGGTCAGCGTTCGGGGTTCGACCGACCGATCAGAACGGTTCCCACCCCGTCCGGATGACGACGGCGCTTGCGACGAGCGTCAGCACCGTCGGAACGAGCGTCAACTGTGCGACGACGTACGGGGCGGTGCCGGGCTCCAGGAAGTAAAAACAGAACCCCAGCAGCAGTAAAAAGAGGATGTCGGCCCCGAAGATCACTTTCGCGGCGGACTTGAGCAGTCCCATACCTTCCGACTGACGCCGGGGAGATATAAGCGTTCCTCGGCCGTCACGACGACAAACGGCTCGGGACGAGTCGCGGCGGAAAAAGGATGAATCGGGGCCGTCGGCGAGTTCGCCCGGTCAGTTACCGGTGTACTGGATGCCGTCGCCGACCTTCGTCGCGATGAACAGCGCGTCGTCGATACCCTCGGTGATCTCCGAGGGAGCGTTGAGTTTCCAGTTCTGCGTGTTGAACGCGCCCGCGTCGGGCTCGTACATGTTCTCGTGCTCCGGGACGTGCTGGTTCCACCACCACATCAGCTCTTTGTGGTACTTGGATTCGCCGGTGGTCTGCCAGCTCTGGATGTGGTCGGCGACGTTGATCTCCTTGGTCCCGCTGGAGCCCTCGGGGTCGCCGATGGGCATCGGGATCTCGGTGTCGAGCGAGAACTGTGCGAGACTGGAGAGCCAGTCGACGACGAGGCCCGGCGCCCACATCGCGGTGATGCCGTTCGCCGAGGAGCCGTCGGGGATCATCTCGTACTCGCCGTTCTGGCGACGCTCGTCGAAGGTCGCCGAGTCGACGGAGTTCTGGGTCACGCTGACGCCGAAGTTCTCGAGGTTCTGCTGGAGGATCTGGAAGTCGACGCGCTCGGTCGCGTTGAGGAACTCCAGTTCCCACTGTTCGCCGTCCGGCGTGAGCCAGTTGCCGTTGCTGTCCTGCTCGAAGCCGGCCTGCTGGAGGTACTCGGCGGCGCGCTCGGTGTCGTTCTGGCCGTACATCTCGAAGTCCTGGATCCACTCGGTGGCCTCGTGGTCACCGATCTCCAGGATGCGGCCGGGCACGCGGCACGGCGGCCACTCGAAGCGGCGCTTGACGCCCTGCAGCAGGTTGTCGACCTGCTGGCGGTCGAAGACGTGACAGATCGCCTTGCGGACGAGTCGGTCGTTGACCGGCGTGTCGTAGTCGTTGAACGCGCCGCAGTTGAACGTGAACAGGCTGTTTGCCGACCGGGCCTCGCGGTACAGCGAGTGCGTGTCGGGCAGCTGGCTCTTCAGGTCGTTCTGGACCGGGAAGCCGCCGGCGGTCGCGTCCACCTGGTTGCTCGAGTACGGCTGGACCGGCTGATTCGTGTTCGGGAAGTTCCGCATCGCGAACTCCCGGAAGTTGATGTTCTCGGCGTTGGGGTGGTCCTCGTAGAGCTCGCAGACGATGATGTTGTCGCCGACGTCCGCGATCTGGAAGGGACCGTGTCCGATGGGGTCGTCCGTGATCGCCGGGTAGTTGGCCGTCGTAATCTCCTCGATGACTGCGGTTAGCTCGTCGCCCTCGGAGTTGCGCAGGCGCTCGTGCCAGTCGCTCCACTGGTCGTCGTCGTGCTTCGTGAAGACGCCGCGCGCGAGGTTGCCGTGGTAGTCCGCGATAGTGTTCTGCATCGCGAACTTCGGCGCGTACGGCGTGTGGAGGTTGACGCGGACGAGCTGGTCGTCGACCGCCTCGATGCTCTCCATCGCCACGTGGGCGTTCTCGCCCTCTTCGGCCTGCGCCTTGAGGATCTCCAGTTCGATCTGCTGTTCCATCGCGTAGTCCTGGGCGACGAACTGATCCCCGTTGTGCCACGTGTAGTCGTCGCGGAACGTGGCCTCGAGGGTCGTTTCGTCCGTCATCTCCCAGTCCTCGATCATCACGTTGATGATCTGGTCCGCCGAGGGGCTGTAGGCCGCCGGGCGGTCCATGATCGCCGCACCGGGCCACCAGCAGCCAGTCTGCGCCGGGTTCCACGGATTCAGGTGTCGCTCCGGCGGTGCCGCGTCGGCGTGGTCGAACAGGCGGAATCGGGCGTCGTTGACGCCGGACATGCCGTCGCCACCGTCGCCGGAGGTTCCGTCGCCGCCGTCACCGCTCCCGTCGCCGGAGGTCCCGTCTCCGCCGTCACCGCTCCCGTCGCCCGGTGTCGGAGTTCCGTCCTCACCCGAGCAACCGGCGAGCAGGATGACGCTTCCGGCGGCACCGGCCCTGATGAAGTCGCGTCTCGTACTCCCGTCTGATCGCCAGTTGTCAAAGTCTGGCATACCCCGACTTTGAACATGACTCTATATATACTTAACTATCTTTGCGGTCGGTTTCGCCGGTCATCGGGACGTCGGCGGTCGAAGCGGCCCGCGGTGATCCGCTCGGCGGGGGTCGCGCTCCGGCAGCTTTAACGGGGGGTAGCCCATGGAGTGGGGTATGACTGAGGAGCGCGGACGCGACACCGACAGCGATCAGCATCGCAATCCGCCGGTCTCCCGACGGCGACTCCTGACGCTCGCGGGGGTCGGCGCGGCGGGCGCCGCGGCCGGTTGCGGTTCGCTGGGCGGCGACTCGACGACACCCGAGTCCACGTCTACGGACGACGCGACGGACTCACCAACGCGGACACCCCAAGCGACAGCCGAGGCCACGGACTCGGCGTCCGAGACGTCGACTCCCGCCGAGACGGAGCGGTCGGGGACGACGATCGCGCCCGGGTTCGACGCCGCCCTCTTCGAGGCGTCCCCGAGTTCCACCGTTGCGCCCGTCGACGGGTTTGCCGACGCGAGCTGGCTGTCGGGAGCGACGCCCGAGGTGGTGAAAGTCACCACTCTCGACGCCGACGGTGAGGGGTCGCTTCGGTGGGCGCTCGGCCAGTCCGGTGCGCGCATCGTGGTCTTCGAGGTGGGCGGCGTGATCGACCTCGGCGGACGGTCGCTGAGCGTCTCGCAGCCGAACGTCTTCGTCGCCGGCCAGACCGCTCCCTCGCCCGGGATCACCCTCGTCCGCGGTGGTCTCCACGTCGAGGCCGACAACGTACTCCTCCAGCACCTGCGGGTCCGGCCGGGCGACGACATCCCGGAACCGGTCGACGCCATCGGGAACGCTGGGGGCTCGAACGTCGTCATTGACCACTGTACCGCGACGTGGGGGACCGACGAAGGGCTCTCGACGAACTCCCCGGACGCGCCCGACGTGACGATCAGCAACAACATCGTCGCGGAGTGTCTCCACGACTCGATCCACCCGAAAGGCGCCCACTCGATGGGGTCGCTGGTGATGAACAACAGCGAAAACGTCACGCTCGCGGGCAACCTCTGGGCGCACAACGTCGGCCGGCACCCACGGCTCAAGGGCGGGACGAGTTCAGTCGTCGCGAACAACGTGATGTACAACTTCGACCGCGGGACGAACCTCGGCGGCGGCGTCGCCGCCGAGACGACCGCCTCCATCGTCGGGAACTACTACCGGGCCGGTCCGATGACGGCGGACAACGAGCCCGTCGTCGGGGCGACCTATACGGACGCGGAAGGCCCTATCACCGCGTTCGTCGCCTACAACCGGACGGATCCGTCGTCGATGCCCGTCGTCGGCGACGGCGCACCGATCGAGATGGCGAGCACCCGACCGCTGTGGCCCGACGGCCTGACGGCCGCCGACGCCGAGGAGGCCTACGAGACCGTCCTCTCGTCGGCTGGGGCGCGTCCGGCCGACCGGACACCGCACGACGAGCGCATCGTCTCGGACGTACGTGACCGCGAGGGGACCTCGATCGACAGCCAGGACGACGTGGGCGGCTATCCGGACCTCGAGTCGACGACCCGTGAACTGTCCGTGCCGGAGGAGGGGCTCGCCGACTGGCTCCGCGAGTTCACCGTCGCCGTCGAACAGGGTTGACGCGCGGTCGACTCACCGACCAGTTCCGACTCCGTTTTCACGCAGCATTCTCCGTTCGTGCCTCCGTCCACGAGAGCGACGCATACCGCTCGTAGTCGGGCTGTCTCGTCGAACACGGGACGGTCGAGTGAGAGCGTCGCGACTGGCGGTCGGTCAGCGCGCGAAAAAATGGGACGTTTCGAACGATTCAGTCGCGGCGGCGGGCGATCAGCGCGACCGCCAGCAGCGCGACGAGCGTCGCGGCGAGTCCGAATCCGGGGCCGTCGTCGGCCGTCGTTTCGGGTTCGGCGGTTTCGCCACCGCCGTCACTGCCGTCGCCGCCCTCGTCGGGCGTCGCGGTCGGCGTGTCGGTCGGCGTGTCAGTCGGCGTCGCCGTCGCGGTCGGTGTGGCGGTCGCCGTCTGCGTGGCCTCGACAGTGTACGACGCGCTCGCAGCGACCTCCGAGCCGTCGTCGTTCGTCAGCGGATCGTCGGAGGCCGGGAAGTCGAACTCCTGGTTGTCGTTGGAGTCGACGTGGGCGGTCACGTACAGCGTCGCGTCCTCGTCGACCGCCTCGTCGAGCGCGATCGGCAGATCGGAGTGCTCGCCGGCTTCGAGGTAGTCGCTGACGCCGATGGTCGGCCCGGTCGCGCTGCCCGTGTGGACCGAGACGAACCCGCCGTCGCTCAGTTCGAGGCTATCGACGGTGACGCTCTCGCCGTCGCCCGACTGGTCGCTCAGCGCGATGGACCCGCTCGGCGGGGCGCGGATGGTGCCGTTGATGCGCTCGACGACTACGACGTCCTGGTCGGGCACGTCGGCGACGATCCGCGCGGTCGCGGTGATGTTCGTGCCGACGGGGAGGTCGCTGGTGTCGAACGTCCCGGAGATCGTGCCCCACGGGTTCGTCATCCCGCCGTCACAGCAGATCTGCGGGCCGAGACCGGTCAGCCCCATCTCGCCCGTGTTCTCGTCCATGATGATCCCGCCGGAGTCGTTCCGGGCGACGAGGCGGATGCCCATCGCCGTCCCGCGGGCCTGCGTGGAGTTGAACGTGATCTCGGTCCCCTCGGCGCTGGGGAGTTCGAGTTCGTCCGCGTTGGCGAGGACGGTCTTCCCCTCGACGAAGCTGAACTGCGTCGTCTCCTCGCGGGTTCCCTCCTCGGTGTCGATGGTCAGGGTGGCCTCGTAGCGCTCGCCGATCTCCGGGTCGACCGGCTCGCCGTCCTGATACAGCGTCATCTCGCTGGGCAGCATCGAGAAGAAGAGGCCGGTCATCTCCGAACTGTTGTAGATGCGCTGGTCGGAGTCCCCGTTGTCCGGCGCGACGAACACGCCCGACGCGTTCCGGGTGAGGTTCAGCGTCTTCGGCTCGCCCTCGGCGTTCACTTGTTCGAGTTCGAACGACAGCGGCGAGTTCTGGAACTTCTGGACCTGACTGCGACCGGGCGAGCGGTCGATGGCCTCGAAGATCTCGTCGCTGGTCTCGAAGTGAACCCACATCTCGTCGAACTGGCCGTGGCCGTCGGTGTTCTTCGCGATAGTGGGGTCGCCCGAGGCGTGGCCGTCGCCGACCTGCTCGCCGACGCCGAAGGCCGTCTCGTGGTCAGGGTTGTGGTAGGCGATCGTCATCACCTTCGAGTCGCGGATGGTCGCGTTCTCGATGGCGTAGTTCGGGTCGATGACGTCGCGCACGGTGCCCGAACCGTTGGCCACTTCGATACGGTTGTCCTCACTGAGGGACTCGTCACCGTCACGGGCCGGTTCGCCGTCGATGGTGGCGTTCTCCGGCCCGGGCGCGTAGGCGGTGATCGTGAACTCCTGATTCTCCTTGCCGGAGAGGTCGAAGTTGCCCGCGATGGTGCCCCACGGTGCCGAGGCCTTGGAGTCGCTGTCCATCAGCGTCTGGTCGCCCTCGACCTCGACGGTGGTCGACTCGTTGTAGCCGTCCTCGGTCTCGAGGACGAGCTGGACCTCGGAGCCGCCCGCGAGCGTCGATTCGCCCTGAACGGGCGCGTCGACGGTGTTCGCCGGCGACAGGCTCTCGTTGAAGCGGACCTGGCCGTCGACCATCTCGAAGGTGGTCGTGTCGGTCTCGCCGTCGACCGTGAACGTCGCCTCGAACTCGTCGCCGGGCTCGAAGCTCGCGTTCTCGCCGTTCTCCGAGAGGACCGCCCTGTTGGGGTCGATCCAGACGAACAGACCGGTATCGGGCTCACCGCCGACGGTGAAGTCGTCGTCGATCTCCTCGGTGTCGGCGAAGACCATCACCGGCGGGACGTCGCCCTCGGTCGGCTGGGAGACCATCGGGGACTCGAAGCCGTCCTGGTTGTCCTCGACGTTCAGCTCCTTGTCGCCGTTAGTCTGGGTGATCTCGACGTCCCAGCTGTCGTTCTGGACGAAGTTCTCGGTCACGAGACCCTTGTCCGCACCCTCGCTGGGCGGGTTCAGGGCGTCGAGCCCGTCCGTCTCGACGTGCAGCGCGAGCATGTCCCACTGACCGTTGGGGTTGCGCGCCGTCGTGTTGTCGACGCGCAGCTGCGCGTCGCCCTCGGCGTTCGTGAACATCTCGATGCCTTCCGACTCGTTGCCGTCGTACTCGTTCGGCGGGACCGGATACGGTCCGTTGGCGTCACCGTCGTTCCGGAACCACGAGATCGTCAACGGCTTCGCGCTGTTGTTCTCGATGGCCGTGACCGATGCGTCGGCATCGGCTGCCGCCCCGACGGCGGCGTCTGTTCCCGTCTGTGCTCCCGCGACCGCGGCGGTCCCTGCGGCGACCGACAGGACCATCACGACCGCGAAAAACACCGCTCCAACTGATTGTGTTCGATCTGTCATATGTGATCCACTGGAAGATACGTGCGCAAAGTTGACTCACCGCCATATATATGTTTGTGATCTATTGCCTAGGGCCCGCGGGGGGCTGGCCGAGACGTTTCACACGGTGATCAGGTCGGGGCCGTCACTCGAAGACGCCGTCGAGAAATGGGAACTCCTCGGCGATCGAGAGTCGCTCGTTCCGACGACCGGACTCGTAGGCGGCCATCGTCACGATCACAGCCTTCAGTCCGTCGAGCGCGGTCGCCGGCGGTTCCTCACCGGTTTCGACCGCATCGAGGAACGCGGTTCCCTTGCTCAGGCGGCGGTCGTACCCGCTGTAGGGGTCGTGTTCCGTCCCGTCGGCGTCGATGGTCATCCCGGTCCGGTCGTCCCACTCGCGGCCTTCGAGGTAGACCGCGCCCTCCTCGTCCCAGATGTGAACGTGTTCGCGTGTCCGGGCGACGACGCCCGTGTCGGAGACGTTCGCCATCGCGCCTTCCTCGAACTCGATGATGGTGGAGGACTGCTTGTCGAAGACCTGGTCGTCGTCGTGGAAGTCGACGTAGGCGTTGACGTGCGTCGGCGTGAGCCCCGTCGTCCAGAGGATGGCGTCGACGACGTGGGTGCCGACGTTGAGCAGGTGGCCGCCACCGGAGAGGTCCGGGTCCATCCGCCAGTCCTCCATGGTCTCGTAGTAGGACTGCCAGTCGTGAGTGATCTCGCCGGTTATGAACCGCGGCTGGCGGTCGCCGAGCGCCCAGCGCTCGCGCGCGAGGTCGTAGGCCGGGTTGAAGTGGCGCTGGTAGCCGACCATGAACGTGCGGTCGCTCGCTTCGGCGCGCTGGTAAAGTTCGTGCGCGTCCTCGACGTCGGTGGCGAGCGGCTTCTCACAGAGCACGTGGAGATCACGGTCGAGCGCCGCGGTCGCCTGTCGATAGTGCAGCCCGTTCGGCGTTGCGATCCCCACGGCATCGAGCGGTTCCTCGTCCAGCATCGTCTCGTAATCGAGGTACTGCGAGGACGCCGGAACGGACAGTTCCGCCCCCGCTTCCGCCAGACTCTCCTCGCTCACGTCTGCGAGCGCGACGAGATTCGAACCGGGCAGTTCCTCGAACTGACGCGCCAGCCTGATACCGAGGCTGCCGACGCCGGCGATACCGACGGTTACCGCATCGGACGTGTCGACCATACCGAGTTGCTGTTGACCCAAACCGCAATTAATTGTTTCCCTCGGAGCAGCCGCGAACGCTTCGGAGTTTCGACCCCCGCCGTATCGCCGTCGCAGCCTCCCTATTCTCCGATCTTTGTTCCTTCGTGGGGAACTGAGATCCCTCACGAAAACGAGTGCAGGACAGCATATCCGGTCCCTCAATGCCCAACTACGAAGTATGTGCGTTATTCGCGAAGTGCGAACAGGTACCGAACATTCCGCCGACAGTATCCCCGTCTCTGCCGGCCGGTTCGACCGGCTCTATCGGCTCCAGCGCTCGACTGGAACCGGTTACGTCCGAGCATCTGATTACATGAATACAGATGTAATCGATCGAGGAATACCGGGGAGAGCGGCGTGTTAGGCGGTTTCACAGCCGGGAGCGATCTCGGCCGAACTTCCGGCGTCGCGCGGCCGAACGTGAGATTCGCGGGCCAGCATCGGACCACTCATGCGCTAGTTCCTCGTTCTTTGCTTGGGAACGGCTATCTATCGGTCCTCTACCACCGGACCGGCCCCGTCCCGTCGCAAAACGGCCCGATACCGCGACACAACCGATCGGCAATCGGGAACAGCCGAAACGAGAGTTGCTTCTATCGTTCCCGAGAAGAGAACAATTGTGATCGGAACGAGAATGTCTCGCTACTGTCGGATTCCAGCGGATGTCGGCGCTGAGAGAGTCGATCAGCTGTCGGCTCCATCCCCGAACGAACTTCGAGGGCCCTGTACCACCGACCGACTTCGCCCTCCCAGCCGGCACAGTGTCCAAAAGCATTAATAAGCTCCATTCGAACCGGTAAAGAGAGACGATGACCCCCGATAGACGAACCTTTATCCGAACGCTGGGGGCTGGCTCGATCGTCGGGCTGGCCGGCTGTTCAGCGCTCTCGGGTGACGACGACACGGACACGCCAGGTGACGACGCCGAACCGACCGATTCCGAAGGGACGCCGACTGACACGGACACACCGGAGTCGACGCCCGAGGAAACAGAGACCGAGACGGACTCGGACGGGGGCGGCGGAGGCGATGGGCCCACGATCATCACGATGGAGGCCGCGGGTGCGGACATCTGGAACACCACCGACCTCGGGCACTTCTACTACACCGAAGTCAGCGGCGACTTCGACGTGCAGGTACAGGTCTCCTCGCTCGAGAACACGAACCCCCACGCGAAAGCGGGACTGATGGTCAGGGCGGCGCTCGCGCCCGACTCGCGGAACGTGATGGTCCGCAAGCGCGCCGGGTTCGGCATCTCGCCGCAGTGGCGTCCCAAGGACGGCGCGTCGACGACGAGTACCACCTCGGAGCAGGGCGCACCGCTCAGTCGCGTCGACGGCGGTATGATGGAGAACGCGAACTGGCAGCGCCTCGAGCGCTCCGGGGACACGATCCGCGCCTACGGTTCCGCGAACGGCGAGGACTGGACGCTCATGGTCGAACTCACGACCGACCAGATCGAGCTCCCGGACACGGTTTACCTGGGGCTGGCGGCGACGAGCCACGACAACGCGAACGCGACGACGGCGAAGTTCCGAAACTTCTCCGGGGTCGAACTGACGGACAACCAGGATCTCGGCAGCCCGATCATCTCCGGGAGCGTCTCGGAAGCTCAGGCGGCGGTCGTCTCCGACCTCGGGGCCGACGCCGCACCCGACGCGGCGACGCTGCAGGGGACCCTGGAGAGCATGGGCGGTGCGGACAGCGTCGACGTGCGCTTCGAGTACCGCGAGGCGACGGCCGACGAGTGGACAGAGACCGACGCGACGACCGTCTCCGAGCCCGGATCGGTCGAGGTCGACGTTTCCGGGCTGACGCCGCGGCGCTACTACCAGTTCCGCGCCGTCGCCGTCGCCGGCGATGACGAGTTCGGCACTGTCAACCAACTGTTCTCGACGCCGAGCGGGTCCGACGGGAGCTCGGAATCGGGACCCGCCAGCAGTTCGAACGTCGACCCCGCGGACGGCTTCGCCGACATGGCCCCGTGGGTCGACGACGACACGCCGCTGGTCGTTGTCGACGAACCGACCCGGGATGCGCTCGCCGCAGCGACGAGCATCCCCGGCCCGCGCATCGTCGTCTTCGAGACGAGCGGAACGATCGATCTCGGCGCCGAGGACCTCAACGTCCGCAACGACAAGTGCTGGATCGCCGGTCAGACCGCCCCCTCGCCCGGGGTGACGCTCATTCGCGGCGGTCTCTGGGTTTACGGCAACGACTGCGTCGTCCAGCACATCCGCGTCCGGCCGGGCGACGCCGGACAGGACGAGGGCTGGCAGCCCGACGCCATCGAGATGGCCGACGACACGACGGGGAACGTCGTCGACCACTGTACCGGCACGTGGTCCGTCGACGAGAACATCAACGTCGGCTACGACACCGAGAACTCGACGATGACGAACTGCCTCGTCGCCGAACCGCTCAACGACGCCACCCACGCGAAAGGCGAGCACGGGTACAACTCCATCGTCGGCAACCGTGCGAAAAACGTCACGCTCTCGGGGAACATCTGGGCGCTCGGGACCGACCGTAACCCGCGTCTCAAGCAGGGCACCGAGACGGTCGTGGTCAACAACTTCGTCCACCACTACGGCGACGGCATGTGGGCCGACCCGGAGACGAGCCACAGCATCGTCGGGAACGTCTTCGAGGACCCCCAGACCGACCAGCCCAATATCTTCGGCCAGGGCAGCGTCTACAGCGAGGACAACGTCCAGCGCGACGACGCGGACGTGCCCATGGTCGGCGACGACATCACCGAACTCGACGAGCGGCCCCTCTGGCCCGAGGCGCTCGAAGCCGTCTCCTCCTCTGAGGTCCGCTCGCACAACCTGAAGCACGCCGGGGCGCGCCCGGCCGACCGCACCGAGACCGACCAGCGAATCGTCGAGGCCGTCCGCAACGGCGAGGGCGGCGTCATCGACAGTCAGGACGAGGTCGGCGGCTACCCCGAACTCGAAGAGAACACCCAGTCGCTCGACGTCCCGACGACCGGTCTGAAGGCCTGGCTCCGCGAGCAGGCCGCCGCCGTCGAACCGTAACTCGGTCCGTCGATCCGGTCCCCCTCCCTCCTCCTGTCGCTCGAAATCGGCCGTCCCTGACGCCGCTCTCGCTCTCCTCGCTGCCCAGTAGCTGTCGGAAACTTGTATTTTCAAAATCACCATAATTTTATATGTATTCCATATCACGCATCGATCGGAACAGCAAATGGCCAGAGATAGACGTACGTTTCTCAGCGCCCTCGGTATCGGGGCCGCCGGCGGACTCGCCGGTTGCTCCGGGCTCCTGGGCGACGAAACGACCGACAGCGGGGAGACGCCGGGAGACGAAGACACGGACGGCCCGACGGAGACGCCGACAGACACGCCCACCGACACGGCTGCCTCGACGGAGACGGACGCGGGAACGGAGACCGAGCAAGCGCCGGAGGCGTCGGGAGGGAAGACGCTCGTCACCGTCTCCGGGGGCGGCGAGGACATCTGGAACAGCAACGACTACGGCCACTACTACTACGAGACGCTGACCGGCGACTTCGACGTCCGGACGGAGGTCGTCTCGGTGCAGAACACGGACACGTACGCGAAGGCGGGCCTGATGGTCCGCGCGAGCATCGACAGCGGCTCGCGCAACGTCTTCATGCGAAAGCGCCCGGGCGACCTCCCGGTGTCGCCGCAGTGGCGGCCGGAAGACGGCGCGAGCTCCGCGAGCGTCACGTCGGACGCCGGCGGCGACCTCGCCCGCAACGGCGGCGTGTTCGAGGGCACCTGGCAGCGGATCGAGCGCGTCGGAGACACGGTCCGGACGTACGGCTCGGCCGACGGCGAGGAGTGGACGCTCCTGCTCGAACTCGGCGCCGACACGATCGACCTTCCCGACGAGGTACTGGTCGGCCTCGCCGTCACGAGCCACGACCGCGCGTCGCTGTGCGAGGCCCGCTTCCGGAACCTGGGGGGCTTTGCCCCCGACGAGAACAGCGACATCGGCGGCCCGATCATGAGTGGCGAAGTCTCCGTGGTCGAGGACGTCCCGGTCATCGAGACGGGCGACCCCGCCGACGTCTCCGCGACCGCAGCCACCCTGGCGGCGGACGTGAGCGACCTCGGCGCCGCGGACTCGGCGGATCTCGCCTTCGAGTACCGCGAGGTTCCCGACCAGGAGTGGACGGGGGCCGGCGAGACGACCATCTCCGAGGCCGGGGAAGCGACGCTCGAAGCGACGGGGCTCACGCCGCGGCGCTACTACGAGTACCGCGTCACGATCGACAACGGCGAAGTGACCTCGACGAGCCCGCCCGGCCAGTTCTCGACGCCGGGGCCGGGCAGCGGCGACGGCGGTGAGGGCCCGCGTTCGTCGGCGGCGATCGATCCCGCCGACGGCTTCGCCGACGTGGCGTCGTGGCTCGACGACGACACGCCGCTCATCGTCATCGACGAGCCGTCGGCCCAGCAGATCAAGACCGCGTTCAACGTCAACGGGCCCCGGGTGGTCGCCTTCGAGACGAGCGGTACGGTCGACCTCGACCAGTCCCACCTCGCGATCCCTTACGACAAGTGCTGGGTGGCCGGCCAGACCGCCCCGTCGCCCGGGATCACCTTCATCCGCGGCGGGATACAGGTCAACGGCGACGACTGCGTCGTCCAGCACCTCCGCGCGCGGCCCGGCGACCTCGGCCTCGACGAGAACTGGCAGAACGACCCGTTCCGGACCGGGGACGACTCCGAGAACAACGTCATCGACCACTGTACCGCGACGTGGTCGACCGACGAGAACCTCTCCGTCGGCTACGACACGACCGACACGACGTTCACGAACTGCCTCGTCGCCGAGCCGCTCCACGACTCGATCCACCCCAAGGGCCCCCACGGCTACAACTCGCTCATCGGAAACAACGCCAAGAACGTCACGCTCGCCGGCAACGTCTGGGCGCTCGCGACCGATCGCAACCCGCGTCTCAAACAGGGCACGGAGACAGTCGTCGTCAACAACCTCGTCCACCACTACCACGACGGGATGTGGACCGACCCGGAGACCGCCCACAGCATCGTCGGGAACGTCTTCGAGGACCCCCAGACCGACCAGCCCAACGTCCTGGGCGAGGGGACCGTCTACGCCGAGGACAACGTCCAGAACGACGACGCGGACGTGCCGATGATCGGCGAGAACGTCGATCAGGTCTCCGACAGGCCGCTGTTCCCCGACGGTCTGTCGGCGATCGCTGCCAGCGACGTGAAGACGCAGAACCTGGAGAACGCGGGCGCTCGACCCGCCGACAGGACCGAACACGACGAGCGGATCGTCGCGAACATCCGCAACGGCGATGGCGGCGTCATCGACAGCCAGGAGGAGGTCGGCGGGTATCCCGACCTCCCGGAGAACACCGAAGCGATCGCGGTGCCCGACACCGGTTTGCGGGCCTGGCTCCGCGAGCAGGCCGTCGCCGTCGAACCGTAACTCGGTCCGGCCCCTCCCGTTTCCTCGTCTTCTCCTCGTCCAGCGGCGATGATTCGAAACTTGCCGAGTCGCCGCGGTTCGACGCCGAGAGTCCCCTGATCGAAGCGTGAAAACTGGTAGAAGCGACCCCTTCAGTCGGCGTCGACAGCGAAGTCGTCGGCGTCGGGGGCCTCGACATGGTCGGCGAGGTCGCCGTGGTTGCCGGCGAACGATACCCGTCCGGGCTCGTCGCCCCGGACCCGGAGGAACGTGCCGTCGCCCTGCCAGTCACAGCCGCTGACGAGCGTCCCGTCGACGTCGAGCAGGTCGAGCACGGGCGTCTCCTGGTCGGCCTCGACGTGGAGGCCGTCGATCGAGACCCGACTCGTCTCCTCGAAGGCGAGCGCCGGCGCCTCGTCGGTTCGGATCTCGACGTTCGAGAAGGAGATGTCGTCGATGGACTTGCAGAACAGGCCGTGGCGCTGGTCGAAGCCGTCGGCCATCGCCGGCGAGAGATCGGTCGAGTCGAGCGGGCGCGTCGCGTCGATCTCGACGTTCGAGAAGGAGATGTTCTCGAAGTGCTGCTCGGGGAGGCCCGCGAAGAACCCGGCGGTCTCCACGTTCCGCGCCGTGATGTTCGAGTAGGCAACGTTGCGAACCAGCGGCGTCGACTCGTCGACGGGGATCGGCTCGCTGTCGATGTCCATGAAGTAGTAGCCGTTGATGGTGAACGGGCAGGCGACCCGGCGCATGACGATGTTGTCGAAGCGCAGGTCCTCGACGACGCCGCCGCGGCCGCGCTGGGTCTTGATGCGGACGCCCCGGTCGGTGTCCGTGAACGTGCAGTTGCTGACGGTCACGTCGCGGACGTCGCCGGACATCTCCGACCCGATGACGACGCCGCCGTGGCCGGCCTCGACCGTGCAGTTCGTCACCGTGATCTGCGACGCGGGGCGGCCGATCTCCCGGCCCTCCGCGTCCTTGCCGGACTTGATGCAGATGGCGTCGTCGCCGGCGTTGAGATAGCAGTCGCTGATGCGGACGTACTGCGAGGAGTCGATGTCCATCCCGTCGCCGTTGGGCGCGTCGTGGGGGTTCTCGATATTGACGTCGTGGAAGGTGACGTTGTCGGAGTAGACGACGTGAGTGTTCCAGAACGGCGAGTTCTCGAGGGTGATCCCGGAGACGGAGACGTTCTCCGAGTCGTCGATCTGGAACAGCGGCGGGCGGAGCGTGAAGCTACTCACGTCGTCGGCCTTGTCGTTTTGCGCGTGGAACTCGTCGAGGCGCTCGACGAGCGAGTCGGGCAGGTCGGCGTCGTCGACGCCGTAGAACTGCCACCAGTAGTCGCCCTGCCCGTCGACGGTTCCGCGGCCCGTTATCTCGACGTTCTCGGCGTCTTCGACGAGCAGACACGGGTGGAAGCCGGTCTGGTTCCACCCCTCCCAGCGGCCCTCTCTGGCCGGGAACGCCTCGTGGTCCCGCACGAACTTGAGCGTCGCACCGGCCTGCAGCTCCAGCGTCGTCTGGCTCCCGACCGTCAGCGGCCCGGTCAGGTACTCTCCGGGCGGGACGACGACCGTTCCACCGGTGTCGGCGCACTCGTCCAGCGCCGACTGGAGCGCCTCTGTGTCTCGCTGCTCGCCGGTGCCGGACGCACCGACGTCTCTCACGTCGCGTCTCGCGTCGCTATCGGACATGGCTCGTCTATCACTGACGCCGTCGATAAAACTTCCCCTCCCCGATCCACGGTGCCTGCGTGGGACAGCCCTGCCATCCCGCTGTCTCGACCGTACTGGCCGATCCAGGATATGATAATATCTGCATCCTTTCTAGCTATGGTAGTATTTCTGGTAGCAAACCGGCAGTCGGTACGGCAGCGACTCTGCCCTCGACGAGGGACGACCTCCGACCAGGAGTGTACGCCGACAGGGGACGGATACCGACCGTAATCGGCCTGTATTATCGGATCCCTACGAACGCAGCTACCGGGATCAGCCGGTATCTCGCTTCTTGATTCGACCTCGGAGGAACCGAGTCAGCGTAGCGTAAGCCATCCACTACCGAACCGGAGATATTCCAAAATACCGTCCGGAGAGGACGCTTATTCCGGAGCGATCGACGGGTGGCCGCCCAGAGTGACAATCAACACATCTAAAATACTTGTCTATCAACGTTGGTTGTCTATTCGGGCTGCTATCCCGAGTGGGGAGCCGGCGGCTCCGCTACGGATGGCCTGCGGAAGACGCGCTCGTCGGCGATCACCGCTGGAAAAAATTCAGTCGATGTGACCTTCGTCGCGCAGCTGGTCCGCGTCCTGCTCGGAGTAGCGCCACTCGATGTTGGCCTTCTCGTCCTGCCAGTCCCACGGTTCGACGAGGACCACGTCGCCCTCGCTGATCCAGGTGCGGTACTTCATGCGGCCCGGGATCCGGCCCATGCGCTCGACGCCGTCCTGGCACTGGACGCGGACGTGGTTGCCGCCGTTGTGCTGTGTTACTACCGCGAACAGTTCGTCGTCTGAGGGCATCCGAAGGTTTCGACGCCCGCCGTTGTCGCTCTCGCTCACACGACCCGTAGGGGCTCCCCACTTTTAAATCACCTGAGTACCGCGCTACCACGTGACACGACAGCGACGAGGGGCCGATCCGTCAGATCGAAGACTGGCCGAGGCGCTGCCTCAGATGTGCCGCGCGACCGCCGGTATCTTCTCGAGGTCGCTGCGGTCGAACGGATAGAGGTCGAGGTAGTCCCGGGCGGTCAGCTCGTAGGCCTGCAGGCGGTCGACCTGCGCGTCGCTCAACTGGCCGGCGCTGGTGACGAACCGCCGTTGCTGTCCCGGTGTGAAATCGTAGAGCAGCTCGCAAACGACCCGCTGGATCCGCCACTGGAGTCCCTTCCCCCCGTTCCAGCGCTCCTCGTAGCGGCGGAGCCGCTCGCGGGAGGTGTCGCCGTGGTCGAGGGCGGCGAGCGCGGCGTCGGCGGCCATCTCCGCGGACTGCATCCCCGGACGGATCCCCTCACCGAACAGGGGGTTGATGCTCGACACGGCGTCACCGATGGCGACCAG
The DNA here is from genome assembly GCF_054504345.1 of Halosimplex yunnanense. Lineage (NCBI taxonomy): Archaea > Methanobacteriati > Methanobacteriota > Halobacteria > Halobacteriales > Haloarculaceae > Halosimplex > Halosimplex yunnanense. The sequence goes on along the minus strand of NZ_JBTJEL010000029.1, from coordinate 170,142 downwards.
CCCGTCCATCGCGCGCTGGTTGATGGAGTTGTTCGAGACGGCGTCGCCCGCGTGGACGGCGCGCACCTCCTCGGCCTCCCACCGCGGGTCCGCGGCCACCCACGACTCGACGTAGTCGTCGATAGTCCCCTCGTCCGGCGGAGCGTGGTTCTCGTGGAAGTCCTCGATCCAGCAGATCCCCGCCTTGAACGCGTCGTCGCCGGCGGGGAACGTCCACGCGTAGCCGCCCGGCGCGAACTCGTGGTCGAAGCGGAACAGCATCGAATCCAGGTCGTAGCGGCCACGAACCTCGTACTCCTTGCCGATGCCCCGCTGGGCGGAGTCGGGGTCGAACATCCCGAGTTGCTTCGCGAGGACCGCTCGGGGGCCGGTCGCGTCGACGACGAGGTCGGCGTCGATCCGCCGTTTCTCGCCGTCGGTCCAGTACTGGACGCCGACGACGCGACCGTCCTCGACGACGGGGTCGGACACGCGCGCGTCGGTCCGGATCTCGGCGCCGTCGGCGGCGGCGTCCTCGCCGAGCCACTCCAGGAAGGCGGGGAAATCGAGGACGTAGCCCGGGATCGGGAGCGTCGAACTCGCGCCGGGCGCCTCGAAGACGACGGTCTCGTTGGTTCCCATCACCACCTCGTCGGGGACGTCGTATCGGTCGATCACCTGGTCGAAGGTCCCGCCGGTCGACTTGTCGTTGTCGGAGAGGGCGTCGTTGGCCTCGAGAACGGTGACATCGTAGGTCGAGCGGGCGGCGACTTCGCGGGCGAACTGGAGGCCGGCCGGTCCACCGCCGGCGACCACCACGTCTGCGTCTGCCGACATACGTCCAAACTACCGGACAGCGTGACAAATCCGTTGCGATTCCGAAAACGACCGATCAGTACTCGTCGAGGGGCTGCTGGCGGATCTTCGACCGGAGTTCCGCGAGCGAGGGGTCGTCGTCGCCGGAGAACATCGCGAAGAGCGTGGTCACTTCCGACCGGGAGACCTTCACGTTGCCTTCCTCGATGACGTCCTCGGGTCGTTCTTCGAGTTCGCGGATGGTCCCGACGGCGAGGAGGAAGGGGATGGCCCACGCCGAGAGGGTGTTGCCGCGGATCTCCGGCATGGCTTCGAGCCACGTCTGGGCGCCGTCGAGGTACCCCTCGGCGCGGTCGACGACGCGACGGATGACCGGGACGAACTCCTCGCTGTTGCCCTCCTCGGGGATGTCCTCGGTGTCGAGTTCCTCCGCGTCGAGCAGTTCCTGCGGGATGTAGACGTTGTTCTCCTCCTCGAAGTCGGTGGCGACGTCCTTGGAGACGTTGACCAACTGGAGGAGCATCGCGAACGAGCGGGCGTTGTTCTGCAGGGTGTCACGGACGGAGTCGTCGACGTTGCGCGAGACCAGACCGGTGACGAGCGTCCCGACGGTGCCGGCGGCGTACCAGCAGTACTCCTCGAGTTCGCTGAAGGTCTGGAGGCGCAGCCCTCCCTGTTCCGCGTAGCGCTCGACGAACATCGCCATCCCGGAAACGAGTTCGCGCACGGGCGGCCGGATCGCCGCCTGCGAGTCCTCGTCGAGGCCCTCGAAGGTGCGGAACACTCGCTCGCACTCGGCGACGACCTGCCAGTCGTCGTTCGGCTCCTCCGGGATCCACTCGTCGATCGCGTTCCGGAACTCCGCGATCGTGTCCTCGTCGTCCGGATCCAGCACTCGATCGTACTGATCCAGAAGGGCGCGCTGCTCTGCCGGTGGGATATGCCCCGCGTCCTCGATGGTGTCGGCGATTCGACAGAGGAGGTATCCGACACAGATGTCGCGTGACATCGGCTCGTCGAGTTCGGCGACCGTCAGGGCGAACGTGCGTGAGACGGCTTCGACGGCCTCGTAACAGTAATCGAGGTCGTCCTGAAACATCTGTTCGGTCTGGTTTCGTGACATTCCCGATACCGTCCCTTAACCCTTGCACAAGTAAAAAGTTCGCCTACAGACCGCGCCGGTCGAACCCCTCGGACCGGACTCCGCTCCGCCGGTTTCCTGTCTGTCGGCCGTCACTCTCCGGAGTCCACCGGCACTGACCCGCTGATCGTCACTCCCCGACCACGTCACGGTCGGACGGACCGGGACCGCCGAGTTCGGCGACGTACCCGTCCAGCGCGCTCGGATCGTCGGCGCCGGGCAGCGTCCGCTCTGCGGTCTCACAGGGTTCGTCGACACCGAGCCGCTCGCAGACCGCGTCGGCCGCCGCCTCGGCCATCAGCCGGTAGGTCGTCAGTTTCCCGCCGACCACCGAGAGGAAGTTGTCGACTCCTTCGTCGGCGTGGTCGAGCAAGAAGAAGCCGCGAGAGATGCCGCGGCCGCCGCGCTCGGCCTCGTCGGGTTCGTACAGCGGGCGGACGCCCCACCACTCGCGGACCTGCGCCGCGTCGGCGACGGCGGGGTACATCGCCGTACACTCCTCGCGGATTCGGTCGCGCTCCCAGTCGGCTTGCTCGTACCCGTCGGGGTCGTCGACGACGACGCTCGTCGTCCCCAGCACCGCCTCGCGCTCGTGCGGGACGACGATGTCGCCGTCGCCGGGCTCCCGGCTCCGGTTGAGGACCGTGTCCAGGTCCCCGTGGTCGACCGAGATCATCAGGCCGCGGGTCGGCCGCATCTCGACGGTCGCGCCGGCCATCGACGCGAGTTCGCCCGCCCACGCGCCGGTTGCGTTGACGACGACCTCGGGATTGACCGTCTCGTCCAGCGCACCGCCGACGGCCACGCCCGTTATCTCGCCGTCGTCAACACGAATGTCCTCGACGGACGCGTTCGAGTGGACGGTCGCGCCCTGCTGGGCCGCTGCCTCGACGTTCGCGGCGACCAGTCGCGACGGGGAGACGACCGCGTCCGGGACGCGCATCGCCCGCTCGACGCTCTCGGAGAGACCGGGCGCGATCTCCCGCGCTTCGTCGGCGTCGACGACTTCTACCGGGATACCGATCTCTTCGCAGGCACGCCGCTTGGCGTCGAAATACTCGGGGTCGTCCTCGGCGAGCTGGACGAACAACCCGCCTGTCTCCCGGACGCACGCCCCGGCGATGTCGGAGACGATCCGGTTCTCCGCGATGCACTCCTCGGCGCCGGCCGCGTCCGACTCGGCGTAGCGCGCGCCGCTGTGCAGCAGGCCGTGCGAGCGGCCCGTCGTCCCGTGAGCGAGGCCGTCCCGGTCGACCAGCGTCACGTCGCAGCCGCGGAGGGCGAGGTCCCGTGCGGTCCCGGCGCCGGTCGCGCCTCCGCCGACGACGAGGACCTCCGTGTCGAGTGCCATGTCGGGGCTTCGGCCCGGAGACGTATGTGGGTGCTGACGGCGTACGGATCCGGATCGAAACCGCAGTCCGGACCCGGACATGGCGGCACCGAAGCGGGGCGACCGCCCTCCCTCCGGGCGCCTCGGCCAGAACAATGATTACCACGGGCAACGCAGGTCAGCCAACAGTCGATGACCCGGTACAACCACGCCAGGGTACAGGAGTACTGGCAGTACGTGTGGGACGCGGAGGGGGTCTACGAGGTGGCCGACGACGCCGCCGACCCCACCTACGTCCTCGGGATGTTCCCCTACACCTCGGGCACGCTCCACATGGGCCACGTCCGCAACTACGCGATCACGGACGCCTACGCCCGCTACCGCTCGCTACAGGGCGACGACGTCCTCCAGCCGATGGGCTGGGACGCGTTCGGCCTCCCCGCCGAGAACGCCGCCTACGCCCGCGATACCGACCCCGAATCGTGGACTCGCTCGTGCATCGACCAGATGCGCGAGGAGCTGGAGACGATGGGCTTCGGCTACGACTGGTCCCGGGAGATCACCACCTGCGACCCCGAGTACTACCGCTGGAACCAGTGGCTGTTCAAGCGCTTCTACGAGGAAGATCTGGTCGAGTACACCGGCGCGCGGGTCAACTGGTGCCCCGACTGCGAGACGGTGCTCGCCGACGCGCAGGTCGAACAGCCGACGGCGTCCGGCGCCGGCGACGAGTCCGCGGCGGCCGACGGCGGCGCGGTCGATCACGCCCACTCCGCCGGCGTCTGCTGGCGCTGCGAGACGCCCGTCGAGCGGCGCGAACTCGACCAGTGGTTCTTCACCATCACGGACTACGCCGAGGAACTCGACGCCGGGCTGGACGACCTCGACGGGTGGCCCGACAGCGTCCGCGACATCCAGCGCAACTGGATCGGCCGCCAGGAAGGCGCCCACGTCACGTTCGAGGTCGGCGGCCTCGACGGAGAGAGCGACGAGGACGACGATCCGGTGCGAGACGTGGACGTGTTCACGACGCGCCTCGACACGGTCTACGGCGCGACGTTCGTCGCTCTCTCTCCCGGCCACGACCTCGCGAGGGCCGTCGCCGAGCGCGACGACGAGGTGGCCGAGTACGTCGACGACGTGACCAGCGCGGGCGTCGAGGCGGGCGGTACCTCGGGAGTCGACACCGGCCTCACGGCGACTCATCCCATCACGGGCGAAGAACTGCCCGTCTACGTCGCCGCCTACGTCCTCGACGACGTGGGCACTGGCGCCGTGATGGGCGTCCCGGCGCACAACGAGCGCGACCACGCCTTCGCGGCGGCCCACAACCCCCCCGTCGAGCAAGTCGTCGAACCCGTTGACGGCAGCCCGACCGACCTGCCCGACGCACCCTACACCGACGACGGGATGCTCACCGAGAGCGGCGAGTACGACGGCCTCGCGAGTTCCGCCGCGCGCGAGCGACTCCTGGGAGTGGACGGCGTCGAGTCGGCCACCGAGTACCGCCTGCGCGACTGGCTCATCTCCCGGCAGCGCTACTGGGGCACGCCCATCCCGATGATCCACTGCGACGAGTGCGGCCGGGTGCCGGTCCCCGACGAGGACCTGCCGGTCGAACTCCCGCCGTACGTCCGCACCGCGGGCAACCCGCTCGAAGAGAGCGAGGACTGGAAGCACGTCGAGTGCCCCGAGTGCGGAGGGGCGGCCGAGCGCGAGACGGACACGATGGACACCTTCGTCGACTCCTCGTGGTACTTCCTGCGGTTCCTCTCGCCGGATCTCGACACCGCGCCGTTCGACACCGACCGCGCCGCAGAGTGGCTCCCGGTCGACGTGTACGTCGGCGGCGAGGAGCACGCCATCCTTCACCTGCTGTACATCCGGTTTTTCACCCGCGCGCTGGCCGACCTGGGGCTGCTCGACACCCGCGAGCCGGTCGAGCGCCTGATCAACCAGGGGACGGTACTGTACGACGGCGAGAAGATGTCTTCCTCCAAGGGCAACGCCATCGCGCCCCACGAGTACGGCGCGGAGACGACGCGGCTGTTCCTGCTGTCGGCGGCCCACCCCGCACAGGACTTCGAGTGGACGGTCAAGAGCGTCGGCGACGTCTACGACTTCCAGCAGCGGCTGTTCTCGATGGTCGCCGACCGCGACGAGGTGGCCGCCCGCGAAGAGCGAGCGCCGCAGGACGAGTACCTCCAGCGCGAGATCGACCGGACGATCACCGCCGTCGGGGAGGAGTACGAGCGGTTCCGGTTCCACCGCGTCGTCAGCGAGACCCAGCGGTTCGCCCGCCTCCTGCGCCGGTACCGCGAGTACGGGCCGGTCGACGAGGCGACCTACACCCGCGGGCTGCGCGCCCTGACGCGGTTCGTCGCGCCGATGGCCCCGTACCTCGGCGAGGAGATGTGGAACCTGCTCGACACCGACGGGATGGTCGTGGAAGCCGACTGGCCGTCGGTCGAGGAGTCGGTCGAGGACTACGGCCTCGAACGGCGCCTCGTCGAGACCACGCTCGACGACGTGCGCGACATCACCGAAGTCGTCGACATCGAGGACCCGGAGACCATCGAAATCGTCGCCGCCGAGGAGTGGAAGTACCGCGCCTACGAGCACGTCCGGCAGGCCGATCCCGGCGACGCCGTCGTCGGGTCCGCGCTGGACGACGAGGCGATCGGCGACCACGGCGACCGCGCCGCGGAGTACCTCGGCGAACTGGCTTCCCGCGCGGGCGCGCTCGAACCCGTGCTCGACGCCGAGCGCGAACTCGCCGTGCTCGACGCGGCGGCGTGGCTGTTCGCCGACGAGTTCGGCGCCGACGTCGAAGTGCGACGCGCGAGCGCCGACGACGACCTCGCCGAGAAGGCCGACCCCTCGAAGCCCGCCATCCACATCGACTGATGCGCTGGACTCGCGGAGGCGGCTGACGATGGCGCCGACTCGCCGCGCGCTGCTCGCCGCGTCCGCGGGGGGCGTCGCCGGACTCGCGGTCCTCGGCGGAGCGGTCCGGCGCCGACCTCGGCGTCCCGTTCCCGCGACGGTGTCCAGTGGCACCGACACCCGTATCGGATTCGTCGGTGACGTGATGCTCGGCCGGAACGTGAACGACAGGTGGTCCGGCAGCGAGGAATCGGGAGCGAGCGGCGGTTCCCGATCCGATAGGGAGCCCACCGGCGTCTGGGGATCGACCCTCGGATCGCTCCGCGCACTCGACGGACTCTTCTTGAATCTGGAGGGTTGCCTCTCGACGCGCGGCGAGCGTCGGCCCAACCGCACCTACTACTTCCGGGCCGACCCCGGGTGGGCGATCCCGGCGCTCGACGCCGCGGGCACCGCCTACGCCTCGCTCGCGAACAACCACCTCCTCGACTACGGTCCGGTCGCGCTGACCGACACCGTCGACCACCTCTCGGAGGCCGGGGTCGCCAACGCCGGCGCGGGGGCGAACCGCGAGGCAGCGACCGAACCCGCCGTGGCGACCGTCGGCGACCTCGACGTGGGCGTCGTCGCGTTCACCGACCAGTCGCGCTCGTACGGCGCCGGCCCCGACAGCCCCGGGACGGCGTGGACGCCGCTAGACCCCGAGAATCCCACGACGCGCGAGCGCGTCGGGAGCGTCCTGCGGCGGGTACAGCGCCGCGACCCCGACCTCGTCGTCGCCTCGCTGCACTGGGGGCCGAACTGGGAAGTCCGCCCGTCGGAGACTCAGCAGCGGTTCGCCCGCTGGTTGATCGACGCCGGCGTCGACGTGGTCCACGGCCACAGCGCCCACGTGATCCAGGGCATCGAGGTCTACCGCGGCCGGCCGATCCTGTACGACCTCGGCGACTACGTCGACGATTACGTCGTCAAAGACGACCTCCACAACGACCGGAGCGTCCGCGTCGAACTCGCCATCGAAGACGGACGGCTCGACCGCCTGCGCGTCGTCCCGGTCGAAATCGTCGACGAACGCGTCAACGCGGCGACCGGCGAGGTAGCCGCGTGGGTCCGCGAGCGGATGCGGGCGCTCTCGGAGGAGTTCGGAACGACGGTCGAGCGCGACGGCCTCGGGCTGTCGATCCCGCTGGAGTCTGAGTGAACAGCGCTCTGGCTCGGTGTCGAAGCGGCGGGTTCTGTGGGCCAGTGATTAAAGTGCGGTGGCGCGCGCTGTCGCGGCGTTCATGCCGCGACAGCATCGTGCGAGGTCTTCGCGAGCCTGCGAGCGACGGCTCGTCAGCGCTTGCTCTGACGGTGGATGAGCACCGCACGCCGCAGGCGCGCGGAGCACAATCGGCTGGGGAGGCGTGTGGCGGCCTGCGGTGCTGTGCAGTTGCGGTTTCCTGGCGGACTGAAAGGGCGAGGCGCGCTCGCGTTCACTTTAGTCGCCTGAGCGGGCACTATCCGCGCGGGCGGTGCCGAGAGCGCGGATATCCCGCGTGGTTCGAGAGAGCGAAGCTCTCTCGTCACTGAGCGAATCGGAGATTCGCGAGGTCTGCGAGAGCTGTGCTCTCGCCCGATCCCGAAAATCGGAGATTTTCGGAGACAGCGACCGCGAGCGTGCCGAGGGCTTTCACTGCCTGCTGTCTCCTGCGGTAGCGGTTCCAAGTACTGCTAGCGAGCGCGTCGATGAGCGGTCACCTCTCAGTAATTCCTGCGGGTACGACTACGACACCAACTGATCGAAAACAAGCAAGCGGAGATACCACTCGTTTAGTCACAGGAGTTCGAACGGCCGCCATGACACGGATCGGAGTCGTCGGCGCGGGCGCGGCGGCCGCGGCCGCGACGTACGTCCTCGACGGGGCGCTCCCGTCGGCCGAGGTGACGGTACTGGAGAAATCGGGCGGCGTCTGTGGCCGCGCGGCGACGCGCCGCCGCGGCGACGTCACTTACGACTACGGCGCGAACTACGTGACGAGCGACGACGAGCGGGTCGTCGAACTACTCACGGAGACGCTCGACGCCGACGGGCTCGTTGACGTGACCGAGCCGATCTACACGTTCGACGCGGACGGCAACGTCTCCGAAGGTCGGGACAACGACGGCCACAAGTGGACCTATCGAGCGGGGCTCACCCAGATCGCCAAGCGGCTGTTCGGCGAGACGGAGGCGACAGTCCACACCGAGACTCGCGTCGAGACGCTCGTCCGCGACGGCGAACAGTGGCGCGTCGCCGACGCCGACGGCTGCGAGTGGGGACCGTTCGACGCGCTCCTGTTGAATCCGCCCGCTCCCCAGAGCGCCGAACTGCTCCGGGATGCCGAGTGGGACAACCAGACCAGAACTGACCTGGCGGAAGCCGCCGAGGCCGTCCCCTACCGAACCATCTGGACGGCCGTTCTCGGCTACGAGTTCGAACTCGACCGGCCGTACTATGCGCTGGTGAACCCCGACCGCGACCACGAGATCGGCTGGATCGCCCGCGAAGAGTGCAAACCCGGCCACGTCCCAGACGGCGAATCGGTGCTCGTGGCGCAAGCCAATCCCGACTGGTCGGTCGAACACTACGGCGACGACCCGGACGAGAACGTCGCGGACCTCGCGGCGCGGTCGGCCGACGTGCTGGGCGACGACCGACTGGCCGACCCCGAGTGGGCCGACCACCAGGGGTGGCGCTACGCGCTCCCCGACGAAGGGGTCCGACGGGGCGCCGTCGCCGACGCCGCGGAAGCGGACCTCTACGCGACCGGCGACTGGGTGGCCGGCGAAGCGCGGCTTCACGCCGCACTGCGAAACGGACTCGACACCGGCGAGCGGATCGTCCACTCGCTGTGAGTCAGGAGGCCGCCGATCCCCCCGATCGCTCGACCTGCGGCTGAGTGCGGACGTAGTAGAGGCCGAGGGTGATCACGGCGCCGGCGGCGAACCCGGCGACCGCCTGGGCCAGCGTGTGGGCGTCGAGGGCGACGCGGTTCGGGATCATCAATACCGGAATCGCGAGCAAGGGGAGATACCTGCGGTCCAGAAGCGAGAGGTACAGCGTCGGCACCAGCGCGAAGAGGACGTGGCCGGAGATGTCCCAGAACGGCGAGAGCAGGGCGTAGGGAACCGTCGCGGCCGCCAGCGTCACCGTCGCATCGGGAACGATAGCTCCCCAGTCGTAGCGGTGCCAGACGTACCACGTCGTCCCCGCGGCGATGAGCACGCCGCTGGCGACCATCTCGTCGAGTTGCCAGCTGCTGCCCTGTACCGCCGAGGAGAGGCCGCCGCGGACCAACAGGAAGTACGCGGCCGTCGGGACGAGCGCGAGGGCCCCTGCGACGAGGAAGGCGCCGATCCGCCGCCAGAGTGCAGCGCGGTCGGCCGACTGCCCGCGCCACTCGTGGTGGATCAGCAGCACGATACCGAGCGCCAGCACGGTGATCGGGTGGAAGACGTACGGGAACAGCTCGTTCGCTCGCTGGAGCGTCCCAGGCACGGGTACGTTAGGGCTTCGACAGGGATAACTGAGCGGTCGGCACACTCCGGGTCGGCATCGAGTACCCGGCAGCGGCACTTCCGGAACCGTCCTCAGACCGGTTCGGGAGCGCCGTCACCGTCGAACGCGCCGGCCGCCAGCGGCGCACCGATCAACCCGGCGCCGAGGACGGCCGACACCGCGAAGATGACCGTGGGCGGCAGGGCGAGCTTGATCGCGACGTAGCCGAGGGCCCCGAGCAGGGGCAGAACGCCGACGACGAGCGCCGTCCGTGCGGTCGTCCCCTCGACGGTCTCCCCCGGAGCGGTCGCTTCCCAGACGGCCGCGGCCCCGACCGCCACGCCGAAGAGGACGGTCCCGTCGGTACTGAAATCGCTGACGAGGAGCGCGGCGGTCGCGACCGCGAGCGCCAGCGCGAACCCCGCTCGCGGGCTGTCGTCGGTCACCTCGAACGCGACGACGAGGAAGCCGACGCCGAACACGATGCCCGCAAGCACGTCCCTGACGAAGTGGACGCCGAGGACGACCCGGGAGAGGGCGATCAGGCCGACGAGTACGGCCACGGCCCCGAACCGAACGTAATCCGGGTACCGGTCGTGGACGACGGCGAGCGCGCCGTAGCCGATCGTCGCGCCGGTGGCGTGGCCGCTCGGGAAGCTGAACCCGTCGATGGGGACGACGTTCACTTCCGCCGGCGGGCGCGGGACCGCGAAGAAGTACTTGAGCGCGGTGATCAGCGCCATCCCGCCGACGACGACGGCGACGGCGTGGGCGCCGCGCTCGCGGTCGACGAACCAGTAGTCGAGCGTGAACACGACGAGGAACACGCCGACGTTGCCCAGACGGGTGATCCCGAGGAAGAGCGGGACCATCCACTGCGGCACCGCCGCGCGGACGGCGTCCCCGAGCGTCTGCGCGAGGAGGACGGTCCCGGACATTGTGTGTGGTTGGGGACTGCGACACTTGGACGTGGCGTCGGCGTTCGCTGGCCGCGACGATCGCCCCCTGCGTTCGGCCTGGGCTCCCGACTACTCAATCGCGGAAGATGCTTCGGGAGATGGCTCCCGCCATCCCGTCGAAGTAGCCGGTTCCCCACAGCGCGACGGCGGCGGCCGCGATCGTGTTGAACGTGAGATCCGCGACGATGTCCGAGACGCCGTACTGGACGAGCACCTCGGTTCCGGTCACCGCGGCGCCGACCGCACCCGCGGTGAACTCGCCGATCTCCCAGAGGACCCCGAAGGCCATCACGATCGCCAGCGTGAAGGCGAACCGAAACTCCCCGGGGAACTGCGCGCGCGCTGAACTCTCGTCGATCGCCTCGACCACCGCGTAGCCGACCCCCGCGACGAAGGCGCCGGAGACGGAGTGGGCGACCTGATCGTACAGCGAGAGGAGTCCCGTCTGCTGGTCGTACGGGCCGAGGAACCCACCGACGTGTATCGCCGCTGCGACGGCGATCCACAGCGAGAGACGCGGGTCGACCGCGTAGTCGAATCGCCAGCCGAGAAGCGCCGGGACGAGTGTGACACAGAGCGCGAGCACGCCGTTGACGGCGACGCCGATCCGACCGCTGGCGACCCCGTAGGCGGCCATGACTGCGATGGCGAGTTGCAACGCTCGCGTGCCGGCGGTCGGCAGGTCGCCGACAGTCGGAACGCGCTCGACGAACTCGAACCGCGGCATCACCGCAGGTCCCTCCAGAGCGTGCGTTCGATCCCGTGACCGGGGCTCACCCGGCGGACGTACAGTTCGAAGACGACGCCCGCGACCACGCCGACGGCCGTCGCGAGGATCAGTTCCCACATTACCGCCGTCTCCCCGGGCAACAGGTCGGTCCCCAGCGCGACGTCGGAGGCGTATCTGAGGACGACCCAGAGGCCGGCCGCCGCCATCGTCAGGACGACGACGAACGCGACGGCGAAGTCGGGCGTCATCTCCACGTCGGTGAACGCGTCGAGTTCGACGGCCAGCAGCAGCGCTAGCGCCGCCACGACGACGTAGGCCGCCGGTTCGGGCTCGACGCCGAACGACGGGACCGCGACCGGGAGCGCGGCGACGGCGAGCACTTCCCACGCGACCATCTCCTTCGGGTCGCGCGCGACGACTGGGGGCACGACCCCGGTGAGTGCGGTCATCGCCGCGACGACGGCCCACCAGTCGACGCCCGCGATCACCCGCTCGACCGCCACCGCGCCGAGCGCGGCGACGAGCAGCCACCCGAGCGCGGCGTTCGTGGCCTCGTAGTCGAGGAGGTCGGACGGCGTTCGCATCGTCGATCTCAGACGCCGGGCGGCGCGGGTGCCGCCATCAGTAATCGGTGTGCTCGCCGGGAGTCGCCCGACCGGCCTCCTCGCCGTAGCTCTCCCGGTCGACCCGTCTGTGCTCCTCGCGCTCCGGCGGAGCGAGGTGGCTGCGGTGCCACCGGGTCAGGAGGTCCTCGGTCGCGGGGACCCACCCGTCCTCGGTGGGATCGACGTCGAGCGCGAGGTCGTACTCCCGCTCGTTCACGAGGTCGGCGTCCCCGGCGCGGGACTCCTCGCGGGGCTCCTCGGCCACGAGGTACCGCTCCTCGACGTGGACGGCCACTTCGTCGCCGACGTCGTCGCCCCTGACGCCGAACTCGCGTTCGAGGACGTGGACGCGGTCGGTCTCGTCGGCGAAGGTGTGCGATCCCCAGAAGGCGGCGTCGACGTCCGCCGACGCGGCGACGTTGCGCTGCTGGAACTCGGTGTACTCGTGGTCGAACCCGGGCGGGAGCAGGTGACCGGAAGTCGGGTGGTCGCCGTCGTGCTCCGGCGTTTCGAGGTGGTCCTGCGCGAACGAGGACAGCCAGTTCCACTCGTGCTCCTCGCCGATGTCGACGAGGTGGTCGCCGAGCGACTCCTCCTCGTCGACCCTGCGCTCGTCGTCCCCGACGACGACCCGGTTCTCGTCGGGGTCGTACCGTCCCTGATGGACCGTGTCCTGCTGGGGTTCGTAGAGGACGGCGTTCCCCCCGGCACCTCCCGAGACGCCGACCCACTCGACGTCTTCCAGCTGCTCGCGTCCCTCCTCGCCGGGCGTCTCGCGCTCGACGGTCAGGTCGTCGTAGGCGTCGTAGCGCCGCACCGGCCAGTTGTCGAACCGCGGGTCCGTCTTCGGTTCGGGTTCCGCGTCGTGGTCGGGGTCGGGCATACGCTCACCTACGGCGTTCGCGGTGAAAGGAAAGAGGCACCTACGGACACGTGCCACCGAAACGAGGCGCGTCGGGCCGAGTATCGCGTGCCTACCGGCGAATCAGGTGCTGTTCAGGCGCCGTCGGTCACCGTCTTGCCCGCGGTCGACTCAGCGGCCTCCGCGGCGTCGTCGACGGCCCGGTCGGCGTACCACAGCACCGAGAAGTCCTGCGGACTCGGCAGGGCGCAGGCCATCCAGCCGAGTACCGCGAACCGCGCGACCCCTTCGGCCGCGAACGGGTCGGCAACGACGCCCGCGGGGACCAGCGCAAGCGGGGCGATCAGCGCCAGCGGCATCATCGCCGACAAGCGCAGGAGCCACGCCGGCGTCTCGGCGACAGGACGGGGCCTGACCGCGGCCCACTCCCCGCGCAGCCCCGCCTGCAGGAGCCCCCCGTCTTTCCCGGGGAACCAGTCGATCGTGTGGGGGACGCCCGCCGCGCGCAGGACGGCGGCGTGGGCCAGTTCATGCGCTACGAGGCCGATGCTGACGGCGACGGCGAGCGCGGCGACGGCGGCGAGAAGCTGGATAGGCGTCATCTACTTCGCGTACGTTAGTCTTACCCGACCGATTGGCAGTTATCAATCTGTCGGTCGGACGCGCCCGGCCTCCGCCGGCGGAGCAGCCTCTCGGTAAGCGACAGTGACCCGTCACTCCTCTAGTTCGGTCAAACCGGCACGGGACCTTTGTAGGTCGATTGCGAAGGGCCACCTATGGCGTCCGAGGACGGTCCCGAGATCACCGCAGACCCCCCGAACAGCCCGTTTCACACCACCGGAACCGACCACATCACCCTCGTCGGGAGCAACGAGGAGGACACCATCGAGTTCTACCGCGACGTGCTCGGCATGCCGCTCGTGCTCCGCCAGCCGAACCTCGACGACCCGAACTCGACGCACCTGTTCTTCGATTCCGGCGACGGTCGCATCGTCACGTTCTTCGTGACCGACGACCGCCAGTCCGACGCGTCGCCGCTGCGCCACCAGGTCGGCTCGGTTCACCACCTCTCCTTTGGCATCGACCCAGAGCGCTTCCAGGACGTCAAGGAGGCGCTCGAGGAGTACGGACACGGCTACAACGAGTTCGACCGCGGGATCTTTCACTCGCTGTATACGCGTGATCACAACGGATTAACGATCGAACTGGCGACCGACAAGTACGACATCCCCGACGAACGCCGTGGTGAAGTGCTCGCGACGATCCAGCGCATCCGCGTCGAGGACGGCGCCGAGTACGCCGAGGCCGAGCACCTCGAACGGGCGCTCGACGAACTCGGCATCGACAGCGACCCCGTCGAACTGCCCGACGCACCGACCGGCGCCGGCGTCGAGTGAACTCGGCCGGCTATCGCAGGTGCGCGGCTTTTGCGCTCGAGGCTCGAAGCCGCCGTATGGCAGACGACGAAACCGACGAGGAGCGCGAGAACGAATCGGTGGACGAGGAAGCGAACGAGGACTCCAATCAGTACGGCGGGGGCGAGGGCGACATCGACGCCGTCGAGCAGACGGAGCGAATGGAAGACGACGAGGACGACGCGGACGACGAGGAGTGACCGGGGCTATCCGACGGGAGCCACCGCAGCGCCGCCCGTCTGATTCGCCCGGTCGAGCCGGTCGGACGTGTCGAAGTCGATGTACCGCACCCGGACGGTGACGTTCTCGCCGGTCCGCTCGGTTATCGACCGATCGAGGACGGTCGGGAGATCCGGGTACGACTCGTTGTCGGTCCGGCTCAGGGCGATCGTCACCGTCGAGGGGTCGCCGAACGGGCCGACCGACGTGTACTCCGTCGAGACCTGCGTGATCCCCAGCCTGTCGTATTCTGACTGTTGCAACACGTCCGTGGTGGCGTCGTTGACCGTCTGCTCGAACGAGGCGTGGCGATAGGACCCGAAGCCGACCGCGACGACGATGCCGACTACGAGCAGGGCCGTCCCGGCGACGATCACCGCCTGTCTGCCGCTGGGACGCTCGAACAGCCCCTCGTCGACGTCGTCCGGTCGGTACCCGAGATAGCGCAGCATCAGGTAGCCGCCGACGTTGACCGCGATCATCGTGAGCACGAGCAGCACGAGCGCCCCGAGCGCCACGATGTACTGGGTCCAGGCCACGCCGATGCCGCTGACCGCGGCGACGGGGATCAGCGCGGCGGCGATCATGACGCCGACGATCGACACCGACCCCTTCGTCGCGAGGCCGTAGGCGCCCGCGGCGCCGGCAGCGAGCCCGATGATCGTCGAGAGAATGCTCGGCGCGAGCCGACCGGCCACCAGCTGCATCGACGTGATGTCCAGGGTGGTCGGGACGGCGAAGAACTGCTTCACTAAAAGGCTGAAGACGGTGGCCGCGACCACGGCCATGCCCAGGCCATAGAGCTGCTGGTGAATGCTGTCGATCAGCATCTCGCGGTCGTCGCGGACGGCGCCGACGCTGGCTGTCAGCATCGGACTGACGATCGGCGCGATGATCATCGAGCCGACGACGACCGCCGGCGACCCCGTGAGCACGCCCGAGACGGCGACGACCGCGCTCAGGACCATCATCCAGAGGTACGACCGCGTGTTGAGCCGCATGTCCTTGGCCTTCGAGCGGAGCGTGGCCGGCGAGATCTTGTTCGGCGTCTTCGCCCACTGGTCCTGCACGTTGTCGATGTTCTCCAGATCGGCGAACTGCGTCGCGACCGAGACGGTGTAGGTGCTCTTGTCGTACCCCTCGGCTTTCAGGTCGTCGAGGACGTGCTCGACCGCGTCCGCGGGCGTCACGAACGATATCAGGTCGTGGCCGGACTTCGCACCGTCGCCCTCTCCGATGGTATACGTAAGCCCGTACCCGTCGAGGACCCCGACGACCGCCTCGCGTTGCTCGCGGGGCACCGAGAGCTGGAGCAACCGCATGGCCCCCGTTAGGATCGGCGGCCTGAAAAGCCCAGACCCGGCAATCGCGGGGGACTGCGTGCTCCGTGGTCGCGTCGCCGGCCGGTTCGTGGTCGCCGCTCTGGGACGTATCCGGGCGTATCCGTCTTCGCGAGACCGTACGCTTATCCGTCGGCCACCGTATCGGGCAGTATGGCTGTTTCCACCGGCGACACCGTTACCATCGAGTACACAGGACGGCTTGACGACGGCGAGGTCTTCGACACGTCGCTCGAATCGGTCGCGACCGAGGAAGGACTCGCCGACGAGCAGGGAGACCGCGCGTACCAGCCCCTGACCGTCGAGATCGGCCAGGGCCGCATCATCGAGGGCCTCGAAGACGCCCTCGTCGGCATGGAGACCGGCGACGAGGACACCGTGACTATCGAGCCCGAGCAGGCGTACGGCGAGCGCACCGGCGACCGCGTCGTCGAGTACGACACCGAGGAACTCACGGAGATGCTCGGCGGCCGCGAGCCCGTGGAAGGGATGGAACTTCAGACCGAAGAGGGCCTGCCGGGTCGGATCACCGACGCCGGCGACGAGACGGTCACCGTCGACTTCAACCACGAACTCGCCGGCGAGACGCTGACGTTCGAAGTCGAAGTCGTCTCCGTCGAGTAACGCCGCGTCGACCCTCTGTTCATTTACCCGCCGAGCGGCGCATATCGGTCGACCGGCAGCCCCGTAGAGAGGGCATAAAATCCGCTCTTACTCGCGTTATAGAGGACATAACAACGAGGCTAGGTGTACTATCAGGGAGTATGTCCGGGATCGACGACTGGCAGGCGCGGGATCAGCCGCTCGGGCAGTGCCCGAACTGCGAGGAGATGATCCCCGCGGCGAACCTGCTCATCCGGTACGAGTCGCGCGGCAACTGGCCCAGACTCTTCGCCGAGTGCCCCGCCTGCGGGGATCCGGTACATCCGGAGTGATCAGCGTGGGACTGCTCACCTCGCTCGTTGCCGACCGCGACACGGTCGTCGTCGAGTGTCGCCGCTGCGGGACGACGGTCGATCCCGATACCTCCGTCTGCTCCGCCTGTGACTGCGAGGAGTTCGCCGAGTACAGGATCGACTGACTGCGCCGCGATAGCCCTGCTCGTCGTTCCCGGCCGCCCCGTGGGCCGCTCGTCGCTCCCGGCTGTCCTCCTGGACGCCCGTCGCCCCTGGCTGGTCTTACTCCTGAAATGCCTCGACGAACGACGCCGTCGAGTCCCGCCATGCGTCGATTATCTCGTCGTCGTTCTCGCTGTCCCAGTCGTCGATGGCGCCCCGGCGTTCGAGGTCGTCGATGGTCCGCTCGACGCCCTCGCGGAAGGAGACGGTGTACTCGAAGCCCAGGTCCCGTTTCGCCTTGCTATTGTCGAACACCGTCGAGTACTGGAAGTGGTCGAGCAGTGGGTCCGTGCGGCCGGGAACCGCCTCGACCAGCTGATCCGTCGGGATGGAGACGAGTTCGGGTTCGGGCGCGTCCATCGCGTCGGCGACGTAGTCGTGGTACTGGTTCCACGAGATGACCTCCTCGCTGGTGACGTGGTAGGCCTCGCCGTAGGCGGTCTCCGTCCCGATGGCGCCGACGAACGCGCCGGCCACGTCGTCGCGGTGGCAGGGCCCCCACAGCGTCGCGCCGTCGCCGTGGACGATGACGGGCTTGCCCTTCCGAACCCGGTCTAGGTAGTAGGTTCCCCAGCCCATCGTGTGGATGACGGGGCCGCCTTCGCCGTAGGTGCTCCACGGCCGGATCACGGTGGTATGGAACGCGTCGCCGTGAGCGTCCGTGAAGACGTCCTCGCACTCGGCTTTCGCGGCGCCGTAGTCACTGACGGGCGGTTCGCGGGCGGCGTCCTCGGTCGCGGGGTTGCGGTCCAGCGGCCGGTGGTAGACGTCGACCGTCGAGCAGAAGATGAACTGTTCGACGCCGGCGAACGCCTCGACCGCGCTCTCGGCCTGTTCCGGCGAGAAACAGACCATGTCGATCACGACCTCGGGGTCCACCTCCTCGGCCACCGCGGCGAGTCGCTCGTCGTCGTCGCGGTCGCCGTGGACGTGTTCGACGGCGTCGGGCAGGTCCGCGTCCGTCTCGCCGCGGTGGAACGCGATCACCTCGTGGCCGGCGTCGACCGCCTGTCTGGCGATGCCGGTGCTGATCAGCCCCGTGCCGCCGATGATGAGGACGTTCATGGGCGAACGACGGCCAGAACCCGGATAAAAGGTCGGCCCGCGGAAGTCCGCACCGGGAGGTTGCCCGCGGCTCGCTCGTGCAGTTTCGCCGACCAAACGCTTTTGCACCCGTCACGATACAGGGCCTCCATGTCTCGGAACTACGATATCGGCGTCCAGAGCGTCGTCTTCAGGGACTTCTCGCTCACCGAACTGCTGGAGGAACTCGACGACGCGCCGGTCGAGCACCTCGAACTCTGGGGCCACCACCTCTCGCCGGATCTCGACGAACCCACGCTCGCCGCGGGGCTGGACGCCATCGACGCCGCCGACGTCTCCGTCTGCGGGTACGGCGTCGTCGACCTCGAAGCGCCTGGCGAGGCGCGCGAGCACTTCGAGTTCGCCGACCGCCTCGGCGCTGGCTACGTCACCGTCAACTATCCGCCGGCCGCGGACGCCGTCACCGAGGAACTGCTCGACCTCGCCGAGGCGTTCGACCTCGACGTGGGCATCCACAACTACTCGTCGGTCCACCACGACGACCTCTCGCGGGTCTTCTCGACCATCGACGACGCCCGTGGGGTACTGGAGCGATACGACCACGACCGGTTGGGCCTGTGCGTCGACACCGGCCACTTCCTCGTCGAGGACGTGGTCCCCGAGGACGTGGTCCGGGACCTTGGCGACCGGATCAACAGCTGCCACCTCAAGGACACCTCCGAGGCGGAGATCGAAGACGTCCCCGGCACCGGCCGCCTCGACGTCGACTCGTTCGTCGACCTCCTCGACGACCACGCCGACCTCGACGCGCCGCTCGTCATCGAGTACGAACTCCCGCAGGAGCGCGCGCCTGACGCACTCCGCGAAGCGGTCGCCGCCGTTCGAGCCGCGCTGAAGGACTAACTGCCGCTCGAACCGCCTCACTTTTCGTTCCCGCCGCCCTCGACGTTTTGATCCGGCCAAAATGGGGCCAAAATCGGGTTGACGGCGACGGCCGTTTACGGTGGTCGCTTCCGCACGGCGAGCCATGCCTGCGACCGAGCAGATCCCCGACGACCTCCCGGTTGCCCGTGCCGCGATCGGATCCGACGAGACGGCGACCGACGCGATCCTCCGCGCGGCCGAACGCGCCCACGTCGACCTCGACCACCCTAGCCCGCGACTTCACGACCAGATCGACGCCGACGCGCTCGACGCGCTCGTCTCCCACCACCGCTCGCAGGAGGGCCCGAACGATTTCGTCTTCGTCTCCAAAATCTGGGATCGCACGTTCGTCCTGACGCCCGACTCCGTCGAAGTCTACCCCTGATCGGCGGCGACCGCCGCGTCGTCGCCGTCCGGCGCGCTCGGAGCGTAAGGTGTTTGCGAGCGTCCGCCCCACTCCGACCCATGAGCCTCGACGACCTGCAAGAGACCGTCCAGTCCGAGTACAGCGACCTCGACGAGCAGTTGTCGGTCGACACCGACCGCGAGACGCGCAACGAACTCGCCATGCTGCTGGCCGCCTTCGACACCGACGACCCCGACGAACTCGTCCGCCGCGGCGTCCACATGCTCTTCCAGACCGCCGTCGAGACCGGCAACCTCGACTTCCACCTCCGCAGCGAGTACGACGTCACCTACGACGAGTACCTCTCGGGCATGACCTTCGAGGAGATGACCGGCGGTGCGGACCTGCCCCAGACGGGGACGGGCGACCCCGACGACCGCCGGTACCAGTTCTAACTCGGGTGGAGAACGCGCAGCAAGTGCGGCTTACCGCTCCGACGGGTCCTTCTCGTAGTCCCGCAGGCGCTCGTACTCCTCGGACGTGATCGGGAGGATCGTGCCGTGTTTGAAGCCGTACGGGAACTCGAACTCCTCGTCGGCGCGGATGAACTCCGCCTCCAGCGAGTCGGCGACGAACGGGACGTAGCCCTGTGTCTCCGGGCTGCCGCCGAAGTAATCGAGGAACAGACACCAGCGCCCGTCGTCGGTCTGGAAGGCCGTCGGCGCCTCGTACCGCGCGCCCTCCAGCCCCTCCATCGTTCGATCGAACACTTCGACCCGCGAGTAGGGGCCGGTCGGGTCGTCGCTCTCGACGAGGATGATCCCCTCCGGGTTCTCGTCGCTCTTGAGGAAGCAGTAGTACGACCCGTCTTCCTCGTAGATGGCGGAGTCGATGACGGTGCTGTCGGATTTCCGGTAGAGCAGTTCCGGCTCGGAGAACGTCTCGAACGACTCGGTCCGCGAATAGTAGATGCCCATGTCGGCGTAGTCGTTGCGCTCGTGAGACGAGGACCAGTGGACGACGTAGTCCTCGTTCTCGCGGTCGTAGACGATGTCCGGCGCCCAGAGGCAGCCAAACTGCCCGTCGCCGAGTTCGACCATCCGCTGGTCGGACCACTCGACCAGATCCTCGGACTCCCAGAGTACCAGCGAGTCGCTGCCGTTGCGGGTGATCTCCTCCCACGATCCGACGTACTGGTTGGGCATCCCGTAGGCGAGGCTGAGGTCCGTCCCCATGATCACGAACCGCCCGTCCGTCGTTCGGGTGATCGTGCAGTCGCGAACCCCCTTGTCGCCTTTGTAACTCCAGAGGACGGGGTCGCCCCCGTTCACTGGCTCCCAGTGGAAACCGTCCTGACTGATGCCGAAATACACCTGTTCGCCGTCCGGCGTCCGCTTCTCCCTGAAGTGCACGAACAAGTACGCGTCCATGGGCCGACAGTTGTGAGGTGGGACCGTAGCCGTTACTGTTCCTGTGCCCGGAGCCAGCACCGGTCCGCCTCTCAGAGCAGGAACGTGCCGAGGAATCCGACCGCGGTCGCGAGCGTGATGTACGGGCCGGCGTACTCGTAGGCGTCGGGGTATATCTCGCCAGCGAGGCTCGCGAGGATGGCGCCGGCGGCGAACGAGCGGACCGTGGCGATCCAGTAGTCCGGGAGCGGCGGGAGAAAGCGGTAGCCGGCGATCACGGATCCGCTGACGACGACGGCGGTGACCGCCCACCCCGCCATCACCTTCCAGTCGCCGTAGTTCTCGGACATGTTGGTGCCCGACATCATCGACTGCGAGCCGTTCGTGACGGCCAGCCCGAACAGGAGGGCGAGCGCGCCGTGGGCGCCTCCGGTGAGGAGCGAACCCATCGCCGCGTTTTCCGGGATGCCGTCCGTGGTCACGCTCGCCCAGAGGCCCGCGCCGTTCTCCTGTGTCTCGTCGTCGGCCCAGCGGTCGATGGCGACGTCCAGCGTCCCGAAGACGAGGATCCCCCCGAGGAAGTAACCCGAGGCGGGATATCTGCCGATGTTCTCGAAGGACGGCTCGAACAGCTCGAAGGCTAGCGAGACGACGAGCGACCCGCCGCCGACCGCGAGCAGCGCGGCCTGCCACTCGCGGTCGGGCTCGTACCAGATCCCTACTGCCGACCCGACGATCAACGACAGCGCCGAGAAGGCGGCGTAGAACCAGGGATTCGCGAGGATCCCGCTCGATCCCGACTGGAGCGCTGTCGCTCGACCGATCACGAGAGCCGAGACCTGAGGCGACCACGAAACGGCCGATAGCACGGACGAACGTCGGCGCCTCGGGGGATATCTATTCGGCGGTTACCGGCGGTAAAACTGCGCCTTACCCGTCAGGCGACGTCTTCGATCGCCGCGGTCAAGAGATCGACGCCGAGGTCGATCTCCCGTTCAGTCACGTCCATCGGCGGGAGGATCCGGAGCACCTCGTGACCGCAGCCGAGCGTCAGGAGCCCGCGCTGCATGGCGGCGGTCTGGACCGCGTCGCGGCGCTCCTTGGTGTCGAACTCGACGGCGAGCATGAGGCCCTTGCCGCGCACGTCGACGACCGGGTCGAGGTCGGCGTCGCGCATCGCCTCCTTGAACTGCCGGCCGCGGACGACGGCGTTGTCCATGAGGTCGTAGTCGTCGATCACGTCGATGGTGAGCGCGCCCTGCAGTGCGGCGAGGATGTCGCCGCCGCCCCACGTCGAGGAGAGGCGGCTCTTGCGCTCGGGAAACACCTCCTCGCGGGAGATGGTCGCGCCGACGCGCAGCCCTTTCGCGCTCGCGATGACGTCCGGTTCGAACGGGTAGTGGTCCGACGCCCAGAACTCGCCGGTCCGACCGACGCCCGACTGGATCTCGTCGACGACGAGCGTCAGGTTGTGTTCGTCGCAGACGTCGGCGATCTCCTCGGCGAAGGCGTCGCTGGGGAACCGGTAGCCGCCCTCGCCCTGGATCGGTTCGAGGATCAGGTACGCCACGTCGTCGGGGTGGACGGCGCCGCGCTCGGGATGGACGAGCTTCCGGAGCTGGGAGGTCTCACCGGTGAAGAAACCGCAGGAGCAGGAGTCGGGACCGCAGGAGCGGTCGTCGCAGAACGGTACGTCGTGGACCTTCGGGATCTCGGGGAACTCCCGCCGGTAGACGGACTTCGAGCGGTTGAGCGAGAGCGCGCCGAGGGTCCGCCCGTGGAAGGCCCCCTGGAAGGTGATCCCGTAGTCGCCGCCGGTGTGGTCGTAGCTTATCTTGATGGCGTTCTCGACGGCCTCGGCGCCGCTGTTCGAGAGGAAGACCGTGTCCATCCCGTACTGGTCGCTCCGGTCGGTCAGCCGGTCCATCAGGTCGGCCGGCGCCGGGAAGGGATGGTCGCCCAGGTCGCCGCTGCCGACGTAGAAGTCCTGGCCGGCGATCTTCAGCGGATCGACCAGGTCGAAGCCCTCCATCCGCTCCATCAGTTTGGGGTTGTTGTACCCCAGCGGCGAGGCGGCGACGTGGCTGGTGAAGTCCATGAGGACGTTGCCGTCGACGTCGGTGCAGAACGGCCCCTCCGCGGGTTCGGTGTAGTCCCAGACGAAGTCGTAGACGTAGGTGCTCGGCGCCGCCGATTCGTGGTGGTACTCGACCCACTCCTGGGCTCGCTCCCCGGGGAGCGACGACACGTCGGGTTCCGCCGTGTCCCTGTTCATGTCGATAGCGAAGGAGAGTCGCCAGTTAAGTGATCTGTCCGCTGTCGGGGGGCCACAGGGCGATCAGGATCGGGCTACAGCACGGCGATGGCGGTGACCACACCGGCGGCGATCAGCAACACGGTACTCGTCGTCGCCGTCTTGATCGCGAATTCGCGGTTGGATGCGGCGAAGGTGAGGCCGGCCTTGACGACGATGCTCGACGCCGTCGCGAGCAGGATGGCGAAGACGGCCGCCTCCGCGGAGAGCCCGCCGCCGCGGTAGAGGATCACCGCCGAGGTGGTCGCACCGGCGCTGGAGACCAGCCCGGTGAGCGCCGCGGTGACGTAGAACCCGAGGCGACCGAACTTCGCCGCGGCGAGCCCGCCGGCGACGACGACGACGAGGAACAGGCCGCCGAACCCGAGGACGTTCCGCAGCGAGAAGGGACTCTCCATGTCCATCTCGAGGTTTTCCGACCAGTCGGCGGTGACCGCAGCGATGGCGATACTGCCGAGGATGACCGCGCCGAGCGGGACCACGGCGCCGACGAGCAGGTCGGTCTCGAAGGTGAACAGGATCGCGATGGTGAGGTTGCGGGCGGCCATCGCGGCGTCGGCGAGCAGGATGGCCGCGACGGCGTATGAGCTGACCGCGGGTCGCTGCTCGACGTGGTCGAGCATCGCGCCCACGACGGCCGTCGAGGAGGCCAGCCCGCCGAAAAAGCCCGTGACTGCGATGCCGCGGCTGCCGTAGGTCTGGACGATGGCGTAGTTCACGATGCCGATGCCGGCGACGGTGACGACCATCAGCCAGATGACCCGCGGTTCGACCTCCACGACGAGGTTGCCGGACCCAACCTCGTAGGCCCCCGCGGGCAACAGCGGGTAGATGACGAACGCCAGGATGGCGAACTCGGCCGCCGAGCGGAGCTCGGTCCGCGACATCCCCCAGGCGAAGGTGTGGAGCTCGCGCTTGAGCACGAGCAACAGCGCCGAGAAGACGGTGACCGTCACCGCTTCCAGGGTGAACCCGGAGGCGACGAGCGTCCCGACGCCGTAGGCCACGAGCATCGACATCGAGGTCGTCAGCGACAGGCCCTCGTCGTCCTCCTCGTCGGCCAGCAGGCCTCTGACCGCCAGCAGCGCGCCCTGGACGATGACCAGGGTCCCGCCCAGGACGACCAGCGGGACCGACCCCAGCACGGTGAACGCCGCCCCGAGGATGCTGATCAGCGAGAACGTCCGGACGCCGGCCGACTTATGTGACCACTCCCGCTCCAGTCCGAGGAACAGCCCCAGCACGCCCGCGAGCGTGATCTGGAGCACCTCGGTATCCAGCGGGATCGACCCGAGCTGCGCGACTTCGTGCACTCCCGCACGTAGACGATTGCCCGTAATAAATACGGGGCTGTTACCCGACGCTACTGACGCTCAGTCCACGGTTCGACGCCCCTGCCGGCATTTATGTGTCACCGGGGTGATAGCGCGGACGATGGTCGAGTTCGAGTTCAATCCGAACTGGGGACGGATCGGCTGGGTCGCCCTCGGCGTCGTCCTCGGTGTGACGCTGCTCTGGATCCTCTACTCGTTCGTGGGCACGTTCGTGTTCGCCCTGTTCATCTACTACTCGACGCGCCGCGTCAACGGGCACATCCGCGACCGCGTCGGCCAGCGGTCCGTCTCGGCGGCGCTCGCGCTGGTTGCGCTCGCGCTCCCGGCCGTCCTCCTCTTGCTCTACGCGACGGCCATCGGCGCGCAGGAACTCCAGGAGTTCGCCGGCACTACGGACCTCGACCGATACATCGAGATCGCCGGTCCCTATCTCAACGTGACCGAAGCCGTCGAGAACCCGCGAGGGGTCTTCGAGAGCGCCGGCGGGATGGATCTGGTCCGGACGACGCTGAGCCGCGGGACCAGCTACCTCGGCCTCCTCGCAACCGGCCTGCTCCACCTGTTCATCATGTTCGCGGTCGCTTTCTACCTGCTGCGCGACGACCATCGACTCGCCGACTGGGTGGAGAGCTTCGACGGCAACGGTCCGTCGGTCTTCGAGGAGTTCGCCCGCGAGGTCGACGACAGCCTCGAACTCATCTTCGCCGGGAACATCCTCAACGCCATCGTCACGGCCACCGTCGGCGCGATAACGTACAGCATCCTGAATATCTTCGCGCCGCCGGAGGTCGCCATCCCCTACGCCGCGCTGGTCGGCCTGCTGACGGGCATCGCGAGCCTCATCCCGGTCGTCGGGATGAAGCTCGTCTACGTGCCGATGACCGCCTACCTCGGGGTCACGGCGTTCTCCGAGGGGACCGGCTGGGGCTTCGTCGTCGCCTTCGCCGCCGTCTCGTTCGTCGTCGTCGACGCCATCCCGGACTTGCTCGTCCGCCCGTACGTCACTGGCGGGACGCTCCACACGGGCAGCGTCATGTTCGCGTACATCCTCGGCTCACTGCTGTTCGGCTGGTACGGGCTGTTCCTCGGCCCGATGATCCTCGTCTTCGTCACGCACTTCGGCAAGATCGTCGTGCCGGAACTGCTCGGGCAACGGGAGGGACAACCGGACGATCCGGAGCCAACTGCCGACCGCCCCGTCGACGAACTGCCCGACGCACTCGACGGGCAGAGCGAGGCCTCCGACGGAACTGACGCCGACGCCGCTGTGCCCGGAGATCGGGACGCAACGGCGGGCAGCGACCCGGAAAGTGACCCGACGGGGACCGAGCCGGGGACCGGTAGCGGCGAGTCCGATGATGCCGCGGCCGACCCGGGTGACGAGAGATTCTCGGGCGACTCGGGGCCTGACTGAGGAACGTTCGCTATCGAACGGGTGGCGGCGGAAAACGAGAGCGGACCGCGATCCGTGACCTACAGGTCGACGTACTGCTCTTCCCAGTCGCGGCGGGCTTCGATCTCGCGGCGACCGCGGCGCGTCAGACTGTAGAAGTTGGTACGCCGGTCGCGCTGCCCCTTCTCGACGAGTCCCTTGTCGACGAGCGTGTCTAGATTCGGATAGAGGCGGCCGTGGTGGATCTCCTTCTCGTAGTACTCCTCGAGTTCCTCTTTGATCGCGAGGCCGTGTGGCTCCTCCTTCCCAGCGATGACGTACAGCAGGTCTCGCTGGAATCCTGTCAAGTCGTACATCGGTAATGTCCGTATGAACGTTACTGTCTGATATTGATAAATATGTCGACTGATGATCCGGGTAAATCCCCGAGCGTCCGGATTAGTCCGCTGTTAATCCGTATCACACAGTTAAATCGGCTGATGATAACGCGGTAGCGCTCGTATTCGCTCGGTATCAGGTATCGTCTCCGAGACGTTTCACCGCCTGGTTTCGGGCGGCCGATTCCGTTGCGGACCGCACCAGCCGTTTATGCCAGTGGCGCGCGTAGCTCCCCTATGCCCGAAGAAGTCATCTTCGCGGACGAGCGCAACCTGACACGCACTGACGTCGCTTCGTATCTCAGGACCGTCGCCGACCGGTTGGACGCCGGCGAGACGGTCACCTTCGAGGCGGGAGCGGACTCCGTCACGCTCGAGGTCCCGAACGACGTCGAGTTCGAGGTCAAGGTCGAACGCGAGGGGCCGGCCGACGGCCCCGGTGAACTCGGGTTCGAGCTCGAACTCGAATGGAACGAGGACGCGACTGAAGGCGGCGATTCACTGTCGATCTCGTAGTCGCTCGGATCGGCGGCTGCCCGGAGTTTGGGTTAGACAAACTCAGAATCGTTCTCGGCCGTGAACGAACGACCATTCGTTCGGGAGCGTCCATTCGTTCGGTATTCTCGCGTGGGCTGACCGTGAGAACGGCGGTAACGTCGCGTTACTTCGGTGAAATCACGGGGCGACGGACGCGTTGCTATTCGGTCGTGATCTACGAAAGGAATGGAAAGCGAACGCGTGGGTGAAAAGCCCACGCGAACGCTTGCCGCCCTGAATTGGTCCCCGCTGACGCTTCGGCCCTCCAAGCGAAGCGTCACCTGATGTTCCGTCCGGCAATTACATAAAGGTACCGGCACCGGACGCCATCGCCACCTGTCGATCCGTTGCCGAGTGCGGGCCGGGCGGGCGACGGGTTCCACGGCTACTGGTCGGCGACCGGACGGATTTTAGGCGCTGCGGTGGTACCGTGACGTATGAAGATCCGCGGCGAGCGCGAGTGTCAGTCCTGCGGGACCCGCTGGTCGTACTACGAGACGGGGAGCGTCGTCTGTCCGGACTGCGGGAGCATGCGCAGCGTCGGCCTCGACGACCCGACGGAACACACGGCCAGCCCGGCCGCGCTGGAGTTGACGGCGATCCGGAACCTCGTGGACGACGAGTCGCTGGCGGACGTGGCCGAGGCCACCGCCGAGACCTGCCGGGAGTACGTCCGCAAGCGCGGGTTCGTCAGCGGCGGCGAGTTACAGCCGCTGGACGACACGTACCTCGCGGCGGCCGAACTCCGGTTCGCCGCTGAGGACGTCGCCCGCGCGATGCGCGTCGACGACGACGAGGAGTACTACTTCCTCGAACTGCTCCGGGGCGCCGACCGCGGCGAGCGGCCGGCCGCCGACGAGGTCCCGGGCTCGCTGCGGGCGGTCCGCGGGCTCGCCTACGCCCGCGCTGTCGACGCCTATCGCTCGGACGTGCGACGGTACCTCGACGACCATCCCGACGAGACGGTCCGCTCGCTGTTGACGACGCTGCGCGACCAGCAGAAGCGCGTCGAAGCGCTCGACGGCGACGTGTCGCCGCGGACCGCCGGCCAGCTCGTATACGTCGCTCGGTCTATCGGTCGCGCCCTCATCGACGACGACGAGACCGCCCTCGCCGAGGCCCAGCGGCGGCTCGAGGAGTTCGAGATCGACCTCTGAAAAACGTCCGCGGTCCGGTTCGGCTGTTCCGTTCTATAGCGTGCTCTCGACGCCCGACTGCAGGGCGGCCGCGTTGACGGTGTTGTACAGCAACATCGCGCGGGTCATCGGGCCGACACCGCCGGGGACGGGCGTGATCGCCGCGGCCTGCTCCTTCGCGCTCTCGAACTCCACGTCGCCGACCAGCTCGTAGCCCTTCTCGTTGTCCGCGTCCACCTGGTTGATGCCGACGTCGATGACGACAGCGCCCTCGCCGACCATCGACCCGTCGATCATCTCCGGCACGCCCGCGGCGGCGACGAGGATATCCGCGTTTCGGGTCTTCTCGGCCAGATTCTGCGTCCGGGAGTGACACACCGTCGTGGTCGCGTTGCCGCCGTCGCCGTACTGGATGAAGAGGTTCGCCATCGGCTTGCCGACCAGCCGCGAGCGGCCGACGACGACGGCGTCTTTACCCTCGGTCTCGACGTCCGCGGCGGCCAGCAGACGCTGGATGCCGTGGGGCGTACAGGGCTTGTAGCGCGCGTCGCCGGCGACGAGGCGGCCGATGTTCTCCGGGTGGAGACCGTCGACGTCCTTCTCGGGGTCGATGCTCCGGAGGACCCGCCGATCGTCGACGTGGTCCGGGACAGGCATCTGGACGAGGATGCCGTTGACGTCTTCGTCGGCGTTCAACTCGTCGATGGTGTCGTACAGCTCCTCGGCGGGCGCGTCGGAGTCGAGTTCGACGTCGACGGTGTCGATGCCGACCTCCTCGCAGTCGCTCTGCTTCATCGAGACGTACGTCTCGCTGGCGGGGTCGTCGCTCATCAGCACCGTCGCGAGCGTCGGCGTGACGCCCTCGTCGGCGAGGTCGTTCACCGCCTCGTTGACTTCGTCCCGGACGTCCTCGGCGACCGCGTTGCCGTCGATGATCTCGGTCATACTCGGAGTGGGGAGTGGCGGCGGTATGAAGGTCCCGGAAACAGGGACGCGACAGTCGACACAGTCGACACAGTCAGTCCCGCCGCAGCGTACCGTTTTGACCTTCGCACCGGAAGCGACAGCATGGTCGTTTCGGACGAGCCGATCTGGGGCAGCGCCGTCGAGAACTCCGTGCGGGAGTACGAGGACGCGATCGCGTACGCGGACATGGACCAGGAGACGGTCCTGCACGAGGGCGCGCTCCGCGTCCTCGCGAACGGCTGGGTCGAACTGCCGACGGGGCGCATGCTCTCGCCCGACGCGGTCCACCACATCGACAGCCGGTCGGCGTAGTCGGCGGTCGGGCGGAATAACAGCACACTTGCCGCCGGACGAAGAGATCAGGGTATGCAGATCAACGATCGCCACCACACGACCGAAGGGCGCGAGCGCGTGACGCTCGTCCCCGAGAGTCTGGACGATCTGTGGCATCTCACCTACATCGTCGAGCCGGGGGACCTGGTGGCCGGCGACACGACGCGGCGGATCCAGCGCAACGACGACGATATGCGCGACACCGGCGGCGAGCGCGAGCACATGTGGGTCGAACTGGAGGTCGACGACGTCGAGTTCGCGAAGTTCGCCAACCGACTCCGGGTCGGCGGCCCCATCGTCGACTGCTCACGCGAGGACCAGCTGGACTTCCACCACACGATCAACGTCGAGCCCTTCGAGGAGATCGAGGTCGAGAAGATCTGGAAGGCCGACCAGGAGGAGCGCCTCGAAGAGTCCGTCGAGGCCGCCGAGAATCCCGACGTCGCCATCGCGACGGTCGAGGAGGGACAGGCCTACGTCCACACCGTCGCCCAGTACGGGACCGAGGAGCGCGCGAGCCTCACGGGGTCCAGCGGGAAAGAGCAGTCCACGCTGACCGGGTCGATGGGGTCGAGCGGCGGCGGAAGCTCCCGGGAGGACCTCTACGCGGAACTGCACGAGGTGCTCGCCCGGATGGACGTCGACGCGATCATCCTCGCCGGTCCGGGGTTCACCAAGCGGCAGGCGCTGAACTACATCGAGGAGACGGACCCCGAGATGGCGGAGTTGATCACGACCGTCGACACCGCGGGCGTCGGCGACCGCGGCGTCCACGAGGTGCTCAAGCGCGGCGCCGTCGACGACGTCCAGACCCAGACGCGCATCTCAGCCGAAGCCGACCTCGTCGACGAACTCACCGAGCGTATCGCCAAGGGATCGGAAGTCGCCTACGGCCCCGACCAGGTCGCCGAAGCGGCCGAGTTCGGCGCCATCGAGACGCTGCTGGTCCTCGACGAGCGGCTTCGCGAAGAGCGCGGCGACGAGGGCGAGTGGGAGATCGACGTCGACGACATCATCGAGACGACCGAGCAGAAGGGCGGCGAGGTGACCGTCTTCTCCGGCGAGTTCGACCCCGGCCAGCAGCTCCGGAACCTCGGCGGGATCGCCGCGCTGCTGCGCTATCGCATCGACTGAGCGCTGCCCTGTCCCCGCGCCCTCTGCCTGCCCGCTCGGTCGCTCGTCGCGGTCCGAGCGGCGGCGAGTCTCACTGTTGATACCATCGCCGAAACGGCTTTCAGTCCGGTGTCGAAACCGACGCCAACGGATCGTTCGAAGACCATGGCATCCGAACACCGAGGGGACGTCGCGCGGCAGGTGGCCGACCTCAACAAGTACGGGCAGGCGCTGAACCAGTGCGAAACCGTCGACGAGGTGGTCTCGCTGACGCTGGAGGCGGTCACCATCCTGTTCGAACTGGCGGACGTGACCGTGGTCGAAGTCCGCGGTGGCGACGCCGATGCGGACCGCACGCTCAGAGTCGCCGGAAGCACGAACCCGGAACTGTCCGCCGGCGCGACGCCCGGAGAGGTTGCCACTCGAGCCTACGAGACGGGCGAAACCGTCGTCGTGACCGGGGACGAAGCCGGGATCGGGTCCGAGGGAGACTCCGGCGCGGCACTGGCGGTCCCGCAGGGCATCGTCGACGAGACGATCTGCGTGATCGTCGTCCGGTCGCCGACCGCGGAGGGATTCGACGAGGGGTTCGTCCGGCCGATGGAGATCCTCGCGACCCACGCCGCGACGGCCATCAGCAACATCCGGTCGCGCGAGCGCCTCGAACGGGCGCGCCGCGATCTGGAGTCGCGAAAGGAGATGATCGAGCTGTACGACCGACTGTTGCGCCACGACATCGGCAACGACCTGCAGATCATCGCCGGCTACGCCGACGTGGTCGCAGACAGCGTCGAGGACGACCAGACCGCCGAGTACGCCGCGAAGATCGAGCGTGCCGCCGGGAACTCCGTCGACCTCGTCGAGCGGGTGGGCGAACTCGTCTCGACGCTCGAAGCCCAGCGCGAGCCGGAAACTCGGGACCTCCGACCCATCCTCGAACGGACGGTCGCCGACCGAGCCGACCAGCACGAGTCCCTGTCCGTCGCGTTCGACCCCGGGGAATTCGACTACCGCGTCTACGCCGGCGACCTGCTCGATTCGGTGTTCGGCAACGTCCTCTCGAACGCCGCCGTCCACACCGACGGCGACGTGACCGTCCGGGTGTACCTGGCGGAGTCGACCTCCGATACCGTCACCGTCGGGCTGGCCGACGACGGCGACGGCATCCCGTCGGCCATCCGCGACGACATCTTCGAGATGGGCGTCAAGGGGGCCGACAGCGGAGGAACCGGGTTCGGCCTCGGGTTCGTCCGCGCCCTGACGGAGTCCTACGGCGGAAGCGTCGCCGTCGGCGAGAGCAATGCCGGCGGCGCGGAGTTCCAGGTCACGCTCGAACGGGCGTGAGCCGTCGGACGGTCACTTGCGTGGTCCCGCCTCCGGCGTGCTCGCTCACTCGAGATCGGGGACCGTCTTCACGAGCGCCATCTCGGTGGGCCGCACGCGCTCCGAGCCGGCCACTTCACCGGCGAGGACGTAGCTCCCGTCGTCCGCGAGGACGAGGTCTCTCGCCCGGTCCTCGCCGCAAGTTCCGTACGTCCGATCGGACGTCTTCTCGCCGTTCTCGTCGGTCGTGACGAGGTACATATCGGTCCCCTCGGCCCCGAACGACTGGGTGAGTCCCGCCAGCGCGAACCCGCCGTCGGTGATATTGACGATCCCGTCCGCCAGGTCCAACTCGTCGCCACCATAGTTCCGTACGAACTCCGTGTCGCCGGACTCGTCGGTCTTCACGAGCCAGAACTCACCCGCCTTCTCGTCGGTCACCCCGGAGCCGGCGAGGGCGAACCCGCCGTCGTCCGTCTGCACCAGCGAGTTCGCCGAGGTAGCCTCCTCGCTGTCGAGGACCGTCCTGAACTCCTCGTTGCCCGCTTCGTCGGTTTTGAGGAGCAAGATGGCGTTCTCGAATGTGTCCTCCAGAACGGTCGTCCCGGTCAGCGCGAACCCGCCGTCGCGCGTCTGCACCATCGCCCGCATCGTACCGCCCCGCTTGTCGCCGTACGTCCGGCTGAACTGCTCGTTGCCCTCCTCGTCGGTCTTCACGAGCCAGAAGTGGTTTATCCGGTCGTCGGTCGGCTCCGAGTCGCCACCCAGCACGAATCCTCCGTCAGCCGTCTGGACGACGGCGAACGCTCGGTCGTCCTGATCGCCACCGTACGTCCGGTTGAATTCCTCGTTGCCCTCGGCGTCGGTCTTCACGAGCCAACCGTCGTACCCGTCCGCTCCGAACGATCGGGTGAGTCCCGCCATCGCGAACCCCCCGTCGCTCGTCTGGACGACGTCGTAAAACGAATCGAGTTCGTCGCCGCCGTACGTCCGTCTGAACTGCTCGTCGCCGTCGCCGTCCGTCACGAGGAGGGCACCGTTCGAACTCTGATCGGCCGTTCGCCGCCGCCCGGCGAGGGCGAACCCGCCGTCCGCGGTCTGGACCACCGACTCGGCGATCTCGTCCCAGTCGGTGTCGAACGTCTCACCGAATTCGACCCAGTCGGCCTCGGGGAGCATCGGGTCACAGGGCGGGTACAGTTCGCCGTCGCACACGCCGATGGTGTCGCGGTCGATCCGGCCCAGTAACTCGCCGACCCCGACGGAGGCGCAGTCGTTCGGGTTCACGTGGAGCGTACAGCCGTCGTCTGCCCGCTCGTCCCCCCGGTAGACGTCCTCCTCGATGAAGCCGACGACCGTCTCGTCGTCCGCCGCAGTGTAACAGAACGTGTTGTCGTGGTCCCACGGCGTCTCGCGCTCGGGGGCGGGCGACAGCTCTCGGCCCTCGATGTCGGTTCCGACTTCGACGACCGCGAAGTTGCCGTCCGTGTCGGTGCAGACCGTCTCGCACTCGTCGAAGGTGAACGAGTGTGCGCTCACCCGACCCGACAGCAGGCCGAGCCCGGCTGTCGCTCCGCCGATCATCTTCAGCACTCCCCGCCTGTCCACCCCGGTATCGGTGTCTTCGTTCGGCATACACGCACGATACCTGCGGGACACCTTCGTTATGCCCAGAATATGCAGTACGTAGTTGGGGGCTGTTGCCGAGAAAGGGGCCACTACGACCAGCGAGTCGGCGACCTCTCTGGGTTCGGTGCTCTCGACCGGAGCAGAGCTTTATCTCGCTGGCGGCCGGACCGACAGACGAGACGCTCATGGATACCGTCACCGGCGACTGGACCCGCGAGCGGGCCGAACAGTTCCTCGACGAACAGGCCATCCCGGTCAGGCTCGCCATGCACACGCCCGAGGGCGGGCTCTGGATGCTCTCGCTGTGGTATCGCTACCGTGACGGTCGCCTGGAGTGTGCCACCGGCGCGAAGGCGAAGGTCGTCCGCTACCTCCGGGAAGACCCGGTGGTCGCCTTCGAGATATCGACGAATCGGCCGCCCTACCGCGGCGTTCGCGGCGCCGGATCCGCGTCGGTCGCGCCCGACGAGGGCAAGGAGGTGCTGCGCTCGCTCGTCGACCGCTACCTCGGCGACCGCGATTCCGGGCTGGCGGCGTCGCTGCTCTCTCCCGAGCGCGACGAGGTGCGTATCGGGATCGACATCGAACGGGCCTACACGTGGGACTTCTCCGACCGGATGCAACCCCGCGAGGACTGACGAAAATCAGAATCGAGCGTCGCCTCGGCGTTACCGCGGCGTTCGGGTCGTCGTCGTGCCGAGACTCGCGTTCAGTTGCTCCCGGGTTTGCAGTCCCGTGCGGAACCGGTCGACGATGGCGACCTCGTGGTCCGGACAGGCGACCACGACGACCGCCCCGTCCTGCACGGCGATCACGGGGTGAGACGGATCGTGGCGGGCGTTCCGGCAGCCGGGACAGCGGATCCCGCCCGCCGGGTAGTGTTCGAGCAGGTCCGCCGAATCATCGGTCGAGAGGTCACAGACCGCGGCGAACTGCCGGAGGTGTTCCTCGCAGCCGAGGACCGGGATCGCGAGTTCGTCGACGAGCAGGAACGACGCGGAGCGGTCGCTCTCGGAGCGGAGCACCGAGCGGCACGCGTCGCAGTGGACGCCCGACGGGTCATCTCCTTCGGACTGGGACGCCCCGAACGCTGTCGTCGGCATCTATCTACGTATCGCGGCCGCCACGGGTAAGTGATCGGGTAGGGGAGGCCTCCGCGCACGCGCCGTCCGCCAGCTCGCTACTCGCTGGCGACGGGGAGCGTGAACCGGAAGGTCGCGCCCGCGCCGATGTCGGAGTCGACCCAGATCTCCCCGCCGTGTCGGTCGACGATACGGCGACAGAGCGCGAGCCCGATGCCCGTCCCGGCGTGGTCCTCGCGGCTGTGGAGCCGCTGGAACACCTCGAAGACTCGATCGGAGTCGTCGGGGTCGATGCCGATACCCTCGTCGCTGACCGAGATCACCCACTCGTCGCCCTCCCGTTCGGCCCCGATGGCGATATCCGGCGGTTCGTCGCCGCTGTACTCGATGGCGTTGTCCAGCAGGTTCTGGAACACCTGCCGGAGCTGGCCGGCGTCGCCCTCGACCTCGGGCAGCGGCTCGGCGTCGATGTCGGCGTCGGTCTCCTCGATCCGCACCTGCAGGTCCGCGCGCACGTCGGCCAGCACGTCGTCGAGGGCGACCGGCTCGAACGGGTCCCCCTGCGTCTCGACGCGGGAGTACTCGAGCAGCCCCTCGATCATCGCGCGCATCCGCTCGGCGCCGTCGACGGCGTACTCGATGAACTCCCGGCCGTCGTCGTCGAGGGCGTCGGCGTACCGGTCCTCCACGAGCTGCAGGTAGCTGGAGACCATCCGTAGCGGCTCCTGCAGGTCGTGTGAAGCGGCGTAGGCGAACTGCTGGAGCCGCTCGTTGGACTCCTCGAGTCTGCGCTGGTACTCCTTGCGCTCGGTGATGTCCTGCACGACGAGCATCCCTCTCCGGTCGTCGCCGGACGGGTCGATCGGGAGCGTGTGGGCCCGGAGGTGCCGACCGTAGAACTCGATCTCGAAGGAGTTCGCCTCGCCGGCGAGCGCCGCCTCGAAGTGCGGTTCGATCTCGGCGAGGAGGTCCGCGGGGTAGCGGTCGTAGACCGTCTCGCCGATAGCGTTCTCGCCCTCGATCTCGAGTTCGCCGACGAGTTCGCCCCCGGCGGCGACGTACCGGAGGTCGTCGTCGAACAGCGCGACGATGCCGTTCGGGAAGTTCTCCGCGAGCGTTCGGTAGCGGCGTTCGCTCTCCTCGATCTTCCGCTCGTACTCCTTCCGGTCGGAGATGTCCCGGACCACGCCGACCTGTTCGATCTCGCCGTCGCCGGTCTCGATGGTCGCGAACGTCCCCTCAGTCGGGACCTTGCTCCCGTCCGCCCGCTCGATCATCGCTTCCATCGCGGGGTCCGTCTCGGGGTCGTCGCTCATCGCGCGCTTGCGGTCTTTCGCCTGCTGGATCGTGTCCTCGTCGACGACGAGCGACGCGTTCGCGCCGACGAGTTCCTCCACGTCGTAGCCGGTCAGCTCCGCGTAGGACTCGTTGACCATCGTGAACTGCCCCTCCTCGTCTTTCACGTAGATCCCGTCTTCGACGGTCTCGACGATCGTCTCGTATTTCGCCAGTTCCTGCTCGCGCTCGATGCGCTCGGTCACGTCCCGGAAGTAGATCGACAGCCCCGACTCCGAGGGGTAGACGTTGAACTCCAGCCACGAGTCGGAGACGTCGAAGTACACCTCGAAAGTGACCGGCTCCTGCGTGTCCATCGCCCGCTCGAAGTGCTCGCGGTAGACGCCCGACGAGTCGGGGAACGCGTCCCAGAGGACCTCCCCGATCAGGGCTTCCCGGGACCGATCCATGATGTCCGCAGCCCGGTCGTTGAGGTGGGTGAACCGCCACTCGTCGTCGAGCGCGAAGAACGCGTCGGAGATCCGGCCGAGGATCTCGCTCAGCTCCGTTTCGAGTTCCGTCTTGCGGCGTTCGAGTTGCTGCTCGCGCTCTTTGAGTCGCGTGACGTCCTCCGCCGCAGTGATGACTCGCTCGACCTCCCCGTCGGCGTCGAAGATCGGCGCCGCGTTGATCCGGAACTGCATCCGGTCGCCGTCGGGCGGGTCGATACTCACCATCTCGTCGAGTACCGGTTCGCGACTCCGGAGGACGCGCGCCGCCGGCATCTCGTCGGAGGTGAGCGGCTCACCGCTCGCGTCGTAGACCGTCCACTCGCTTGCGTCGCCGGTTCCCCGGCTGCCCTCCTGTTCGGAGAGCCCGAGCGCGTTCTGGGCTCGTTCGTTGGCGAGCACCGTGTCGCCCTCGGCGTCCTGTACCGCGATGGCGATCGGCGCCGTCCGGAGGAGCTGTTCGGTCTGGTCGCGCTCTCGCCGGATCTGGCGCTCGCGTTCCTTGCGCTCGGTGATGTCGTCGACGGCGACGACGACCTGCTCGTTGTCCGGCCCCCGTTCCAGCGGCGCCGCGTTGATCGAGAACCACTGTCGCGGTTCGCCCGGGGGCTGTATCTGGCACTCGAAACTGTGGATCGGCTCGCCCGTCTCGAGGACTCGGGACAGCGGCCACTCGTCGCTGGTGAGCGGGTCGCCGTCCGAGTCGTACACGTCCAGCGAGTAGAGGTCGTACTCGTCCATGTCGGACGGGTCGAGCCCGTGTTGTTCGAGCATCTGCGGGTTCGCGCGAACGAACTTCCCGTTCCCGTCGAGGACGCCGATGCCGACCGGGACGGTGTCGAGGACGCGTTCGACGAGGTCGCGTTTCTCCCGGAGTTCCTGCTCGTACTCGCGGCGCTCGGTCATGTCGCGGGTCACTTTCGTGAATCCCTGAAGCTCGCCGTCCTCGTCGCGGACGGCGGTTATCACGACGCTCGCCCAGAACCGCGTCCCGTCCGCGCGGACGCGCCAGCCCTCGTCCTCGACGCGACCGTTCCGCCTGGCGGCTTCGAGGTTCTGTGCGGGCACGTCGTCGGCGACGTCGGACTCGGTGTAGAACGTCGAGAAGTGCTCGCCGACGATCTCCGATTCCCGGTATCCCTTGATGCGCTCGGCGCCGTCGTTCCAGTTCGCGACTGTCCCGTCGGGGTCGAGCATGAAGATGGCGTAGTCCTTGACCGCGCTCACGAACGCGCTGAACTCCACCGCCTCAGGCCGTTCGTCCCCGTCAGATAGTTCGCGGTCGGCGGGCCGCCACCAGACCCGCTCGGACCCGCTCACCTGTTTGACGTGGAGCCTCCCGTTGTCGACGAGTACGTCCAGCTGCCGACGCGTGGCCTCCGGTTCGCAGCCGAGTTCGGTCGCGATCTCCGCGGCGGTCAGCGGCGTCGACGGCTCGTCCAGCCGTGAGAAAACGTCGGTGATGTCCCCCGGGGCGATATCCGGTGACGAGCCTGAAGATCCCATAGGGCGTGCAGAAGTCTGAGCCCTATACGCTTGGCGGTCGTTCAGGCCGATATCCGGCCCGTTGACACGACCGCTCACTCGATGTCCAGCGAGAGCCCGTCCGAGGCGAACCGCACGTCGCCGTCGTATCGGTCGGCGATCGATTCCAGCATCCCCTCGTGTTCGCCGTCCGTGTGCGGGTAGAGGTGGGTCAGGTAGACGCGGCCGATCTCGGCATCCGCATCGGCGAGCACCCGTCCGAGTTCGCTCGGCGTCGGGTGGTTGTCCACGTCGACGCTGTCGGGGAACGAGCAGTCGTGGGCCAGCACCGCCGCGCCGTCCGCGAACTCGATCAGGTCTGTGAACGCCTCCGTGTCGCCGCTGAAGACGAACGCGGGCGCGTCGCCAGCGGTCGGATCGTTCGTCGACTCGGGTTCGAACCGGTAGGCGAGGCAGTACATCGAGTGGCGGACCTCCATCGCCGAGGCGTCGAACCCGGCGAGCGAGAACGAGCCCGGTTCGACCTCCCGGAAGCGCAGATCCATGCGGTCCTGCATGTAGTCGTGGACTTCCAGCAGGTCCGTGACGAGTTCCTCGGTCCCCTCCGGGCCGGCGACGGTCAGTTCCGTCTCGCCCGCCAGCCAGCGCGCCTTCAGGAGGGGTAGCAGGTCCGAGACGTGGTCGAGGTGGTGGTGGGTCAGCAGGACCGCGTCGATACCCTCGTAGCCGACAGCGGTGCGCTGGAGACCGTGCAGGACGCCGCTGCCGCAGTCGACGAGCAGGGTCCCGCCGTCGGACTCGATCAGGAGGCCGGTCTGGAACCGCTCGCCGGTCGGCATCGCACTCCCCGTACCGAGAAACGTGACGCGCATACCGGCCGTTCGACCGCCGGGGGAATAGGCTTTCTCGACAGTCACTCCGGCAGGGCCCGGCTCCTCACCCGGACGCGCCGTCGTCGATCCGGTCCAGCGTCGACTGGATCGCTTCGCGCTCGTCGGGGTCGGGGAGTTCAAGCGGCGGGCGAACTTCGGGCTCGTCGATCAGTCCTTCGTGGGCGAGCATGACCTTCGTCGCGCCGGAGAAGCCGTACTCGGTCCCGCAGCGAAAGAGCGGGTCGACGGCGTGGCGCTGCAACTCGCGGGCGCGGTCGTGGTCCCCGTCGCGGACGGCCTCTACAGCGGCCGTGATCCGCTCCGGGATGACGTGCGAGACCGCGTTGACGCCGGCGTCCATCCCCATGTAGAGGCCGGGGACCAGCTGGCCGTCGAACCCCTGTAGCACTTCGAAATCGTCGGGCACCCGGTCGAGCACCTCGGTGACGTGGGTCAGGTCACCGCTGGTGTCCTTGAGGCCGACGACGGTGTCGCGCTCGGCCAGCGCCTCGACCGTCTCGGGGGCGATCTCCTCGTTGACGACCGACGGGATGTTGTAGAGGTAGATCGGGATCGGGCTGTCGTCGACGACCTGCTCGAAGAACGTCTGGTTGCTCGACGGGTCAGAGGGGGTGACGTAGTACGGCGAGACCGTGAGCGCGGCGTCGGCGCCGGCGGCGTCCACGTCCGAAATCCGCTCGCGGACCGTCTCGACGGCCGTGCCCGCGGCGCCTGCGACGACCGGCGCGTCGGCGGGCGCGGCCTCGACCGTCGTCTCGACGACCGCGTTGCGCTCGTCCTGCGTCAGACTGGCGAACTCGCCGGTGGTGCCGCAGGGGACGAACCCGTCCACGCCGCGGTCGGCCAGGTGACCGACGATGCCCGCGAGCGCGTCGTGGTCTACGTCGCCGTCGTCGAAGGGCGTTACGAGCGGACAGAGGACCCGCGTCGAGTTCGGGAGCACGTCTCGGGTTGGGCCGCCAGCCTCTTGACCTGACGGCCGGACCCTGCGCGCCCCGGCAGATCCTATCGGCTCACAAGACATTTGGCTCCTCGACGGTAACCCGATCGCATGGGGTTCCGTATCGACTCTCCGCTCGCGAAGGCGGTCGGGCTGCTGTTCGCGACGCTCGCGGTGGGATACGTCGTCGTTCGGGAAGCCTGGGGGTTCAGCCTCGACGCGATGGGCGACGGCGCAGTCGGGACCGCGCTGGGCGTCCTGGCCGTCTTGATCCTCGCCGTCCTCATGATCACGACCGACAACGCGTTCGGGAGGTGACGCGATAGCGGGTTCTGGGAATCCCAGTACCGAGAGGGTCTAAATCGCCGCCGACCACTTTCGCTCCGCTGTCCAAACCCACTTGACTGCGCGGCCCTAACCGGAGAGCGAACCCCGAATGGGAGGACGAGAGTTGCTCGACGCGGCGGAGGTGGGTGTCGACCCGGCCGGCGTCGAGATCGACGACGGCGACGTGCTGGACCTGCTGGAGCCACCGGTCCGCGAGTGGTGGGTCGAGCAGTTCGGCGAGTTCGTCCCCCAGAACGGCGGCTTCTTCACGCCGCCGCAGAAGGAGGCCGTCCCGCTCATCCACCGCGGCGAGAACGCACTCATCGCGGCCCCGACCGGCTCGGGCAAGACCCTCGCCAGCTTCACCGGGATCATCAACGAGCTGTTCCGCCGCGACCGGGCCGACGGGCTCGAAAACTCCGTCTACTGCCTGTACGTCTCGCCGCTCAAGTCTCTCGCCAACGACATCCACCGCAACCTGGAGGTGCCGCTGGACGGCATCACGGAGAAGCTCGACGACCGCGGCGAAGACGTCGAGATCCGCCACGCCATCCGCCACGGCGACACCAGCGACGCCGACCGCCAGAAGATGCTGAAAGAGACGCCCCACATCCTCAACACGACGCCGGAGACCCTCGCCATCCTCCTCAACTCGCCGAAGTTCCGCGAGAAGCTCCGGACCGTGGAGTACGTCGTCGTCGACGAGATCCACAGCCTCGCGGAGAACAAGCGGGGCACCCACCTCTCGGTCTCGCTCGAACGGCTCGAAGCGCTCGCGCACGGCTCGCCGACCCGGATCGGCTGTTCGGCGACGGTTGAACCGCTCGACGCGATGGCCGAGTTCCTAGTGGGCCAGGAGTCCCCCGGCGGCGACCCCCGCGACTACGAGATCGTCGACGCTCGCTTCGCCCGCGAGTTCGACATGGAGCTCGTCTGCCCGACCGACGACCTGGTGAACACGCCGCCGGACGTCGTGAACGACCGGTTCTACCGCGACCTGCACGACCTGATCCAGGACCACACGAACACCATCGTGTTCACCAACACTCGATCGGGCGCCGAGCGGGTGCTCCATAATCTGCGCGAGCGCAACGACGAGTACGACGAGGAGAACTCGGGCTGTCACCACGGCAGCCTCTCGAAAGAGCGCCGTCAGGAGGTCGAACGTCGGCTCAAGTCGGGCGATCTGGACGTGGTCACTACCTCGACCAGCCTCGAACTCGGTATCGACATGCCCCACGTCGACCTGGTGGTCCAGGTCGGCTCGCCGAAGTCCGTCGCGGCGCTGCTCCAGCGGGTCGGCCGCGCCGGCCACCAGCTCGGCGAGACGGTCACCGGGCGCGTCGTCGCGCTCGACCGCGACGAACTCGTCGAGTGCGCCGTAATGTTGAAGAAGGCGACCGAGGGGTTCGTCGACCGCGTGTTCGTCCCCGAGAACGCCCAGGACGTGGCCGCCCAGCACGTCTACGGCATGGCGATCGCCGACATCCGCCCCGAAGCCGAAATCCGCGGAATTCTCGAACGCGCCTACCCCTATCGCAACTACAGCGACGCCGAGTGGGAGTCGCTGATGCGGTACCTCACGGCGGACTACGACGGGATGGAAGACCGCCACGTCTACGCGAAGGTCTGGCGCGACGGGAACGACCCGCCGGACGGCGAACACCACTACGAGGAGTATCCCGTCGGCGAGCGGCTGATGGGCAAGCGCGGCCGGCTCGCCCGGGTCATCTACATGACCAACATCGGCACCATCCCGGACTCGTTCACCTGCGACGTGTTCACCCGGTCGGGCGACGACTGGGTGGGGCAACTGGACGAGTCCTACCTCGACACGCTCGAATCCGGCGACGTGTTCGTCCTCGGCGGCGACCGCTTCGAGTACCGCTACCGCCGCGGGTCGAAGGTGTACGTCGACCGGACGAACAAACGGCCCACCGTCCCCTCGTGGTACTCCGAGCGCCTGCCCCTGTCCTACGACCTCGGTCGGGAAATCCTGGCCTTCCAGCGGGAACTGCTCGACCGGTTCGACCGCGGCGGGGACGGCGCGGTGCGCCACTGGCTGCGGTCGGCGCCACTCGACGAGAACAGCGTCCGGGCGATCACCCGGATGTTCGAGGAGCAGATCCGGTACGCCGGCTTCGAGAGCGTCAGCACCGACGAACGGCTGGTCGTCGAGGAAGAACTCGACCGCGAGGAGTACGAGCGCCGGTACTACGTCCACTCGAACTACGGCCGGCGGTTCAACGACGGCTTCTCCCGGCTGCTGGCCTACCGGGTCGCCCAGGAGGCCGACGCCAACGTGCAGGTGGCCGTCGCCGACAACGGCTTCACGCTCTCGATGCCGCTCAACCGGAAAGTCGACGTGACGGGCGTCCTCGCGGACCTGCGGCCGACGGACGTGCGGCCGGACCTGCGGGCGAGCCTCGACGGCACCGACCTGCTCCAGCGGTACTTCCGGATCAACGCCACCCGGGCGCTGATGATTCTCAAGCGCTACAAGGGCTACGAGAAGTCCGCCAGCGAGCAGCAGATGAACTCCGAGATGCTGCTCGGGTTCGCCGAGGGCCTAGAGGAGTTCGCGGTCATCGAGGAGACCTACCGCGAGATCCTCGAAGACAAGCTGAACGTCAACGCCATCGAGGACGTCGTCGCCGCGATCCGCGACGGTGCGGTCACCGTCGAACACCACCGCGTCGACACCCCGTCGCCGCGGGCATTCGGCCTCGCGACACTGATGGCGTCAGACGTCGTGCTCGCCGAGGACGAGAGCGAGGTGCTCCAGCGCTTCCA
The DNA here is from genome assembly GCF_054504345.1 of Halosimplex yunnanense. Lineage (NCBI taxonomy): Archaea > Methanobacteriati > Methanobacteriota > Halobacteria > Halobacteriales > Haloarculaceae > Halosimplex > Halosimplex yunnanense. The sequence goes on along the minus strand of NZ_JBTJEL010000029.1, from coordinate 127,740 downwards.
CGAGCGGGTCATGGCCGAGATCGACAGTGATGCGGATGAGTCGTCGCTCACGAGCTGACTCACCACGCCCGGCCGTCCTGCCCTCGGCACTGGATGTCGTCAGTATGACCGGCCTTCCACTCCCAGTCCCACCGGCCCAGCGATATCTGTTCGTCACCGCATTCGAGGGCGCGTCGACGCTTTTCCAACACGGTTCGACAAGCGCATTCGTCGGTGATCTCGTACGCTTGCGACCCGACGACGTGGATGACCTCTCCGGTGCTGAGGTCGGCCGTTTCGGCCAGCAGTCGCTGATACGCTGGCTCACTATCGCGTGTGCAGAGCCGTTCGGCGACGTGACGGTGGAACTTCGGTCCCGCGTCACGGCTCGGGAGCCGCCGTGCTTCCGGATCGTCAGGGGGGTCACGGAGTGCATCTCTGAGGACTGTGTCCGCATCTCGTCCGACTTCACGAGACAGGTCGAGACTGGACGAGAGAACGCCGAGACCGTAGGCCGCCCCGGATCGAACTGCCCAGGGTGGGTCGTCCGCAACGGCCCGTTCGAACCTGTCGAGATCTGCCTGGCTACCGCAGTACCCGAGACCGAACAGCGCTGCCCCGTGTTCGCGTGCGTTCGAGGCGTCGTCGGCCATCCGTCGCAGTCGTTCGCGTCCCTCCGGCGCACCGGCTAACGCTACGGCGGCCCAGCGGCCACGGGAGAGCACTTCCGAGTCGAGAACCGCCACAACCGACGTCCGGTCGATCGGGAACGCCCCCTCCGAATGATCCCAGCCCGAACGGAGCGCACGACCGAGTGCTGTGAGTTCGCGAGCAGCATCGGCCGACTCGAACCGCTTCCAGAGTGACGGCGCCACCACTGCGGCCGTCTCTGGCGCGTCGGCCAGCGCACTCGCGACAGCGGTTCGAACGCGAACGGCTCCGTCGGTCAACCCCTCACGTGCGAGCGAAGGTGTCAGCGCGTCACCCTCGGCCAGAACGTACGACGCTCCGGCCCGTCTGACCGTCTCGCCGTCGGCTAGTTCCGCGACGATGGCGTCCCGGGTCGCCGGGAGCGTCACGGCGAGAGCGTCTGCGGCAACGTGCGCGACGCCATCGTCGTCGTGGCCGAGAAGTGTGATCAGGTCGTCGGAAGCCGCCCGGAGCCGTTCGACCAGCGCGTCGGACGGCCTGTCGCCGGCGTCGAGGGCTCGCCGGAGCGCGACGATCGCCCCCGACCGGACTCTGCGTGCGGGGTCATCGAGCCCGTCGACGAGCAGCGACACGCCGTCTACTTCGCCAGCGACTTCCAGCGCAGCGGTGCGTACCCCCTCGTCGTCGTCACGCTCGTAACAGTGACGGGCGACCGTTCGGACCTCGCTCTCGGAAGCTGCCTGCACGGATACCGAGAGCGCGGCCATCGCGACTGCCCGAACCCGCGGTGACGGGTCGTCGCGGACGCGCTTGACGAGTTCGCGCCTGATCGTCCGCCCCTCCATCGTTGCGAGGGCGCTGGCCGCGGCCCGACGGACCTCGGCGTCCTCGTCGAAGAGGCAGGCGAAGTAGCCGTCTTTCGCCCCGTCACTGTCGAGTTTCCACGGGCGATCCGCGAACCCGTCCAGCAGTGCCGCCCTGAGTGCTGGGTCGTCGGGTTCGGTCGGATCGATCGGAGCGCCTGCGGCCGTGATTCGTCGCCGCCGCTCCGAAGGATCGTGAACGGAAGCGGCGACAGCCAACACCGCGCTCGCACGCTGGCACGGCTCTCCCTCGGCGAGCGTCCGGTCGATCCACTCGCGGCTTTGGTCGTGACTGGCGCTGGGCCCGTGTTCGGGGTTCCAGCCGTCCAGCCCACCGACCGCCCCACAACGTCGGGTAGGCGAGTCCGGTTCGGGCTCGAACGGTGGATCCGGGAGTCGGCCGACACACTTCGGTCTCCGCGCTGTCGGCTCACGAAGTGACCACGCCGCAGACCCGTTGTGCGTCAGCGTGACGAGCATGATGCTTCCCCGCTCGTACTCGCGGGCGGCCGTCGCGGGCGTCGACAGCAGGCGGTCACGGCCGATTTCTTCGACGAGTTCCGGTCCGAAGAACGTCACCGGTCCCGTCCGCCACCAGACGCCCGGCTGAATCCACCCCGGCGGCGGTCGACCGATCTGCGCGAACGACGCGTGGCCGTATCTGAACCCAGCTCGGTCGAACAGCGGACCAAGCGTCGCGACGTAATCGAGAAATACGTCGGGGTACTTCCTCGGCTTCGGGAGCCAGAAGCCGATCCGGCGGTCCATGTGCGGCCGGTCGTATTCGTGGGTCGGCGGTCGAAACGTGACCTCGAACGGTGATTTCCGGAGGTTGCTCTCCGGATCATCGAACGTCAACTCCACTGACCACTCATCGCTCGTTCCCACGCCGTCGAGTTCGGACTGGCTCGGCCCGTCGCGATCGTATCCGAGTTCGTCGAGAGCGTCGACGAACTCGCGGATAAACGCCGCGTCGAAGCGCCCGGGCCGCTCGAAGTGGAGGACGACGTCCGATCCCATGACGCCTCACACGCACACTTCCGGGAAAAGTGTTCAGAGGGCGTGACAAATAGTCACGTGAGACGTCGACGGGGTCTACCGATCTGGATTCACTACTTAACCGCGGTGCACTCCTCGAAGTCCAGTATCTTGTTGGACGTGAGTCTACATCCCGTCGTCCGTTTTCGTCCCATTGCTCATCGTCTCGTCACTGTTCATTCCGCTCTCCGTCCCGTTCATCCCGGAATCCGTCTCCGCCATTCCGTCCATGCCGCCGTCAGTCCCGGTCGTCGCCTCCATTCCGTCGTCCATCTCCTCGGTCGCGGTGTCGTCCATCCCATTGCCCATGTTGTCCTCCGTTTCGTCCATCGAGCTGTCGTCCATGGAGTCGGTCATCGAGTCGGTCCCACCCATGGAATCGTCCATGTCGTCGCCGTCGTCCATCGAGTCGCCGCCGTCCATCGAATCGTCGCCGGGTTCGGTCGTCTCACTGTCGCCGCTGCCACCCACCGAGCAACCGGCCACCGCGGCGGCGCCGACGGTCGCGAGCGCTCTGCTGAGGAACCTGCGTCGAGTCGTCTCGTCTGTCATGATTCGTTCGCCTCGGCGCCCGGCGCGCGGATAAGGAATTTTCAAACTCCCCCCGGAGAGCCGGCAAACTCCGTCCGGACCGCGTCCCGAGTCCGTTGAAACTTCGTTCAACATTCGGGCCGCCGAGCCGACAGATTACACCAGCAGCGTGTCGAGCGCGTCGGGGACAACGAGCACGTCGCTCCCGGGTTCCACAGCGTCGGTCACCGACTCGCGGGAGTGCATCAGACACTCCTCGACGATCTCCGGGCTGTCGCTGTCGGTCACGTAGATGTCGTGGTCCCGCAAGGCGCGAGCGACGACGAACGCCCGCTGGGCGCCGGGTTCGTAGCCCTCGCGCATCTCCGCGTAGAGCGCATCCGCGCTCTCGGCCGACGAGAGCCGTTCGTAGAACCGCCGTTCACCGGTCCCTTCGCCGGCGCCCTCCGGGAGCGCCGCTGGGATCACGACGCGGCCGCCGTCGCGGAGCGGGTTGTGCGCACCGAGGACGACGTACGTCGCCGCGCGGGTCGTCTGGTAGAGGTTCGCGTCCTTCGGCGCGCCGACGCCGGCGACGACGGCGTCGTAGCCGTCCTCGACCGGTGCGGCGAGCGCGTCGCGGGCGGTGTCGACCAGGTCTCTGACGACGGATCGGGGGTTCCCCGCCGCGGCGCCGAGGATACCGCTCGGGCCGTGGGTGACGTTGAGCGAGAACTCGACGCCGACGAGGTCGCCGGCGGCGTCGACGAACTCCCGGAACGGGTTGTCGTCGACGCGGCCGAGGCGGACGCCCTCGCGGGCGAGCATCTCCGGGCCGTGGGAGTAGCCGATCTGGGACTCGCCGCCGGCGCCGACGACGACCGTCTTCGCGCCGCCGGAGAAGCCGGCGTACTGGTGCGGTTCGACCATCCCCGTCGCGAGGACGGTGTCCACCATCGCGAGCGTCTCGTTGATCTCGATCGGCGTCCCCTCGACCGTCCCGGCCTCCACGGTCGCGTCGGGGTCGTGATTCCGCGCGAGGTCGGCGTGTTCGCCGAGCGCAGTCTCGATCTCGTCGTCGCTCATCGGCCGGTGGAGCCCGAGGCCGAGGATCACCGTCACCTGCTCGCGGGCGACGCCTGCGGCCCCGAGTTCCTCCAGCAGCACGTCGAGCAAGACGTCGTCGGGCGTGGCGCGGGTCACGTCGGTCACGACGATCCCGACGGTGTCGTCCGGGTCGACGCGACGGGCGAGGCGCGGGCCGTGCGGGTCGGCGACGGCCTGCTCGGCCGCCTGCCGGACGTCGACCGGGTCGCCGCCCGGCGGCCGGCAGACCGTCACGTCGCAGTCCGGGAGCGAGACGGAGACGGTCCCCTCGCCCAGCGGGAGTTCGAGAGTCACGGGCGGAGATAGAGCGCCCCCGTCCGAGAGCCTACCGGTCGCTCGGATCAGCGGTGTCCCGGAAAACGCCCGTCAGTCGGCCGAATCGGTCGCGGTCGCGCGATTCAGTCGGTCGAAGCGACCGACGAGCGACGGGAGCGCGACGATGCCGAACGCGAGCGCGGCGTTGCCGGCGGCCGCGACGATAAGCCGGGTGTCGACGGCTTCGATGGCGATCAGGGAGACGCCGACGAAGCCGACGCCGGCGACGTTCACGAACGCCCGCTCGGTGCGAGAGCGGAACCGCGCCGCGCCGGTCCGCCAGAGCGAACCGGCGAGACCGCCGAGGCTGCCGCCCAGGGCGAGCGCGGCGTCGCCGGGATCGGTGGTCACCAGCAGCGCCGGGATCGAGAGCACGACGGCGAGTCCGAACACCACGGCGGGCCCCTCGTCGATCGCGACGACGAGCACCCCGAGCATCACCAGCCCGACGGCGAACCCGGCGAGGACGTCGCCCAGGTAGTGAACGCCGAGAACGACACGGGAGAGCCCGATGAGGGTTACTAGCGCGCCGACTCCGAGGACGGTGGTCCGGTCGCGATACTCGTCCATCGCGATCAGCGCGCCGCCGTAGACGGTCGTCGCGGCGATGGCGTGCCCGCTCGGGAACCCGACCGGACTGGGTGTAGTGGGATACCGCTGGACGACCGCCGGCGGTCTCGGCAGCCCGAACCAGTACTTCAGCGCGAGCGTCAGCGAGACGGCGACGAACGCGACGCTGATCACGGCGAGGAGTTCCCGACGCCGCCGCTGGTCGTTCCAGTACACCAGCGAGAGCGCGACCATCAGGAACTTCGCACTGCCCAGTAGCGTGATCACCCAGAACAGCGGCGCGAGTTCGGCCGGCACCGCCGCCCTGAGCACCCGACTCGCCTCGACCAGCCTGAACATACCGTACTCCCGCCGGCGATACGGCTTATAGCTTCCTCCACCGGTCGCCGCGAGACTGGTCAGAACCTAGTGATAAAACTCCGCCACGGAGTGAAAGTAGAGCCGAAACCCAGTGATAACTCCTGTCCACGGAGTGAAAGTGAAACGGTAATCGACTAGTCATAAATGTCGGCCACGGGGTGAAAGTGAAACGTCCGGCCCTAGACATAAATCTGGGCCACACGGTGAAAGTGAAGCGGTGAGTCACTAGTCAAAAGTGATAGCCACGGGGTGAAAGTGAAAACGCGCGGCCGAGGTCCGTTCGGCGGAAATCGAGAGAACGGCCTCAGTGCGCCCAGTCGACCATCCGACCGTAGGTCTCGTCGGTGCGGAGCGCCTCCGCATCACCGACGAGAACGAGCGCTTTCTTCGCCCGGGTGAGCGCGACGTTGACGCGCCGGTAGTCCTCAAAAATGGGCGAGTCGAGCGATCCGGTCGCGACGAACGAGATGACGATGACCTCTTTGCTCGACCCCTGGAAGCGGTCGACCGTGTCGACGGCGACGGCGTCGGGGACGTGCTTCCCGATCTCGGCCACTTGCGCGCGGAACGGCGCGATAACGCCGATCTCCTCGGCGGGGACGCCCGCCTCGCGGTACGCCGCGACCGTCTCCGCCACGGTGGCCGCCTCGGTCGGGTTCGTGTTCCCCTCAGCGTCCCCATCGGGGTCGACGAACGTGACCTGGTCGCGGAGGTGGTCGGGCAGCGCTTCGACGTCGACCTCCGACAGGTCGCGAAGATGTTGGCTGGCCACCCCGCCGGTCGCGGGGCGTAGCTGGCCGTCGTAGAACTCCCGGGAGGCGAAGGCCTGGATGCGCTGGGCCATGCGGTACTGGCGGTCGAGCATGACCGAGGCGTCGGGATAACGCTCGATGAGCCGCTGGAACAGCGACCGGGAGAGCGTGGCGCCGGGGGCCGGCGGTTCGTCACCGCCGGTCTCCGGTTCGGGTTCGTCGGCCTGGACGACCGGCGGCAGCTGCTGGTGGTCGCCGACGAGGACGAGCCGCTCGGCTAGGTTCGTCGCCGCGAGCGTCCCGGGTTCGGTGAGCTGGCCCGCCTCGTCGACGACGGCTACGTCGAAGTCCTGCTCGCGCATGATCCGCGACCCGCAGGTGGCCGTCGTCGCCGCCACGACCTGCGCGTCGCGCAACTCCGCGACCCGCTCGTCGGGGTCGCCGGCCCGCTCCAGCCGGTACTCCTGCATGTCCTCGCGAACCCCGCTCTCGGTGCCGACGCGGACGAAGTCGGTGAACTCCTGATCCACGAGCGCTTCGAGGGCGTTGTCGACTGCGCGGTTGGTAAAGGCCGAGAGCATGACGCGCTCGCCGTCGTCGACCAGCGCTTGCACGACGTGGGCCAGCGTATACGTCTTCCCCGTCCCCGGCGGCCCGTGGATGAGCGCGCAGTCCTCGCAGCCGACGGAGAGCCTGACGGCCTCGTCCTGGGCGTCGTTGTTCGGGACGAACGTCTCCTCAACCTCCTCGAACTCGGGCTCGCGCCGGCCGAACAGCACGTCCTTCTCGGCGGGCGACTGCGTGAGGACGGCGTCGTGCAGCGCGGTGAGCATCCGGTCGGTCGAGAGTTCGGACGGGTAGACGTCGATGCGGCGGAGTTCGACCGGTTCGTCGGCGGTGACGACGATTTCGGGCCCCTTCCCGTCGTCCTCGTCGACGCTGCCACCGAGTCGCTCCACGCGGGCGAGTTCCGCCTCGCCGCGGATCGGGTCGCCGTCGCTGGCGAGCACGAGGTCCCCCTCGCGGATCTTCGAGACGGCGCCGGTCCCGCGAGCGCGGAGCTCCCAGCGGCCGCCGTCGAGTTCCGTCCGCTCGGTGGGTTCGAGGTTCACCAGGGCGCGGTCGTCGTCGGCCCGCTCTTCCGGCGTTTGCTCCCAGAGCTTGGCGTACTCACGGTGGACGGCCCGGCGCTCGCGCTCGATGGACTCGTAGACGCGGTCGAAGTACTCGCGCTCTTCCTCGGGGACCTGCTTGCCGACCTGTCCGGCCTTCGACTCCTGTCCGAGCCGGCCGGAGACGGCCATGCAGGTGTCCTGCTCGAAGCAGTACTCGCACTTGGCGTCGGCCTCGTATCCCGTCGGCACGTCGACGCCGTGTTCCATCGCGGCCAGCGCGTTCCTCGTGCGGAGGACGAACTTCAGGAAGCCCGACCCGATGGAGAACTCCTTCGCCGGGGAGAGGTCGCCGCTCTCCTCGTTGCGCTCGACGGCCGCGTTCTTGGTGTAGAGGAGCGTCCCAGTGTCCGGCGGTTCCCCGCGGCGCTCGCCGAGGATGAGTGCATAGCAGGTCGCCTGCACCTTGTCGTGAAAGCGGGGCTCGCGCTTCGTGTTCTTGCCCGTCTTTAGTTCCACGGGCATCCCGCGGCGGACGGCGTCGGCCCGCCCCTTCAGCCCGTAGGTCTCGCTGACCAGCGTCATCTCCGATCGCCACTCGTCCTCGTCCGTCAGGGTTCCCTGCTGGAGCCAGCCCTCGATGGCCGAGGCGTTCTGTCGGACTTCCTCGCGGACCTCGTCGGCGCTCCGGCCGAGCATCCCGAGTTCGAGGCCGGCCTCCTCGACCCGCTCGTCGATGGACTCGTCGAGATCACGACCGCGAAGGAGGTCGCCGAACACCTCGTGGACGATGGTCCCCTTGACGACGGGGTACGCGTTCGGCGTCCCGCCGATCTTGTTGAGGTAGTACATCCGCGGGCACTGCACCCACGAGCGCACGTCGGTCACGTCGACGAGGAAATCGGGTTCGACGACGACCATCGAGTCGCCGCTCGTCGAGTACTGCTGCTCGCCGCGATACTCCCGTTCCTCGGGGTTCGTCACCGCGAGTTCCATCCCGGGTTCGAGGTACGTCGCCGTCTCGGTCCACTTGCCCCAGAGGGTCACCGTGGTCGGTTCGCCTCGGCCCCGGTCGGGCCGCAGGCTCACCTCGACGAGTTCGCTCTCGCCGTACTGGGTCGAGACCGTCTTCGGTTCGCTCACGTCGACGGCGACGCCGCGGAGTGTCACGCTCAATTCTCGGGACGGCCGCGGGAAAAACGCTGTCGGTTAGATGGGGTCGCCGTCGTCGACCTCGCCGCCGTTCGGCCGTCCGTTCGAGGGCTGGCCCTCGTTCCTGCGCTCGCCGCCGGGTTCGCTCGTCCGACCGCCAGAGCGCTGACCCTCTCCGGGACTCCCGCCGCGGTACGGATCGTCACTCACGTCCGAGCCATTCCGGCCAGCCGCGTCGTCCCCGCGCTCCGATCCGCGTCGGTCACCGTTCGTTCGCTCTGCGCGCTCGGACCGGTCGGAGCGGTCGGACTGGTCGCGGGGACCGCCCGGATCCGGCGCGTCGGGCGAGACGGCGGGCACGTCGACCGCCTCGAGCGCGTCGTCGATTATCGCCTCGGGGTCGACGCCCTCGACAGTCGCTTCCGTCGTGAGCACGAGCCGGTGGGCCATCGTCGCGCGGGCGAGTCGCTTCACGTCGTCGGGCGTCGTGTACTCACGGCCGGCGATAACGGCGCCCGCTCGCACGGCCTCGAAGACCCGCTGGACCCCGCGCGGCGAGACGCCGATCTCCGTTCGGCCGTCCTGGCGAGTCTCCCGCGCGATGTCGATGATGTACCGCCGCACCTTGTCGTCGACGCGCACGTCCTCGGCGAGGTCCTGCAGCGCGAGCACCGTCCCGGGACCGATCACGGGATCGACGCTCGGCGCGAGCGAGCGCCGCTCGGCGCGCTTGTCGAGCAGGTCCATCTCGCCGTCCACGTCGGGATAGCCCATCGACGTCTTGACCGCGAAGCGGTCGCGCTGGGCTTCGGGCAGCCGGAAGGTCCCCTCTTGCTCGACGGGGTTCTGCGTCGCGATGACGACGAACGGTTCGGGCAGGTCGTGGGTCGTCCCGTCGACGCTGACCTGCCGCTCCTCCATCGATTCGAGCAGCGCCGCCTGCGTCTTCGGCGGCGCGCGGTTGATCTCGTCGGCGAGGACGACGTTCGTGAACACCGGGCCCTTCGCGAACTCGAACTCCCGCTCGTGCTCGTTGTAGACGTTCGACCCCGTCACGTCCGCGGGCAGGAGGTCCGGCGTGAACTGGACGCGCGTGAACCCCAGCCCCAGCGATTCCGCGAGGACGCGCGCCAGCACCGTCTTGCCGGTCCCCGGAACGTCCTCGACGAGGACGTGGCCGCGGGCGATGACGGCCGCGAGCGTCTCGTACAGCACCGACCGCTCGACGACGACCGCCTCCTCCACCCGTTCCACCACGTCGAGGCACACCTCCGTCGCCTCGTCGACGGTCAGCTCCTGATCGGCCATGGCCGTCCCCTGTGACTCCACCGACATGAATCTGTGCGATCCGCGCTCCGGCGTCCGCCCCGCTTGGGGACCTATCCGCGGAGCAACGCCGCCAGCACCAGCGCACCGACGACGGCGGCGGTCATCGCGACCGTGTTGCCGGCCGGCCCCAGCGCGCTCGTTCGGAGTGCGTACAGCCCGGTCGCCCCGACCACGGCGACCGCGCCGATCCCGACGGCGAAGACGCCGTGGTACAGTTCCAGCCGTCTGGTCTCCGGGCGGTGGCCGAGTTCGGCGGTGAGTCCGAGCCCGAACGACCCCGCGTCCCAGACGACGAGGGCGCCGGCGACGCAGGCGAACACGAGCGGTGCCGGGAGTCCGGTGGACCCCGCACCGACGGCGGCGATCACCAGCCCCGCGGCCGAAAGCGCCGGACCGCCGGCCCTGTCCGGGAACACGTCCAGTCGGACGGCGATCAGCGCGAACCCGACGAGGACGAACACGAGCAGCGGCGCGAGCAACACAGCGGCCACGAACAGGAGCGGGCTGAAGAGGACGATCCCGAAGGTCTGCGGGACGACGCCGAACAGGAGGACAACGATGTAGCCGGCGCCGGCGATGGCGCCCGCGACGGTTCGGGTCTTCCGCTCGTCGAACTGGCGCGTGAGCCCCCGTGCGCCGACGGCCACGCCGGCCGCCAGGAGCGCCAGCGTGCCGACGGCGAGCAGCGGTCCGACGACGTACACCGAGGAGAGGGCGGCGACGACGGGCGCTGCGCCGGGGACGAGCGCCAGCGCCGGCGAGGACGTCGCCAGGAACACCAGCGAGACCAGCGCCGTCCCGACGCCGCCCAGCGCCATGAGCGTGAACGCGCGCTTGGTGCGCCCCAGATTCGCCCTGACGGCCTCGCGCCGGTCGCGCGGCGCAAGCTGGACGACCGGAAGCCAGCGCAACGAGACCCTGACGGCCGCCGCGACGAGGCCGACGACGGCCAGCAGCCCGATCGCCGCGGCCGTCGGATTCTCCGCCGCGGTCGTCCCGTCCACGAGTTTCCAGCAGAGGAACAGCCCGGCGACGGCGATCGCGCCGCCGAACAGCCAGCAGATCCCGAAGACGTACGAGAGGATACCCTGCGAGAGCGCCGACTCCAGCGGCTCGTCGGTGGCGACGTCCGCCCACGAGGAGGCCACCCCGAGCACCGCGAGCGCGAACCCGCCGATCAGCAGCGGCCCGCCCGGATAGACGAACACGAGCACGCCGAGCAGTATCGCGCCCGGGAGAAAGCAGAGGTGGCCGACGACCTTCTCGCCGAGGGTGTCGCGGTCGAGCAGGGCGACGCCGGCCGACGCGATCCCGGCGACCAGCGCGAACCCGGTCAGGAAGCTCGGCCGCCCGACGACGGTTCCCGTCGCGACGGCGAGCGCGACGACCGTCACCGCGGCGATGCCGAGACTCGTCTCACGCGGGCGTCCCTCGTCGCCGACGGCCGAGGGCCTGTCCAGCCGCGGGCCGAACGGCATCAGCGCGCACCCCCCGTGGCGGTCCCCGCGGGCTGGCGCGCCTCGACGGCGAGCGCGTACTCTAACACGAGCGCCAGCGGCGTCCCCCGGCGCCAGTCGATGGTCCGCGCCCCGCTGGACTGGCATCGGGTGAGTCGCGTCTGTCGCCGGACGGCCTCGAGCTGGCCGCCGACGGTCGTCGCCGTCACCACGTCAGGCGAGAGGACGATCCGGGAGCGGCCGAGCGCGCCCCACGAGGAGACCGCCTGTGCCGGTTCCTCGTCCAGCAGCGGCGAGACGAGCGCGAGCTGGGACCGCCGGTCCGCGAGTTCGGCGACCTTCTGGAACTGGTAGCTCGGGTCGACGCTGCTCGGCACGTCCACCTCGACGGCCCGCTCGATGCTCGCAAGCAGCCGCGAGCGATGGTCGGAGCCGGTTCCCGGCGCCACCCAGTCCAGCCCGCCGGGACCGGACGTGTCCCGGCCCACGACCGCCAGCCCGACGTCGTGGCCGACTCGCATGAGCGCGCTGATCGTCCGGACGGCCGCGTAGGCCGACCGCTCGACGGCAGTGGGCCGGCCCGGGCCGGCAGCGACGCGGCAGACGTCACGGGCGTCGAGGACGACGACGACTGAAGTCGAGACCCACCGCTCGTAGTTGACGGTCGCGAGCTCGCCGCGGCGGGCGTACTGGCGCCAGTCGATCCGGTCGGCGGCGTCGCCGTGGCGATACTCCCGCGTCGAGTGGAACTGAACGCCGCGGCCGGGCTGGTCGCTCGTCAGCCGGCCCACGAAGTCGTCGCCGCGCTCGGCCAGCGGCGGCGCGTCGGCGTCCAGCCGACAGATCAGCCGGTCGTCGCCGGCCGTCGGCACGGCGGTCGTCGCAACCATCCCCGCGCCGCCTGAGCGGAGTCGCGCCCGCGGCCGCTCGAAGTCGTACTCGCCGCGGCGGGCGACGACGGTGTACTCCAGGTCACAGGATTCACCGGGTTCAAGCGTCGTCCCCGCCCGCGGCGATCCGTCGACGACTTGCAGGTCGTCCGGCACTCTGTCGACGATTCGCAGGTCCGACAGCGTCCGCTCGCCCTCGTTCGTCGCGGTGAGTGAGACCGTCACCGGCCGACCCGGCGGCGCGGGGGTGGGGTCGATCGTCCGCTCGACGGCGACCGCTGACGGCGGGTCGACCGTCGAGACCGCGCCATAGGCCACGTAGACCAGCGGGATGGCGGCGGCCAGCAGGAGCGCGGCGCTCCGGAACCACAGGCCCGCGACCGCGAGGACGAGCGTCGCAGCGACGGCCCCGCGCCAGCGGACGCGACGCTTACGCATCCTCCCACACCTCCTCGACGAGGTCCGTTACGTCTGAGTCGTCGGTCGAAGCCACGGCTTCGGCGGCGTCACTGCCGGGAGAACCGGTGTCCGTGTCGGACGCCGAATCGCCCGTTCCGGCCGCCCCGCCGTCGGTTTCGCTCCCCGCGCTGCCTCCGTCGTCACTGTCGCCGGCCGAACCCGCCGTCGGCGGCGTACTCGCTTCTTGGAGCGTCCCGTCGACGGAGCGCTGGAGGCTGCCGAGCGCCGGCGCGAGCGTCGGCAGCGTGCGCGGCGCCCGCTGGCCCGCCACCGGCGGCAGCTCCGCTTCGGCGGTCTCGGCGATAGCACCGACCGCGCGGGCGGTCCGTCGGCGGACGACGCGCTCGGGGAACAGCCACGCCCGGATCCGCTCGCGCAGCGATCGCTGCGGCGGATCGACCCGTTCGTCGACGACCGCGGCGGCCACTGGGTCGCTCGTCCACTCGCCCGCCGCGAGCGCGTCCTGGACGGCGTCGCGGTCCGTCCCACTCGCGACGAGCACCCGCGTCAGCACCTCGCGGAGCGGCGGTCGGACGACCTCGAACCCGTCCTCGACGGCGTCGCTCGACGCGGCCCGGTCGCAGGCCTCGTCGACGGTCTTCGCGAACTCGGCGCCGGTCACGTCGGCGGGGTCGGCCGTCTCCTCCGGCCGCCCGGCCACGAGCGCGCCCTCGTCGGTCCACGGCGCCGGCGCGACGTCCTCGTCGTCGGCCGGGCGGTAGAGCTTCGCGATCACCAGAATTCCACCGACCAGCGCGACCAAAACGGCGCCCACGCCCGCATCGGAGGCCGTCACCGGCGTCAGGACGACGGCGAGCGCGAGCGCCGCGGCGATAGCGACCACGCCGATCAGGGCCGCGATCGCCGTGAGGACGCGCTTCACGAGTCCTCACCCTCCCGCTCGCGTTCGATCGATTCGAACGCCTCGCGTGCTCGGTCGCTCCGGTCGGTCGACGATCGGTCGCCGTACTCCGCTTCGCGGAACGCCTCGGTGAGTACGCGCACCGGCCGCTCGGGGAACCCCCGTTCGATGGCCGCCCGCGAGACCTCGCCCGGGGTCGACTGCCGCCACGAGTTCGGGCGGACCCATCGCGCGAACTGTCGCCAGATCGCCCGCAGCGACCGCGTCGCTGGCCCGTCGTCGCCGGTCGATCGCCTGTCTGCGGTCCCGAACGTCGGTCGGGTGTCGTCGTTGCTGCTCGCGTCCGGTTCTTCGCGCGTCCACCACCGATAGACGAGGAAGGCGACGAACAGTGCGACGAGCGACCCGAGGAACCCGAGAGCGCCGAACTGCGACGTCAGTCCAGCTACGAGCGCGAGCGCGAAGACCGCGGCGACGGCGCGACGAGCGGAGAACCTGTCCGCGAAGAAAGCCCGGACACGCCCGGGAAGCGCGCGCAGCCACGCGCCGAGTCGAGCGGCGAGCCCACGGATCGAGAGCGGGAGCGAGGCGATGCGCGCGGCGACCCGGCCGAGCGCCGCGGCGACGCGATCCAGTGCGACGGCGATCCAGTCGGCGATGGCGAGCGCGGTCCGCCGGACGAACGCGACGAGGGCGGCCAGCGAGCCGGCCGCGGACTCGCCGCCCGACCGCACGGTTCCCCGGTTCAGGACGGCGGCGCCGAGTAGCACGAGACCTATCGAGACGAGCAGGCCGAACCCCTCACCGACGACCAGACCGACGAACATCGTCGCGACGGCCGCCCACACGAGCGCGGCGCGGCGGCCCGCACGTCGCCCGCGGACACGGGTAGTGACGGTAACGCCGACGACGCCCGCGACCAGCAGGAACGCCGCCGGAACGATGGTCGCGAGGTAGACGTTCCAGAGCGTCGTCCTCACACTCTGTCGCTCGGTCCGCACCGTGACTGACTGGCGAGGGTCCGCGGGGAGCGAGAACCCGAGGCTGCCGTGGTCGTCGGTCCGACCGAGCTGTGACCCGGCGAGCGAGACCCGAGCGTCGTCGACCGGGGGGCCGCCGACGGTCGCGTTGACGAGCGCCGGTTCGCCGGGGAAGGGAAGTCCCTCCTGCGGGACCACGCTCGCGTCCAGCAGCCACACGTCGAGGACGACCGAGGCACCGAAGTCCCCGCGCTCGACCGCGATCCGGATCGAGTCCTCGTCGTCGGGAACCGCGAGGTGGTAGGTCCCGTTCACGGTCGTCCGCCCGACGAGTTCGCCGTCGACGCTGACGTTCGCGCGGCGCATGCCGACGCCTTTGACCGACGCGCGCAGCGTCACCGTCTCGCCCGGGTACGGGTCGCCGGCGACGGTGGCGTTGGCCGTCCCGTGGACGGTGTAGGGCGCGGTGTCGTTCCCGTCGTCGGTCTGTGCCAGCGAGTCGGTGTCGCCGCCGAGCGAGAGGTCTCCGGCTCCGAAGCCAGCGCCCAGACTCGACCGGTCGGAGCCACTGAGACTCGACTGCTCCGGACGGGCGACGTTCGACTGCGGGTCGTCTTCGTACTGTCGACGGAAGAACTCACACTCCTCGCCGGGCTTCTGGACGGTCACGTTCAGCTCGCGAGTGTAGGGCGCTCGCCCGCGCACGCCGCCTTCCTCGTCGGTGCGACCGACGAACCGGTCGCCGAACCAGACGGAGACGTTCGGAGCCGGTCTGAGGTCGTCGTATACGCTGACTTCCACCATCGCGCCGGGGATCGGCTCGTTCTCCACGACGACCGCACAGCCGCGTTCGGTCGGCGGCGCGTCACCGCCGGGGACTGGAATCGGATCGCCCTCGTCGCGGATCACCTTGCCCGCTCCGCCGGTGTCGCCTTCGCCGTCGCTGCTCCCGCGTTCACCGCCTCGGTCCTCGCTTTCGCCGCCCTGTCCACTACCCCCCTCACCGGGAACCGTCCCCCGTCCGGATTCCCCGCTGCCATCGTCGGCGGATCCGCTGCCGTCCCCCGCCTGACTGCCCCCATCGCCTCCGGCGCTGCCGCCGCCGACGCCGGCGTTGGGCAGTATCGGGGCGACGAAGGCCGCGACGACCAGCCCGAGGAGACAGAGGACCACGAGCGCGACCTGTCGACGGTCGACACCCGCGGCTCCCGCGCCCGCGCCGCTTCCGCCCTCGCCCGTCGCGTCTGTTTCGGACACCGTCGTATCCCACTCCCCCGGCGCCGGACCCGTCCGGTCGCCGGGCTGTTGTACACCTGTCAGATGTCCCCGGTAATCAAACGTCCGGTCCGGCAGTTCGGGGCGAGCGGCGCGAACAGCGGCCGACCGCGCGACCGGGGACCGATGCCTTCATTCCCGGTGGCGTCCAAGGCGCGACCGATATGCGCGTCCGCGACTGGCAGGACATCCTCGAAGACGTCGTGGAGAGCAGCGCCGATCCGGACGGTTGGCGCGCGACCGGCGGCGACCGCGCGAACGGCATCGGCGAGGATCTGTACTTCGGCCACCCCTCGGTCGGGGTGTTCCAGGTCAAGACCTACGCGAAGAACCCCTACGAGGTGCAGGGGGTCGGCGCCGAAGTCGCGCGCAAGATCGACGACGAACTCGACCCGCTGTTCCCGGAGGAACCCGGCGACGGCGGGATGTTCGGCGTCCGACAGGGGATCGAAGACGAAGACGAGGCCGAGGACACCGCTTCACGCCTCGAGGAGGTCGTCCAGGCCCACGCCGACGCGCCGACGACGCCCGACGCCCTGTTCGAGGACGTAATGGACGCCCTCGATTCGCCCGCCTACGGGCCGATGGAGTACGACCAGTACGGACGTCCCGACTCGGTCGACGAGCTCGCAGATACGTTCGAGGAGGCCGAGGAGTTGCTCGATTCCGAACTCGACGACCTGATCGACGAGTCCGTCGACCGGGGCTTCCACTGATGAGCGCCGACGACCGGGTGCGGGCGTACTACGACGCGCTCCGCGCCGGTGAGGCGCTCGCTCCCTTCTTCGCTCCGGGCGACGACGTCGTCAAGGTCGGTATCTCCGAGCGACTCGTCGGCGGGGAGGAGGTCGCCGAGGGCCTGCGCGAGCAGACGGAGACGACGACCGGCTGGCACGTCGAGAGCCGCGACCTCCGGGTCACCGAACGCGACCGCCACGCCTGGTTCGCCGACAGCGTCGCGATGGCGTGGACCGACACCGACCGGCAGATCCGCTTCGAGTTCGACACCCGCTGGAGCGGGACGCTCGAACTGCGGGCGGGCGACGAACCGGCCGAATCGGACGCCGCCGAGACCACCGATGGCGACAGCGAACCCGAACGCTGGCAGTTCGTCGGCATGCACGTCAGCACTGCGAGGGACCTCGGATGAGTCGGACCGGTGCGTCGCGGAGAAGGCGAACTCGAACACCCGGGAGAAACCGATGGTAGACCCGATCTCCGACGAGGAGCGCTCGTCGTTCAGCCGGCGCGTCACTATCGGCGTGACCCTGCTCGTCGGCGCCTCGGGCGGACTGGTCGCGTTGCAGGTCGACCCCACGCCGCTCCAGGCGCTCGGCGCCGTCGTCCTCGGACTGATCGTCGGCTACCCGCTCGCCAGGTTCGTCATCCCGACCGGTTCCTCGCCGGCGAGCCGCCAGCGACAGCGCCGGCGCGAGCAACAGCGCCGGATCGAGGAGAACCCCTTCACCGACGGCGAAGGCGGGAGCACCGACGGGGGTCGTTCGGACGATAGTCGCTCGAACGGTGACGGCGACACGGGCACCGGCAGTGACACGTCTTCACGGTCGCGCGACCGCGGACGGCGCTGATCGGCGTCGGCGCTAGAGTCGGAGCGGAGATCCGGAGAATCGATTACTGCGTGGTCACTCGCCGACGCGAGCGAGCCACAGCGCGGGCTCGTCGAGTTCGGCGTCGGTGGGCAGGTTGGCGGGGTCGTCCCAGACGACGGAGGCGCCGGCGACGCCGCGCTGGTCGGCGACGGCGTCGAAGAAGGCCTTGCCGCGCTCGTACTGGCGGCGCTTCATCCCGAGGCCGAGCAGCCGGCGGATGACGCGCGCCACCGGCCCGCGGCCGCGCCGGCGCTCTTCGACCTTCTCGCGGAGGTCCGCGTACTCGTCGTCGAACGCGCGATCCATCACGAGTTCGGCGTACCCCTCGACGGCGGTCATCGTCGTGTCGAGTTCCTTGAGCGCGTCGCGGTCGAGCGACCCCTCACCGAGGGCGGTCACGGCGCCTTCCATCGTCGTTTCGAGGTGGTCGGAGAGCCACGGGGCCGCGCCGAACTCGGCGGCGTGTGCGACCTCGTGGAAGGCTATCCACCGGCGGAACCGACCGAAGTCGACCCCCAGCGCTGCGGCGACCTTCTCGATGTTCGGGTGGACGAAATACAGCGCGTGGTCGTCGCCCTCGGCGAGCAACAGCGGGTCGTACTGCCCGAGGACGTTGTTCCCGAGGAACGCGAGCGCGACGCTCATCGTTCCGGTGTTGACGACGCGACTGGCGCCGGGGAACATCGTGACCTGCTCCTCCAGCGGGCGCATGACCCGCTCGAAGGTAGCGACGTTCGCGTCGATCCAGTGGTGGCGGTTCTGGATCTCGACCATCTCGGGGAGGTCGAACTCCACGGCGGCCACCGAACGGACGCGGTCGCGGGCCTCGCGCACGTCGGCCGCGTAGCCCGCCTCCTCGGCTCCGGTGAGGGCCAGCGACCCCGGATCGGTCGAGGCCTTGGCGGCGTCGGCGACCGAATCCCAGTCGACGGGCCCCTCGCCCGAGGCGGTCGTGACCGCCCGGACGCTCTGGTACAGTCCCATACTCGAAGGAAGGCGCGCGGCGGGAAATGCCTTCTCCCCGCCGGCGGTTCGCCGCGGAACTGCGCCCGCGTTCCGGGCTATTCGAGCGCCGGTTCGCCCGACCCGCCGAGGAGACGGCGGACGACGACTACGGCGACGACGAGCCCGACGAACGCGAGCAGCGAGGGCAGCGGACTCGATCCGCCGCCAGTGTCCGATTCGCCGCTACCGAGTCCGGTCTCGTCGGTCGCTCCGTCTTCGTCGGAGAACCCGCCGCTGCCGGGCGCGTTCGCCGTGAACTCCGCGCCGTCGAGGTGAACTTCCAGAAAGGTGATCTCGACCATATAGACCGTTCGCGGACGGCCCGGAAAGGGATTTCGCCGGCACCGGCCGGCCGCGGGCGACTGCCAAGCCCCGCGGGCGCGGATAACCCCTCCATTCTTGGGGGCGCCAGTCGACCCCCGGTACATGGCACCGGAGATTACGAAAATCGAGAGTACGGAGTTCAGCTACGAGATCCCCGACATGGGGACCGACCAGCACGGGTTCAACCTCGTCTACGAACCCGGGAGCTCCGTCGAGCGCAAGCTGTTCGCCATCACGGTCCACACCGACGAGGGGATCACCGGCGAGTACGTCGGCGGCAACTCCCCGGGCGCGGCCCAGTACAACACGTTCGCGAACTACCTCATCGGCAAGAACCCGCTGGAGCGGGAGAAACACTGGTCGGAGGTCAAACGCGCGCTGCGGAAGTACGACCGGATGGGCATCGGCCCCATCGACATCGCGCTGTGGGACTTCGCCGGCAAGTACTACGACGCGCCGATCCACGAGCTGCTCGGCACCTACCGCGAGCGCATCCCCGCGTACGCCTCGACGTACCACGGCGACGAGAACGGCGGGCTGGAAACTCCTGAAGACTTCGCCGACTTCGCCGAGGAGTGCCGGGACATGGGCTACGACGCGTTCAAGATCCACGGCTGGGGCGGCAGCGATGGCTCCCGCGACCTCGACCGAGAGGTCGCTGCGGTTCACGCCGTCGGCGAGCGCGTCGGCGACGAGATGGACCTGATGCACGACCCGGCCTGCGAACTGGAGACGCTCGCCGACGCGCGCAAGCTCGGCCGCGCGCTCGACGAACAGGGCTTCTACTGGTACGAGGACCCCTACCGCGACGGCGGCATCTCCCAGCACGCCCACCGGAAGCTCCGCCAGAACCTCGACACGCCGATCCTCCAGACCGAGCACGTCCGCGGCCTGGAGCCGTTCACGGACTTCATCGACGCCGAGGCGACGGACTTCGTCCGCGCCGACCCCGAGTACGACGGCGGCATCACCGGCGCCATCAAGCGCGCCCGCGTCGCCGAGGGCCACGGCCTCGACGTCGAGTTCCACGCGCCCGGCCCCGCCCAGCGCCACTGCATCGCCGCCGTCCGCAACAGCAACTACTACGAGATGGCGCTGGTCCACCCCGAGGCGCCCAACACGACGCCGCCGGTCTACGCCGGCGACTACGAGGACCAGCTCGAGACGATCGACGACGAGGGAACCGTCCCCGTCCCGGACGGCCCCGGCCTCGGCGTCGACTACGACTGGGAGTTCATCGAGGAGAACTCCACCGGCAGCGTCCACGTCTACGAGTAGCGCGTCGGTGGGTGACGCGCCCAGTCATCGACTTCTGCCGTCCTGAGCGTTGACAGGTCGACCACGAAACGGCCAAGACCCCTCCCCGTCATGCCGGAGACATGTCGAACTATCGCGCAGGGATAATCGGCGCCGGTGGGATCGCCGGGCTGGGTATCCTGGGGATGCACGACGAGGAGGACATCGGGGAGAAGAAGTTCACCGCCAGCCACGCCGGCGGCTACGAGGCCGCCGAGGACATCGAACTGGTGGCCGTCGCCGACGTCGACGAGGAGAAACTCGACCGGTTCGGCGACGCGTGGGACATCCCCGACGAGGGGCGCTACGTCGGCCACGAGGCCATGCTGGAGGCGGAGGATCTCGACGTCGTCTCCGTCTGTACCCCGTCGTACCTCCACCACGGCCCCGTTCTGGACGCCGCCCGCTCGGCGGCCGACCCGTCCGCGATCTGGTGCGAGAAGCCGATCGCCTCCTCGGTGAGCGACGCCAACGAGATGGTGGAGGTCTGCGACGAGACCGAAACCGAACTCGTCGTCAACCACTCGTTCCGGTTCACCGAGAAACAGTGCCGGCTCGCCGAACTCGTCCGCGAGGAGGACCTCCTCGGGGAGGTCCACTCGGTGTCGATGCAGTTCCGGATGGAACTGCTGCGCAACTCGACGCACCTGCTCGACACGCTGGTGCAACTGCTCGACGCGCGCGCCGAGCGCGTGGCCGGGCACATCACCGGGGAGAACGAGGCCGTCGACAGCCTCGAAGCGGGCGAGACGGTCGACGACGCCGGCGGCGGCGGATTCGTCGTGATGGACGACGGGTCGTTCGCGACCGTCGACTGCACGGTTCCGCGGGAGGACTCCTCGATGACGATGCAGTTCGTCGGGAGCGAGGGGAAGCTCTACCTCAACAACGACGACGGCGAGTGGCGCTACTGGCGGCTCGAAGACGGCGACCACGTCGAGGTCGACCTCGCCGAGTACGGCATCGAGGGCGCCTGGACGTGGGACGACGACTACGAGCGCGCGTTCCCCAACGCGGCCCGCCACATCCAGAACATCCTCGACGGGGAGGCGGAGAACCGCTCGTCCGGCAGGGTCGCGACCCGCTCGCTGGAGATCATCGTCGGCTTCTACCTCTCTCATTACACCGGCGGGCAGGTCTCGATCCCGCTCGACCGCCCGCTCCGGGACGTCGAGATCACCTCGTGGTAAGCGGCGACGCCGTTCGGTCGCGGATCCCGAAGCAACGGCCGCGGTAGCCACGTTCAAGGTGGTTCAGTCGAAGGTGGCCGCATGGACGACGAACACCGCGCGTTTCTGGACGATCTGCTCTCGACCGCCAGCCCGTCGGGCTACGAGGTTCCCGGCCAGCGGGTCTGGGTCGACTACGTCGAGGCGTTCGCCGACGAGATCCGGACCGACGAGTACGGCAACGCCGTCGCCGTCCACGAGGGCAGCGACGACTGCGACGTGTCGATCGCCTTCGCCGGCCACGGCGACGAGATCGGCTTCATCGTCCGCGAGGTCACCGACGACGGCTTCCTGCGGATCGGCCGAGTCGGCGGATCGGACAAGACCGTCGTGCAGGGCCAGCACGTGACTGTCCACGCCGACGAGGGGCCGATCAACGGCGTCGTCGGACAGATGGCGATCCACCTGCGAGACGGCGACAAGGACGACGCGCCCGAGATCGCGGAACAGCACGTCGACATCGGCGCCGCCGACGGCGATGACGCCGCGGATCTGGTCGAGGTGGGCGATCCGGTGACGTTCCAGCAGCGCGTCCGCGAACTCGAAGACGGGCGGTTGACTGCCCGCGGGATGGACAATCGGGTCGGGATCTGGGCGGCCGCCGAGGGGCTGCGCCGGGCTATCGAGGCCGGTGCGGACGCGACCGTCTACGCCGTCAGCACGGTCCAGGAGGAGGTCGGGCTGCAGGGCGCTCGGATGGTCGGGTTCGACCTCGATCCGGACGCGGTGATCGCCTGCGACGTGACTCACGCGACTGATTCGCCGGGCGTCCCCGGGGAGAAGTCCACCGGCGTCGAGCTGGGGGAAGGGCCGGCGGTGGCCCGCGGGAGCGCGAACCACCCCGCTCTCGTCGCGGCCGTGCGCGACGTGGCCGACGAGGAGGACCTTGACGTTCAGTTGCAGGCGACCGGATCCCGGACGGGGACGGACGCGGACGCCTTCTACGTCGCCCGCGGCGGGACGCCGACGCTGAGCCTCGGCCTGCCGAACCGCTACATGCACACGCCCGTCGAGGTAATCGAGGCCGACGACCTCGACGCGACGGCGGACCTGCTGGGAGCGGTCGGGGCGCGTGCGGAGACGTTCGCGCCGTTCGACGTGGGGCTGTAGCGGCGCTCGATACGGGCTATCAGCGATATGGCGTCTGATTCCGGGAGTTTCCAGTGTTGGAGGTCCCCGACCGGCCTGGTCGGCGCGAAAGGCCGAGATTGGGCGGTAGGGGGGCGAACGGAGGGCGTGGGGGGCCGATTGGGCAAGCGGTACGTTTAAGCACGCGACGAAAGGCAGTTCGGGTATGAGTGGACGACCGCTGGACGTACTCGAGGCGTCGCTCGGCGAGGAGGTCACGGTTCGTCTGAAGGGCGGCGAGGAGTACGTCGGCGACCTCTCGGGCTACGACCAGCACATGAACCTGGTCATCGAGGACGACGAAGACACAACGATTATACGCGGCGATAACGTCGTCTCGATTAACCCATGACTGGTGCAGGAACCCCGAGCCAGGGGAAGAAGAACACCACGACACACGTCAAGTGTCGTCGGTGCGGCGAGAAATCGTACCACGTGAAAAACAAGGTTTGCGCGTCCTGCGGGTTCGGCGAGTCGGCCAAACGACGGGACTACGCCTGGCAGGACAAAGCCGGCGAGTAACGAAATGCACGAGAAGTGCGGCGTCGTCGGCATCTCTACTACCGACCGTGACGTCGCCCGCCCCCTCTACTACTCGCTTTACGCCCTCCAGCACCGCGGCCAGGAATCGGCCGGCATCGTCACCCACGACGGCTTCCAGCAGTACGAACACGTCGAGATGGGCCTCGTCGGCGACGCCTTCGACGAGGACGATCTGGACTCGCTCAACGGCTCCAACGGGATCGGCCACGTCCGGTACCCGACCTCGGGGAGCGTCAACAACTGCTGTGCCCAGCCCTTCTCCGTCTCGTTCAAGAGCGGGTCGCTCGGGCTGGCCCACAACGGCAACCTCGTCAACACCGAGGAGATCCGCGAGGAACTCGCCGGCCTGGGCCACGCGTTCACCTCCGACGGCGACACCGAGGTGATCGCCCACGACCTGGCGCGCAACCTGCTGGAGGAAGATCTGGTTCGCGCGGTCAAGCGGACGATGAGCCGCATCCACGGGTCGTACTCGCTGACGATCACCCACGACGAGACGGTGCTGGGCGTCCGGGACCCGCAGGGGAACCGGCCGCTCTGTATCGGCGAACTGGAGGACGGCTACGTCCTCGCCTCCGAGAGCGCGGCCATCGACACGCTCGACGGCGAACTCGTCCGCGACGTGCGACCGGGCGAACTCGTGGTCCTCCACGACGACGGGACCGGCTTCGACACCTACCAGCTCGTCGAGACCGAGAACACCGCCCATTGTTTCTTCGAGCACGTCTACTTCGCGCGGCCGGACTCGATCATCGACGACGAACTCGTCTACGAGGTCCGCCGCGATCTGGGCCGTGCGCTGTGGGAGGAGTCGGGCATCGAGACGGACGTCGTGATGCCCGTCCCGGACTCCGGGCGCGCGTTCGCCACCGGCTACGCGGACGCGGCCCCCCAGGGCGTCGAGTTCGCGGAGGGGCTGATGAAGAACCGCTACGTCGGGCGGACGTTCATCATGCCGACCCAGGACGAGCGCGAGCGCGCGGTCCGGCTGAAGCTCAACCCGATCAAGAGCACGGTAGAGGGCAAGACCGTCACGGTCATCGACGACTCTATCGTCCGCGGGACCACCTCGACCCAGCTCGTCGAGTTGCTCTACGAGGCGGGCGCCGAGGAGGTCCACGTCCGCATCGGTGCGCCGCCGATCATCGCCCCCTGTTACATGGGCATCGACATGGCGAGCCGCGAGGAACTCATCGCGGCCGACCGGTCGATCGAGGAGATCCGCGAGGAGATCCAGGCCGACTCGCTGTCGTACCTCTCCATCGAGGCCATCGCCGAGGCGCTCGACAAGAGCGGGTCCGACCTCTGTCTCGGCTGCGTGACCGGCGAGTACCCCTACGACATCGAGGGCGAACAGACCGACCGCGAGGTCGAACGGCCGGCCGTCGGCCACTCCTCGGCCGACGACTGACGCACCGTCCCGTCGCGGGACGGGTTCTCACGTTTCTCCGGACCGTCAGAAGAGACTCGCGAGGTCGATCCCGAGGTCGAAGTGATCGATAGTGACGTATCCGACGTAGATGCCGACGATCCCGAGGACGCCGGCCGCGTTCGGAGGTGCGGGGATCGGGACGTTCAGGAACCGAAAAATCGCCCCGGTAAGAAAGCCAGTTAGCAGGGCGAGCGCGATAGTCGAAGCCGAGGCCATGGAACCGTCTACAGGCGGTCGATACTCACTTCTTTCGGCGCGAGTTCCGGACGCGGTCCCGTCGCTGGTCGGGTAGTGTCTCCCCAAAAGGTGGGTGGGTGTGGGGTGGGTGGGTGGGTGATGTGGCACCGAACTGGTGCCGCACCTGTGTATAGCCGCGAGGGGGTAATAAAACCAGCGCAGTGAAAATCAATTATGATAATGAACTATTCATCGGGGTTGTATTTCACCCTCCAGTGCAGATAAAGTAGGTCTCGGTCCGGCCTCACCATCGGACACGTGGTATCAGAACTGTGAATCGGGGCCGAACGTATTTGACTGCTCTCGCGGAAGATCGGAGAGTGAGCGGAATTGCGACTGACCGACAGCGCGGTCACGTCTCCGGGAGGGCGTGCCCGTGACCGAGTCGGGACCGACGGTGCTCGTCGTCGACGACAACGGCCCCATCGCCGAGACGTACGCGCAGTTCCTCGCCGATGACTACGAAGTCCGCGCGGTCACCAGCGGCTCAGCAGCGCTGGACGTACTCGGGCCCGCGACGGAGGTAGTCGTGCTCGACCGGCGCATGCCCGGGATCTCCGGCGAGGAAGTGATGACCCGCATCGCCGACCGCGCGCTCGACTGTCGGATCGTCGTGGTAACGGCAGTCGCGCCGGACGTCGACATCGTCGACCTGCCGTTCGACGGCTATCTGGTCAAACCCGTCGACCGTGAGGAGTTAGTCGCGGCGGTCGACGAGATGATGCGGCGCGCCGACTCCGACGACACCCTCCGGCAGTTCCTCGCGCTCGCGTCGAAGAAGGCGACGCTCGAAGCCCGCGCGGACCAGGGGGAGCTCGCCGAGAGCGACGGGTTCGCCCGTATCGAGGAGCGACTCGCCGCGAAACGAGCCGCTCTCGGGATCGAGACGGACACGCTCGAG
This sequence comes from Halosimplex yunnanense, assembly GCF_054504345.1. NCBI lineage: Archaea > Methanobacteriati > Methanobacteriota > Halobacteria > Halobacteriales > Haloarculaceae > Halosimplex > Halosimplex yunnanense. The sequence goes on along the minus strand of NZ_JBTJEL010000029.1, from coordinate 102,374 downwards.
CGCGTCGTCAGCGGCGATGCCCCGGACATCGACGACGGGATCGACCGCGGCCCGGTCGCGACCGACTGAGATACCTGTAGCAGTCGCTATCGGCTGCGCTGTTCTCGCATCGAGTAGTGTCCTTCCGTATCACCGTGAGCTCGCCGTCGGTAGCATCGTACCGAGTGACGGCGTCTCGGCATCGTCGGACGGAGCCGTCACTCGTCGGATTGCTTCGGTAGGAAGTTTGCGTGGGTGCAGTCCCAAGGGAGTGCACCTGCACTGTCGTCCGCGCGAGCGGACTGGTAGTGCGTGGGACCGGATTTGAACCGGCGGACCCCTACGGGACAGCGCCCTCAACGCTGCGCCGTTGGCCTGGCTTGGCTACCCACGCACCGGGTCTCTGTCTGCCTGCGATTATTGGTTGTTATGGCCCCGATAAAAGCCCTTTCGTTTGCGTCCGATGATCCCGATCGTCTGTCAGGTCACAGCGACGAGAGAAAGCGGACGATTCAAATACCACCTGTCCACTACCCCCCAGCATGGCTAAGTATTCGACCGGTGGCGCCGGCTCCAGCGCCAGCGATAGTTGCGAACTCTGTGGCGCGGAGAACGTCGACCTCCAGACGGCGAGCGTCGCCGGCGCGACGCTCAGCGTCTGCTCCGAGTGCGCCCAGCACGACGAAACCTCCGGCGGTGGCTCCGACTCCGGGTCCGGCTCCCGAGACGACGGTGACCGAAAGCGCCGCGCCGCCCAGAACACGGCGCGCATGCAAGACGCCAACGCTCCGGACGCCGAGCACTGGGAGGACGGCGCCGACTACGACGACGACCAGCTCCCCTACCTCGTCAGCGACTACGGGGACGTCCTCGTGGAAGCCCGCCAGGAAGCCGGCCTCCAGACCGCAGAACTCGCCGAAGCCGTCGGGGCCGACGAGTCGGACGTCCTCGCCGTCGAACAGGGGCGTGCGACCCAGGCCAACGTCGGCGGCTCGCTCATCGGCGCCCTCGAAGCCGAACTGGACGTCGAACTCGCGGAATCTGCCTGAGCGCCCGCTCCCACAGGTCACTCCGTAGCTCGCCGGGCGTATCGCCCTCGATCCGTCACTTTCTCTCCTCCTTTCGGTACTTACCGCTCGAGTTCAGAGCAGATACTTCGCCCTCTGCGGCGACTTTCGCGCAGTGGCTCACCCGCTGGCGAACTCGCCGGGCAATTTTTGCCGGCGGTGCTCGAAGGGAGTGGCATGGAGCTTTCGGCCACGCAGGAGGCGATCCGCGACGCGGTGCGGGAGTTCGCCGCGGAGGAGGTCCGACCGGTCGCCGCCGAGGCGGACCGCGAGGAGTCGTTCCCCGAGGAGGTGTGGGACGGCCTCGCCGACCTCGACATGACGGGACTGACCGTCCCCGAGGCGTACGGCGGCTTCGACGCCGGCCGGCTGACCTACGCCGTGGTGAACGAGGAACTCGCCCACGGGTCGCTGGCGGTCGCGACGGCGCTGTCGGTCCACTGTCTCGCCACCTCGTGCATCGCCGAGTTCGGCGAGGTGTCCGTTCGCGAGGAGTGGCTCCCCGACATGGTCGACGGCCGCCCGGTCGGCGCGTTCGCGCTCTCGGAACCCGAGGCCGGGTCGAACCCCGCGGAGATGTCGACGACGGCCAGCGAGACCGACGACGGGGAGGCGTACGTCATCGACGGCGAGAAGCAGTGGATCACGAACGGCGAGCGCGCCGGCGTCGCCGTCGTCTTCGCCAAGACCGACGCCGACGACCCCGGGTCGGTGACGCAGTTCCTCGTCCCCACCGACGCCGAGGGGCTCGAGGTCGGGGAGAAAGAGGACAAGCTCGGCCTGCGGGCCAGCGACACGACGAGTCTGGTCTTCGACGGCGTCGAGGTCCCGGCACGGTATCGGCTCACCGAACCCGGTCGCGGGCTCGCGGCGGCCTTCTCGATCCTGACGGGCGGGCGGATCGGCATCGCCGCCCAGTCGGTCGGCCTGGCGCAGGCGGCGCTCGACGAGGCCGTCGCGTACGCACAGGAGCGCGAGCAGTTCGACGGGCCCATCGCCGACATCCAGTCGATCCGGCACAAGCTCGCGGACATGGAGACGAGCGTGCGCGCGGCGCGGGCACTGACGCGGCAGGCTGCCGCGGCCCAGGACCGGGGCGAGGACGCCCGGACGGCCGCGAGCGTGGCGAAGTACTTCGCCAGCGAGGCGGCGGTCGACGTGGCGGGCGAGGCCGTCCAGATCCACGGCGGCTACGGCTACACCAGCGACTTCCCCGTCGAGCGGATGTACCGCGACGCGAAGGTGACCACCATCTACGAGGGGACCAGCCAGATACAGAAGAACATCATCGCCAGAGACTTGCTCGGCGAGTAAGCGGGGGCGAAAGATCGGACAGTCGTGGAAGGCCGACCCGGTCGGGCCGAAGCGCATTTGCGGGTTCGTTGCCTACCGACTGTCGTGACGGAGTACGACGCCATCGTCTACGACCTCGACGGGACGCTCGTCCGCCTCGACGTCGACTGGGGGGCGGTTGCCGACCGCTGTGCCGCGATCTTGAGCGCGCGGGGACACGACCCCGCGGGCGCAGACATCTGGGAGATGCGGGAGCTGGCGGCCGAGCACGGACTCCTCGACCGCGTCGACGAGGCCATCGCCGAGTTCGAACGCGAGGGCGCACGCAGCGCCCGCCGACTGGCACTGGCCGACGCGCTCCCGCACTCGGTCCCCGTCGGCGTCTGTTCGCTCAACTGCGAGGCGGCCTGCCGGATCGCCCTCGAACTGCACGGGCTGGACGGTCACGTCGACGCCGTCGTCGGCCGCGACTCGCACGAACTCGTCAAGCCCGACCCGGAGCCGCTCCTGCACGCGATCGAGTCGCTCGGTGCGTCTCCCGAGCGAACGCTTTTCGTCGGCGACTCGGCGTCGGACAGGGAAGCAGCGCGGGCGGCCGGCGTCGACTTCCAGTGGGTCGAGGACAGGGTCTGAGCGGCGGCGAAGGCGTCGCGACTGTTACTGCACGCGGCGGCGCTCGTAGGCGTACATCGCGAGCGCGGTGACGATCCAGACGACGGCGCCGACGCGTACGGCGAAGAGAACGCGGTCGATCCACGTCGGCAGCGAGACGGCGAGCGAGAGGAGGGCGACGAGCGGGGCTCCGGCGATGATCGTGACCACGAAGGTGAGTTGCATCACCCGACCGTAGTCGATGCCGTCCGGGTCGGTCCGCTCGACGCGCGCTGGCACGAGAAATCCTTTCGCGGACATTCCCTTGAGTCCCATGTTTTCGCTCTGCATTGGTCGCGGAGTTTGGCGAAGACCGTGGCAGCCGCTCCGGTGTCGACCGACTGCCCTCACGCGTCGAGTGATTCGAGGAATTCCCCCACGACTCGGTTGAACTCCGCGGGCCGCTCGGCCATCGCGAGGTGAGCGGCGTCGGTGATTTCGGCGTACTCGCCGTCGGGGAGATTCGCGGCGAGATATTCGTGAGAGGCCGGTGGCGTGAGCGAGTCGTGTTCGCCGACGATGGCGAGCGCGGGCGCGCTGATTTCGTCGAGACGGTCACGTACATCGAAGGTGTGACAGGTCAGGAAGTCCCTGCGGGTGACCTGCTGGCCAGTGGCGCGAAGCTGCGACGTCGAGCGGTCGAGCGTCCGCTCGTCGGCGTCGTGGAACAGGCGGTCCTCGCCGTGCAAGAACTCGACCGCGCGCTCGAAGTCGTCTGCAAGCCACTCGCGCAGATCCTCGTGAACGGAGAGCTTCGCGCCCGTTCCAGCGAGCACTAGCGCCCGCGGGTCGAAGTCGGTCTCCAGCGCGACGTGCAGAACGACGGCGCCGCCGAGGGAGTTGCCGACGAGTACGTCCGCGTCGGTCTCCCGGGCGACGGCGATCACGTCTCGCGCGTACGCCGCGAGCGTGTCGGGACCGGGAGCGGCGTCGACGTCCTCCGAATCACCGTGGCCGCTCAGGTCTACTGCGGCCGCCGGACTGCCTGGACCGTCCGGTCCGTACTGGGCGGCCCACAGGCGGTGCGTGGCACCGCTGCCGTGGACGTAGAGGACGGAGGCGGACTGGGGCCCGTCGGACTCCCTGTCGCCGCCGGCGACCCTGTAGGCCGTCTCGCGGCCGTCGTGACGAACGTTCTCCATACAGAGGCCTCGGGAGGCCCACCCATAGTCTCTGGCCCGGCGGTCACGAGCGCGGGCGGTCCGGAGACTTATATCCCAGACCGCTGTCAGTGTGAACCGCAATTCCATCGTTACCCGATCGAAACGGGACGGGGTGGGGTGAATTAGAGAAATCTTTAAATACTTATCGCGCTAACTATGAGTTAGTATGACTGGAAAACAGCAGCTGGCTGACGACGTCGGCCTCCGTCGGTACGACTACGGTGACGAGACTGTCCTGGCGGCGGACCTCGGTCCGGGTCGGGACGCGTCCGTGGACGTACTCGACGACGCGGTCATCGTCGTCGTCGACGACCAGCAGTACGATCTGGACCTTGCTGGAGACGCGCAAGCGTTTATCCGCAACGGCGTTCTCACCATCGAGGTGAACGCATGAGACTCACTGTCAAGCCCCTGAAACAGAAGGACGCGGGTCGCGGACTCGCCGCCATCGACCGCGCGGCGATGTCCGAACTCGGTCTCGAGAACGGTGACTACATCGTCATCGAGGGGACGGACTCACGCGCGGTCGCTCGAGTCTGGCCCGGCTACCCCGAAGACGAGGGTCGCGGCGTCATCCGCATCGACGGCCGCCTCCGCCAGGAGGCCGACGTCGGCATCGACGACGCCGTCGACGTCGAGAAGGCCGACGTGAACCCGGCCACCCGGGTCAGCGTCGCGCTGCCGCAGAACCTCCGGGTTCGCGGCAACGTCGGCCCGATGATCCGCAACAACCTCAGCGGTCAGGCCGTCACCGAGGGCCAGACCGTACCCGTCAGCTTCGGACTCGGGCCGCTCTCGTCGATGAGCGGCCAGAAGATCCCGCTGAAGATCGCCGGCACCGAACCGTCCGGGACTGTCGTCGTGACGGACTCGACGGAAGTCGACGTGGCCGAGAAGCCCGCAGAACAGATCCAGGGCGGGGCCGCCCCCGCCGAGGCGGGCGGCGCGCCGGACATCACCTACGAGGACATCGGGGGTCTGGACGACGAGCTCGAACAGGTCCGCGAGATGATCGAGTTGCCGATGCGCCACCCCGAGCTGTTCGAGACGCTCGGCATCGAACCGCCGAAGGGCGTCCTGCTCCACGGCCCGCCCGGCACCGGCAAGACGCTAATGGCGAAAGCCGTCGCCAACGAGATCGACGCGTACTTCACCGACATCTCCGGGCCGGAGATCATGTCGAAGTACTACGGGGAGTCCGAAGAGCAGCTCCGCGAGATCTTCGACGAGGCCGAGGATAACTCGCCCGCCATCGTCTTCATCGACGAGATCGACTCCATCGCGCCCAAGCGCGGCGAGACGCAAGGCGACGTGGAACGCCGCGTCGTGGCCCAGCTCCTGTCGCTGATGGACGGCCTCGAATCGCGCGGCCAGGTCATCGTCATCGGCGCGACCAACCGCGTCGACGCCGTCGACCCTGCCCTGCGCCGCGGCGGTCGCTTCGACCGCGAGATCGAGATCGGCGTCCCGGACAAGAACGGTCGCAAGGAGATCCTGCAGGTCCACACCCGCGGGATGCCTCTGGTCGACGGCATCGACCTCGAGCAGTACGCCGAGAACACGCACGGCTTCGTCGGCGCGGACCTCGAATCGCTGGCCAAGGAGTCGGCGATGAACGCGCTGCGGCGCATCCGCCCCGAACTCGACCTCGAATCCGACGAGATCGACGCCGAAGTGCTCGAACACCTGGAAGTCACGGAGAACGACTTCAAGCAGGCGCTGAAGGGCATCGAGCCCTCGGCGCTGCGCGAGGTGTTCGTCGAAGTGCCCGACGTGACCTGGGACCAGGTCGGCGGGCTGGAGGACACGAAAGAGCGGCTCCGTGAGACCATCCAGTGGCCGCTGGACTACCCCGAGGTGTTCGAGCAGATGGACATGGAGGCCGCGAAGGGCGTCCTCATGTACGGCCCGCCGGGCACGGGGAAGACCCTGCTCGCGAAGGCCATCGCCAACGAGGCCCAGTCGAACTTCATCTCGATCAAGGGCCCCGAACTGCTGAACAAGTTCGTCGGCGAGTCCGAGAAGGGCGTCCGCGAGGTGTTCGAGAAGGCTCGTGCGAACGCACCCACCGTGGTGTTCTTCGACGAGATCGACTCCATCGCCGGCGAACGCGGCGGCAACACGACCGACTCCGGCGTCGGCGAGCGCGTCGTCTCCCAGCTGCTGACGGAGCTCGACGGCCTCGAAGAGCTGGAGGACGTGGTCGTCATCGCGACCACCAACCGGCCGGACCTCATCGACTCCGCGCTGCTGCGGCCGGGTCGACTCGACAGACACGTCCACGTGCCCGTTCCCGACGAGGAGGCCCGCCGGAAGATCCTCGACGTCCATACGCGGGACAAGCCGCTCGCGGACGACGTGGACCTGGACGAACTGGCCGAGCGCACCGAGGGCTACGTCGGCGCCGACATCGAGGCGGTCGCCCGCGAGGCCTCGATGGCCGCGACCCGCGAGTTCATCGCGAGCGTCGACCCCGAGGACATCGACGACTCCGTCGGCAACGTGAAGGTCACGATGGAGCACTTCGAGCACGCGCTTACCGAGGTCACCCCCAGCGTCGACGAGGAGACCAAGGAGCGCTACGAGGAGATCGAGGAGCGCTTCGGCCCCGGCGAAGCCGAGGTCGAAGAGCAGGAAGTCGGCCGTACCTTCCACTGACGCGGCCACGACCACCGCGGTATTTTTTCGCGCGCCGTCACTGACGAGCGGCACCGCCGATCGGGATACGCTGTTAGCTCCGAAGCGCAACGCCATTGACGGTCGAGTCCCGAGTTCCGGACGATGAACGTCAGGGAGCACGTCCCCGCTGTCTCCGGTCTCCTCTCGATCGCCGCGCTCGCGCTGGTGTTCGCCGCGGCGCTGCAGGCGATCCCACCGGCGCTCCTCCCGCGTGCGCCGGACGCCGTCCTGCACGCCATCCCGCACGTCAACGCCGTCGTCAGCGCGACGGCGATCGGAACCATCCTCGTCGGCTGGCGGGCGATCCGCCGCGGGAACGTCGCCAGACACCGGGCGGCGATGCTCGCGACGACGACCCTCTTCGCCGCCTTCCTGACGGCGTACCTCTACCGCGTCGCGCTGGAGGGGCCGACCAAGTTCTCCGGGCCGCCGCTCGTCGAGAACGTGGTTTACCCCGCCGTGCTGGGAATCCACGTCCTCCTCGCCATCGTCTGCGTCCCGCTGGTCATCTACGTCCTGCTGCTCGCGGTGACCCACACGGTCCAACAACTCCGGGAGACTCCCCACCAGCGTGTCGGCCGCGTCGCGGCCGCGCTGTGGCTGATCTCCTTCGCGCTCGGCGTCGTCGTCTACCTCATGCTCTACGTATTGTTCTGAGCGACCCCCGTCACTCGGGCCGTGACTGCTCGGCTCGTACGGGCCCCGCCAGCGCATCCGGGCCGTCCGCGAGCGCAGCGAGGACCCATTCGACGGTCCGGTCCCGCGAACTGGAGGTGAAGAATTCGTGCCCGCCGTCGTAGAGGACGGTCCGTTCGGCCGTAGCGCGTTCGCCGATGGCGTCGACACCGACGACGGAGTCGGAGAGCGAGCAGAACACGACGCTGTCCTCGCGGAAAGGCGGCAGCCGCTCTTGCGCCTCGGCGACCGTCCGCAGGAACGCCGGCGCGATGCGGTCCGGGCCGTCGGCGAGTTGTGCCTCCGTCGCGAGGTCGCCGAGCGCGTCGGAATCCATCGAGACGGGAATCACGGGCCGCTCGATGGGTAACGAGACGAGCAGCCGCTGGAGGGGGCCCGACTCCCCGGCCATCCCCCACCAGGGGCTCAGGTAGACCCGCGGCGCCTCCGAGTCGAGGTGGGCGGCGACGAGTCCCCCGGTACTGTGCGAGAGGACCCTGTCCGGATCGGTCGCGTCGTGGCGGCGCTGGGTCGGCCGGACGTACTGGGCCGCGAAGTCGTCGCCGTGGTCGGGGATCGTCCCGACGTCGACCGTGTACCCCGCTTCGACCAACTCGTCGACCAGCCAGCGGACGTTCTCGTGATGGGGTCGGTTTCCCCACCCGAGAATGAAGAGGACGCGCTCGTCGCCGTCGCCGAACTCCGTGAACTCCATGTGCGAGGGGTGTGGCCGGAATCCTCAAAAGTCCGTGGCCCTCCTCAGTCGCCGCTCTCGTCGTCCTCTCCGGGCCGGCAGGCCAGTTCGCCGGCCGCGACGAGCGCCTCGAAGGCGTTGTCCTCGGCGTCGAGCGGGAAGTCCACGCGGCCGCGCTTGCGGGCGGACTCGTAGGCGCCGAAGATGATCTCGGCGGTCTTGAGCCCGTTCCGGGCGCCGAGTTCGGATTCGCGGTCCTCGCGCAGTGCGGCGAGCACCTCGGCGGCCGCGCGGTCGATGTACTCGCTGCCGTAGCGGTCGCCGTCGGTGGGCGTCCCGTGAAGCGTCTCGCCGTCCACGTCGATCGCTTCCCACTCGGCGTCCCCGGCGCGACGGATCTCCAGCATGTTTCCGGTCTCGCTGTCGATGCGGATCTCGCCGTCGGTGCCGCGGAGGACGTGCGCGGCGTCGGCGAAGTCGCTCCCCGGTCCTCCGGAGATGACGCCCTGCACGCCGGTCTCGTACTCCCAGAGCGCCCACGCCTGGTTCTCCTGGTGCATGCCGAAGCGGACGTCCTCCTCGCGGTAGTCGATCTGGGCGATGACCCACTCCGGATGGGGATCGCCGGCGAACATGCCGGTCAGGTCGATGGTGTGCGCGCCCGTGTCGTAGAGGTCGCTCCACGTCGTCTCGACGCGCTGCAGGTCGCCGATCTCGCCGTCGTCGACGAGCCGCTTCGCCTCGCTGAAGGGCTTCCCGAAGCGGCGCTGGCGGTTGAAGGTCAGCTGCACGTCCCGCCGCCAGCAGGCCTGTGCCATCCGCTGGGCCGACCCCCAGTTGTGAGCCATCGGCTTCTCGGCGTGGATCGCCGAAACCACGCCGCTGCGCGCGCAGTCGACGACGACGTCCTCGTGGATCTGCGGCGGCACCGCGACGGTGACGATATCGGGTTCGACCGCTTCGATCATCGCCTCGTAGTCCTCGAAGACGCGCTCGTCGGGCAGATCGAAGGTCCGGGCGAACGCCTCCCCGTTCTCGGGGACGATGTCGGCGCAGGCGACGACTTCGCAGTCGGGCTGGCTCTCGAACGACTCGGCGTGGCGGTACCCCATCGCGAACCCCTCGACGGTGGGGTTCTCGGGGTCCGGGCCGGTTCCGACGACTGCGACGGTTTCGGGCATTGATCACCAGTGTCATACCACGCCGCTAAGCCTCTTTCGGTCGATTTCACGACGCTCAGCCTACGTGTAGTGGCGTAGTGACTGATCCCGGTTCCCGGAGTTATCACTTGGAAATCGAGTCTCATCGATCTGAATACCCGTCGTACCAGACGAGTTCAATAAGATATATCACTGACTTCTCACCAACGTTACAACAGCTGAGCTATCGACATGCCTACGATAACTGTCGACGGATCCGAATTTGAGTACGAGAGACAGGCAAAGAACAGATCGGAGAGCGTCTTCGAGGCCAAAGTCGTTTGCGAGTCCCGAACGGGTGAGCGCTCGATCAGGACTTTCGAGATCGACGTCAAGGCCCGCGACGACCTGACGGCTTCCCGACTCGAGACCGTACTCGAGGAGTGGAAGCGGACCCACCCGACGCTGACGGTCCAACAGGTCGTCGTCGAAGAGACCAAACGCTGTGGGTTCGGCCGCCGAGTCGGCGAGAGCGACGAAGAGGCGACCGCGGAAGCGTCCTCGGACGGGAACGGGACCCGCACGGAGCCGCTGTATCGCGGCGGCGGGCGCTCGGTGCCCCGCTCGCCAATTGGCTTCGGCGACGTGCCGGTCGAGCGCGGCGAGGAGGTCACCTTCCACGTCGCCGGCCCCGACTCCTCGGTCTACGGCACCAGCACCGGCACGGTCACCGGCGTCAAGACCGGGACGGAAGACTACAACGTCCTCATCATCGAGACGGACTCCGGGACCAAGCGCGTCCGCGAGGACTGGATCGTCGACGAGAGCGACGACGGATCCGACGAAGAATAGCCGAACAAAGGAGGTGGGACCGCTGACGTGAGGTTACAGCGAGCGGCACTGACCGCTTTCTGTGGGTGATCGTGGTACTATAGAGCGACTGCGTCGGGGATAGCCTATCGAGTTCGTAAGCGGATGCGGACTTCCAGCATCCGGCGCCGCAGGCGCCGGTTCGCCGCTCGTGCGAAGCGCGAGCGGCCTTTTTCACCCATGTTTTTGGCTCGGGGGTTCCCGCAGCGGCCTTCGGCCGCGAGGAAACCCCGAGCGAAAAAGATGGTAACTAGATGGTTTAGTAGGACCGTTCCTTCGGCTCGTACTCTTTCTCGCCTTCGAGGAGCACGGGCTTGTAGTAGAGGCGCGGGTTGCCGTCGTTCCAGGCGAGCATGGTGTGTTTGAGCCAGTTCTCGTCGTCGCGGAACTGGTACTGCTCGCGCCAGTGGGCGCCGCGGAACTCCTCGCGGGCGAGGGCCCCGACCGTGATGGCTTCGGCGACGTCGATGATGTTGCGGGTCTCCATCGTGTGCATCAGGTCGGTGTTGTAGGTGCGCGAGGGGTCCGACGCGGCGACGTGCTGGTAGCGCTCGCGGGCCTCGCGGATGTCCTCGAGGGCGTCCTTGAGGTTCTCCTCGCGGCGGAAGACGTTGACGTTGGCCGTCATCGTCTCCTGGATGTCGTCGCGGACGTGGGCGTGGTTGATGCCGTCCTCTTCGAGGAGCCGCTCGATGCGCTCGCGCTGGCGCTCGACCTCCGCTTCGACGACCGACTGGGCGTCGACTGCTGCGCCGTCCGCCGCGACGTGCTCGTCGGTCGATCCGACGGCGCCGACGTCGACGCCTTCGGGAATCTCGCCGGCCTCGCTCTCGGCGCTCGGGCCGGTCGAGATCTCGGCTTCTTTCATGTCGCCGCCGGCAGCGTGCTTGCCGGCGCGGGCGCCGAACACGAGGAGTTCGGGCAAGGCGTTGCCGCCGAGGCGGTTCCCGCCGTGCAGGGAGACGCAGGCCGTCTCGCCCGCGGCGTAGAGGCCGTCGATGCAGGTGTGGCCGTTCTCGTTGACCTCGACGCCGCCCATCTGGTAGTGCTGGCCGGGCTTGACGGGCATCGGCTCGTCGAGGCCGTCGACGCCCTCGAAGTCCTCCGCGAGGTGGAGGATGTTCTCGAGGCGGTCGATGATGCGCTCCTCGCCGAGGTGGCGCATGTCGAGGTGGACGTACTCGTCCTCGATGCCGCGGCCCGCGTTGACCTCCGTGAGTTCGGCGCGGGAGACCACGTCGCGGGAGGCGAGTTCGCCCTCGTTGTTCGCGTAGCCGTACTCGAACATGAACCGCTCCTCGTCGTCGTTGTAGAGGATACCGCCCTCGCCGCGGACACCCTCGGAGATGAGGACGCCCGTCGAGGGGAGCGTGGTGGGGTGGAACTGGACGAACTCCATGTCCTCCAGCGGGACGCCGGCGCGGTAGGCCATCGCGTACCCGTCGCCGGTGTTGGCGACCGCGTTGGTGGTGTGGTCGAAGACCTGACCGGGGCCGCCGGTGGCGAGGATGACGCCGTTGGTGGCGCGGTAGCCCTCGATCTCGCCACTGGCGATGTCGTAGGCGACGACGCCGTGACACTCGCGGTCCTCGACGTCGTCGTGGTCGGTGACCGCCAGATCGAGGACCTGCTGTTCCTCGTAGACGGTGATGCCCCGCTTGACGACCTGCTCGTACATCGTGTGCAGCAGGTGGTGGCCGGTCTCGGCACCCGCGTAAGTGGTCCGGGGGTGGCTGAGGCCGCCGAACGGCCGCTGGGAGACGGTGCCGTCTTCCTCGCGCGAGAAGGGCATGCCCCAGTGTTCGAGCTGGATGACCTCCTCGGGCGCGTCCTGTGCGAAGGTCTCGACCGCGGGGGCGTCCCCGAGGTAGTCCGACCCCTTCATCGTGTCGTAAGCGTGCAGCTCCCAGGAGTCCTCGGGGTGGAGCGCGGCGTTGATGCCGCCCTCCGCCGCGCCCGTGTGCGAGCGGACGGGGTGGAGCTTCGTGACCATCGCCACGTCCGCCCCTTCCTCGTGAGCCGCGATCGCTGCTCGCAGGCCGGCGCCGCCGGCGCCGACGACGAGTACGTCGTGTTCGTGCATGGTTACCAGAATTTGAGGTTGGACTTGACTGCTTCGCGTTTCAGTTCCTGGATGTGCTCGGTGAGCGGGATGTCTTTCGGGCAGACCTCGGTACAGGAGAACTGGGTCTGGCAGCGCCAGACGCCGTGTTCCTGCTCGATGATCTCCAGTCGGTCCTCCTTCTGGATCTCGCCTTCCCGCTCGTCCATCGCGAACCGGTAGGCCTTGTTGATGGCCGCCGGGCCGAGGTACTGGTTGTCGCCCGCGGCGATGTTACACGAGGACATACAGGCGCCACACCAGATACACCGCGTGGACATCTTGACTTTCTCGCGGTTCTCCGGCGTCTGGCGCTGCTCTTCGAGTTCGCCGTCGGGCAACTCGTCGGGCTGGAAGTACGGCTCGACGGCCTCCATCTGGTCGTAGAAGTGCTCCATGTCCACGACGAGGTCCTTGACCACGTCTTGGTGGGGGAGCGGCTCGACGCGCACCGGGTCCTCCAGGTCGGCCATCTGGGTCTGACAGCCCAGGCGCTGCTGGCCGTTGATGAACAGCGCGTCCGAACCGCAGACCGCCTGTCGGCAGGAGTGGCGGAACGTGAGCGAGGAGTCGTAGTGGTCCCGGGCGTAGATGAGCGCGTCGAGGACGGTCATCCCCTTGAAGAAGGGGACGGAGAAGTCGTCGAAGCGGGGCTCCTCCTTGCCCTCGACTTCGGGGTCGTAGCGGAACACCTTGATCTGGACGGTGTTGTCAGCGTCCCGGACTTCCTCGAGAGCCTGTTCCTCGCGCTCTCGGGCCTCGGCGCGCGCCCGTTTCTCCGAGAGCCGGCACTCCTGATGGGGCTGTTCGGTCTCGGCCGCCTCGGCCTCGGTCTCTTCCTCCGTCTGGTCTTGCTCGATTTGCGTGCTCATAGTAGGTTAGTCATCGCGAGCGCCACGCGGGTTCCCTGAACGATCAGTGCTAAACTCGCCAGCGCCAAAACGGCCCCGACTGCCTTCTTGCGGGTGCCGGTCAGTCCCTGGTTGATCAGGGCGTTGTAGACGCCGTTGACGCCGTGGAAGGTCGCGGTGACGAGGAACAGCCACATCGTCGCGAAGTAGCCGACCTGACTCATCCGCGCCTGGGTGCCGGCGAAGGTGATCTCCGCGGCGTGGTTGACGAAGTGCAGCAGGAAGAAGTGGAACGCGAGGACGCCGATCAGGAAGACCGCGGTCAGCCGCTGGAGAAGCCACTTCGTGCCGCCGCGCTCGAACGAGGAGTAGTGTTGTGCCATGAATTACACCCCCGAGAGGAACGTCGGCACGCTCGCGACGACGATGGCGGCCGTCACGACGAGCGACGCGTAGAAGCTCTTGTCCTGGTTCTCCAGCCCGAACCCGAGGTCGACGAACAGCAGCCGCACGCCGTTGAGGATGTGGAACACGGCCACCGACAGCAGGCCGACCTCCATCACGCGGACGACGAGCAGTTCCTCGAGTCCCTGGAGCGTGTTCGTGTACACGGTCGGGTCGTTAGCGGTCGCCGTGCTCAACACGGCAATGTGCGTAAAGAGGTAGCCGATGAGCACCCAGCCGGTGAACTTGTGGAAGATCCAGGCCCACATGCCCGGCTGGAACTCCCGCCACCGGCCGAAGTCCTCGACCGCTCCGCGGTCGTACGTCTCGCTCATACACCGGGCGCAAAGGCGGCGGGGGGTATAGTAGTTTCTACACCGGCCCGTTTCGGCCGCCGAACACGTTCACAGGCGTCCACGACCGGCCGGTTTCAGTCGGTATTTCCGTATTTTTCGGGAGCTATCACGACCGACGTGAAATCGGAATGTCACACGTCCGTCGGCGCGCCGACCGTCCCCGCTCGCCCGCGGGGAACCGACTGCCGTCGGCCTCCTCCACGGGCGGCGAATCGGGCTCACTCTTCGGCGACGGATTCGGGCGTCGGGTCCCGTGCTACTCCGGTCCCGCCGTTGCGTTCGATAGCGGCGAGGGTCTTCCCGTCGAGTTTGAGGAGGTGACACAGCGGGTTGCCCGGGTAGACCACCGGATTCTCGAGGATGCCGACGAGGAGCCCGGTAAAGGGCGCCTCGACGGTCATCCGCTCGGTCTTGAAGGGATTCGCGATGGTACAGATCGTCTCGCCCTCGCGGACGACGGCGCCGCGGGCGGCGTGCATGTCGACGAGACCCCCGGCGTCGGCGCGGAGCCACGTCTTCTCGCTCGACCCCTCGACGACGGTGCGCCAGCCGGGCCAGCGAACCTGCTCGGTCGGCAGGAGTTCGAACTCCGCGAGGACGCTCTCGACCCCGACCAGCGCGCGGTCGATGAACTCCCGCTGGAAGCGGTGGGCCTCGCCCATCTCGACTGTGATCGTCGACGTGCCGCGCTCGCTGGCTTCCCGACGGAGCGTCCCCTCGGCGCCGGTTCCGTCGATGATGACGTTCGCCGCGAACGCCTTCGCGACGCGCTCGACGGATGGATCCTCCGTGTCGGCTCGCACGTGGAGCATGTTCGTCCGCCCGCGGGTGGAGGTGTGGAGGTCGATGCCGAAGTCGCAGGGTTCGATGAAGTTGTCGAAGATGCGCCGGGCCATCCGCTTGGCGCTGGTCGAGCCCTCCTTGCCCGGGAACGACCGGTTGAGGTCGCGGTCGTACACGGGGAGGTACCGCTCCTGTGCGATGAATCCCGGAACGTTCAGTACGGGTAGACAGATGAGCGTCCCGCGGAGGTCCGAGAGGTCCCACTCGTGGGCGACCTCGCGGACCACCTCGACGCCGTTGAGTTCGTCGCCGTGGGCGGCGGCGCTGAGAAACGCCGTCGGTCCCGGCTGCTCGCCGACGACGATGGTGACGGGGATCCGCACCGGATCGCCGAGGTACGTCTCGCTGACGGAGTAGCGCACGTTGGCTCGTCCACCCGGGTCGACCCGACCGCCGTCGTAGGTGAACGGCTCGGCCTCGTCCATGTCTGCCACTACGGCCGGGGAGTGAAACGTGTGGCGGCCCGAGTCGACCGGTCGATAACCGGACACGACCATCCTGTCACCTCCGTTCGCCGTCAGATCACGGCGAAGAACCCGAGAGGGCGACCGTTAGGTCTATCGGCGGTCCACGAGTTGTATCGGGTATGTCGACTTCTGACTCGGTTTCGGTCGGGGTGTTGAGTCTCCACAACAGCAAGGAGACGAAAGCGATTCTCAACGCGGTCGAGGCGCTGGGCCACGACCCCGAGTGGCTCCGCCGGGAGAACACGACGGTCCGCATCGAGGACGACGAGGTGACCCTCGAACCCGACGTCGACGTCATCGCGAACCGCCTGCTGCTTTCGAAGTCGGGGGAACCCTGCGAGGAACTCGGGCTCGCGAACACGCTCGAACAGCTCGTCCCGGTCCTCAACGAGCCCGCGAAGACGCTCACGTCGATGCACAAAGTCGCCTCCGCAGTGGCGCTGACCGACGCGGACGTGCAGGTCCCCGACGCGCTCCTCGCACTATCGACGGACCGGCTGAACGCCGAGCGCGAGTCCTTCGGCGAGGAGGCCGTCTTCAAGACCGCCATCGGAACGAACGGCGGCGGCACCTGGAAGGTCGGGGCCGGTGACCAGGTGAACGCCCGCGTCGGCGACCGCTACGCGTTCCTCCAGAAGCTGCTCGACCGCGGTGAGGGGCCGACCCGCGATCTGCGCGTCTACGTCGTCGACGGCGAGGTAATCGGGTCGATGTTCCGCTACGCCCCCGAGAACGAGTGGCGGACCAACGTCGCGCTCGGTGGCTCCGTCGAGGACGCCGCGGGCGACGTGCCCGCCGAGGTCATCGAGACGGCCGAACAGGCCATCGACGCCGTCGGCCTCGACTACGCCGGCGTCGACCTCATGGAGGGCGCCGACGGCTGGTACGTCCTCGAGGTCAACCCGACGGCGGGGTTCAAGGGCCTGTTCGAGGCCACCGGGAAGAGCCCGGCGCCGTACATCGCGCGACTCGCCATCGAGCGCGCCGGGGGAAGCGTCGACGACGAGCGGGTCGATGAACTGGCGAACGTGCTGGACGACTCGGTGCCGGCGTGCAAGCCGGCGCCGGTCGCCAGCCGCCCGAAAGAGGAGGTCACCATCGGCTACACCGAAGAGGTCCAGATCATCGGGACGAGCGGGTCCGAGTCCGTCGTCGCCAAGTCCGACACGGGCGCCGCGCGGACGAGCATCGACACGCAGTTGGCGGCTAACATCGGCGCCGGCCCCATCAAGTCCATCACGAAGGTCCGCTCGGGCTCCTCGAAGAACTCCAAGAGCCGGCCGCTCGTGGACGTCGTCGTCGGCGTCGGCGGTACCCGCCACACCGTCACCGCGAGCGTCGAGGACCGCAGCCACATGAACTACCCCGTCATCCTCGGCCGGGACATCCTCGGCGACTATCAGGTCGACGTGAGCCGGCAGGCGGATCGGGAGTCTGACGCCGAAGTCGAAGCCGAGGAGTAACGAGAGCGAACGCGGGCCCTCTCGCCGCCCCGCGATCGCTATCTTTTCACCGATCTGACCGCTTGTCGGCCACATGGCGAACGAACTCGGTCCCCTCGCCAGACGGATATCCGCGCCGTACTACGACGACGCCCTCCCCGCCCACGACAGCTTCCACGCCAGACGCGTCCGGGACCTGTCGCTCCGGTTGGCCGACGAGCTGGAGCAGTCGGTCGACCGCGACGTCCTCGCCGCGGCGGCGTGGCTGCACGACATCGGCCGCCCGCTCGAACGAACGGGCGAGATCGACGATCACGACCGCTGGGGCGCCACGACCGCGGCGGAGCGGCTCGTGGCCGAAGGGGTGGCGGCCGAGACGGTCGACGCCGTCGAGCGGTGTATCAGGACGCACAGCATCCGGGCCTCCTCGCCGGAGCCCGAGACGCCCGAGGCGAAGTTGCTCTTCGACGCGGACAAGCTGGACGCCGCTGGTGCTCGCGGGGTCGTGCGGCTGGCCTGTATCGTGGGGGAACGTTCGGGACGAAGCGGTGACGCCTACGCCGTGATCGACGACGCCTCTGCCTACGACGGCGACGAGCCGGACCGCCCCGACGTCGAACTCCTCCGCGAGTGGGCCGAAGAGCGACTGGACGCGCTGTACACCGAGCCCGGACGCCGGCTCGGCGCCTCCCGGCGTGAGTTCATGGACGACTTCTTCGCACAGTTCCGCCGCGAGATCGGCGTCGAGGGTGAGCGGTAAACTGCTCCTCGGTCACAGCCCGGATATCGGTCGGGACAGCCCGTCGGAGGGCCGATCAGTCCCCGTCGGGCTCGCCCTCGTCGACGATCTCCTTGGCGAGCGCGACAGCCGCAGCGACCCGTTCGTCGGCCACCTCGTCGCCGGTCGTCTCGACTTCTCCGAGCAGGTCGCGGACGTGGCCGACTCGGTCGCGGACAGTATCGCTCGGTCCACCGGTCGAGGCGAGCTCGCTCGCGTCTCCGGCGACCGCTTGCGCCTCGCCGATCCAGCGGCTCGCGGCGCGCTGGACGGGCCGCTCTTCGGTCGCTTCCAGTTCGGCGTGCAGTCGCTCGACGCGCTCGGCGAGTTCGTCGTCGCTATCGTCAGTCACGTCACAAAATAGTCGGGGCGGCCCCTTGGAACTGGGGCCCGGAGGCGAGGGTCATCGCGTCGCTCCGTCAGGCCATCGCGGGCTGGTCGGCGGCTTCGAGCAGTTCCTGGTAGCGATTGCGGATGGTCACCTCGGAGATGTCGGCGACCTCGCTGACCTCGGCCTGCGTGACCTTCTCGTTGCACAGCAGCGGCGCTGCGTAGACCGCGGCGGCGGCGAGGCCGACCGGGCTCTTGCCGACGTGGACCTGCGCGTCCTTCGCGGTGTCGAGCAGTTCGCGGGCGCGGCGCTCGGCCTCCTCGGAGATGTCGAGATCCGAGGCGAAGCGGCCGACGTAGCTCTCGGGGTCGGCCGGTTCGATCTCCAGACCGAGTTCGCGGACGACGTAGCGGTAGGTCCGCTTGAACTCCATCTCGTCGATCCGGCTGACCGCGACCACCTCGTCGATGCTGCGCGGCGTGCCGGCCTGTCGAGCGGCGCCGTAGACCGCACTCGACGCGACGCCCTCGATGGAGCGACCCGGGAGCAGGTCCTCGTCGAGCGCGCGGCGGTAGATGACCGAGGCGGTCTCGCGGACGTTCTCGGGCAGACCGAGCGCGCTTCCCATTCGCTCGATCTCGCCGAGGGCCTGCTTGAGGTTGCGCTCTTTCGAGTCACGGGTGCGGAAGCGCTCGTTCCAGGTGCGCAGGCGCTGCATCTTCTGGCGCTGATTCGAGTTCAGCGAGTTCCCGTAGGCGTCCTCGTCCTGCCAGCCGATGTTCGTCGAGAGCCCCTTGTCGTGCATCATATTGGTCGTCGGCGCGCCGACGCGGGACTTCTCGTCTTTCTCCGACGGGTTGAACGCTCGCCACTCCGGCCCGGGGTCGATCTCGTCTTCTTCGACCACGAGGCCGCAGTCCTCGCAGACCGTCTCACCGCGGGTGTCGTCGGTGACGAGCGAGCCGCCGCACTCCGGACAGACCTGCTGCTCGGTCGACGCCTCCGCGGACTGCTCGGACTCCGCCTCGGTTCGCGTCTCCGGGGTCGATACGCGAGTTTCCGTCTCACCGGTTGAGATGCGTGTGTCTGTCATGATAGTATCACCTGCGCGGACGCAGGACGGGAGGGCGGGGGCTACCGGCGGGATAACCGAAAAATCCGGGAACCGCTCCACCTAACCCGTAGTTAGGGCGAAAGGTATTTAAAACTTTCGCAGGCTTTAATGCTGGCAGTGTTCTGAACAGCCGGTTCGAAGCGCTGTCGGCGACTCTCCGCGTCGCTCAGACAAACCTATCTAGCCTGCTTTCAGGACCGGCCGACCTCGGTCTCGCCGTCCTCGTAGTGGTTCCAGAGATACAGCGAGGCGTACGAGCGGTATGGCCGCCAGCGCTCGGCGGCGTCGACCATCTCGCCGCGAGTCAGCTCCTCGTCGAACAGCAGTTCCATCCCCTTGCGAATCCCCAGGTCGCCGACCGGGAAGACGTCCTCCCGCGCGAGCCCGAACATGAGGAACATGTTCGCCGTCCACGGTCCGATCCCGTGGATCGCCGTGAGCTCCTCCCTGACTTCGTCGTCGCTCATCTCGGCGAACGCCTTCCGATCCCAGCCGTTGTCGACGAACGCCTGTGCAGCCGTCTTGACGTAGTCGGCCTTCGCCTCCGAGAGCCCCGCGTCGAGCAGAACCTCGGGGTCGGCGCCGAGCATGCCCTCCGGCGTGACCTCGACGGCCTCGAACAGCCGCTCCTGGATCGCCGCCGCAGACGCCATCGACACCTGCTGGCGGAGCAAGGAGATCACCAGCCGCTCGTAGAGGTCCTCTGCCGGTTCGAGCTCGAGCCGCCCGTGTTCGGTGACGAGCGGGCCGATGATCACGTCCTCGGCGAGCGCCTCGATGGGATCCGCTGTCATCGCCGGAAGGATCGGAGACGGGCGCGGAAGGCCGTTTCGGACCGTACCAGCCGTCGCTCACACTTGTCGAGTGACGACACGGTCTCGGCAGGAGATCAGCCCGTCAGTCGGCTCGACCGGCCGTCCCGCAGCACGCCGGCGGATCGGCGGGCGTCGCCGTCTCTTCCTCGCCGTCCCGGTCAGTTTCGATGGCGTCCGCCGGTGCGTCCTCGGACTGGCCGCCTCGCGTCTCCTCGCCCGTCGATTCGGTGTCGGCCGTTTCGCCACCTTCGCCGTCCTCGTCGACGATTTTTGCCGGGTTCCCGACGACGGTCGCGCCCGGCGGCACGTCCTCGACGACGACGGCCCCCGCGCCGACCGTCGCGCCGTCGCCGATGATGATGTCGCCCACGAGCGTCGACTGCGCGCCGAGCGTCACGCCGTCGCCGACGGTCGGGTGGCGCTTGACCGGTTGCGGGTCGTCGCCGCCCAGCGTCACCCCGTGATACATCGCCACGTCGTCGCCGACCTCCGCCGTCTCGCCGATCACGACGCCCATCCCGTGGTCGACGAAGACCCGCCGGCCCAGTTCGGCGCCCGGGTGGATCTCCACGCCGGTGAAAAAGCGGGCGACCTGGGAGACGAGTCGCGCCGTGAAGTGAAGTTCGCGCGTCCAGAGCCAGTGGGCCAGCCGGTAGGCCCAGACGGCGTGCAGTCCGGCGTAGAGAAACACCTCGGCGGTGCTCTTTGCGGCCGGGTCGGTGTCACGGGCTGTGCGAACGTCCTCGCGGAGTCTGTCGAACATGATGTGTGGGTGTGAGCGATGTGAGTCGAACGAGCGATACGAACGAAAAGAGCGGGCGCTCAACAACAGCGACGCCGAACACTGTTCGGCTGGTCGGGAGCCGTGCGACCGGACGAGCGCGAGCGCCCGTTGTGCATGTCTCTTCCTCGATTTCCCAGTGGCTTAAATCGTGCGACACTCTCCCGGAGCCGTTCTAGCAGTGGGTTTCTGTTTCAGTGGTATTGAACTGCTCGCGACCAGCTCGCTAGCTGAAGCGGTTGCTGCACTCGACAGTGAGCGTTGAAAACAATCGGCGGGATCGCTAGCAGTGGGTGTTCCCGCAGGAACTGCTGTGAGTTGAAAGCCCTCGGCGCGCTCGCGGTCGCTGTCTCCGAAAATCAGAGATTTTCGGGATCGGGCGAGAGCACAGCTCTCGCAGACCTCGCGAATTTCCGATTCGCTCAGTGACGAGAGAGCGAAGCTCTCTCGAACCGCGCGGATAGTGCCCGCGCAGACGACTGCATAAACGCGAGCACGCCTCGCCCTTTCAGTCCACCAGGAACAGCACCGACCCGCACAGCACCGCAACGGCCCACAGGCCTCCCCAGCCGATTCGCTCCCTGCGGTCGCTCATCCCTCGCACGACTATTTCGAGCGGCCCGCCAAGCGGCGGGCACGCTCGACAGCGCGCGCCGGAATCCTGTCGAACCGGGCGCGGAACTACATTGGAAACCGGCGGGCTTAATCGGTTCAAATCCCTAGCGCGGGCGATGACAGACGCCGGAGCAGCGGGTGACGCCGAGGCCGTCGGCGGGTCGAGCGGTGGCGCCGACGACGGCGACCCGGGGGCGTTCGCCGCGCTGGGCTCGGAGGTTCGCGCGGCGCTCTCCGAACGGGGGTTCACGACGCCCACGGAGCCACAGCGCAAGGCGATCCCGCCGCTGGTCGACGGCGAGAACGTCCTCGTCGTCGCGCCGACGGGGACCGGCAAGACCGAGACGGCGATGCTCCCGGTCTTCGACGCGCTCGAAGGGACCGACGACTTCGGCATCGGTGCGCTCTACATCACGCCGCTGCGAGCGCTCAACCGCGACATGCGCGAGCGGCTGGAGTGGTGGGGCGACCGGCTGGACCTGGACGTGCAGGTCCGCCACGGCGACACGACCGACTACCAGCGCCAGAAGCAGGCCAACGACCCGCCGGACGTGCTCGTCACGACGCCCGAGACGCTGCAAGCGATGCTCACGGGATCGAAGCTACGGACCGCGCTGGCCGACGTCGACCACGTCGTCGTCGACGAGGTCCACGAACTGGCGGTGTCGAAGCGCGGCGCACAGATGACCGTCGGGCTGGAGCGTTTGCTCGAACTCGCCGACGACTTCCAGCGGATCGGCCTCTCGGCGACGGTCGGGGACCCCGACGAGGTCGGCCAGTTCCTGACCGGCGACAGAGGGTGTGAGATCGTCGAGATCGACGTGGGGAGCCGCCTCGACGTGCGCGTCCGCTCGCCGCAGGTCACCGACGAGGACGAACGGCTCGGCGGCGAACTGATGACCGATCCCGACTTCGCGAGTCACGTCCGGTACATCCGGGATCTGGTGGAGGAGTACGACTCCACCCTCGTCTTCGTCAACACTCGGCAACTCGCGGAGGCGCTGGGCTCGCGGTTCAAGGAACTCGACGCGAATATCGGCGTCCACCACGGCTCGCTGGCCAAGGAATCGCGGATCGAGGTCGAAGACGAGTTCAAGGCGGGCGAACTCGACGGGCTGCTCTGTACGTCGTCGATGGAACTCGGTATCGACGTGGGCCACGTCGACCACGTGATCCAGTACAACAGCCCGCGGCAGGTGACGCGACTCCTCCAGCGCGTCGGCCGGGCGGGCCACCGCCGTGATCTGGTCTCGCGCGGCACCATCGTCACCTCACACCCCGACGACACGCTCGAAGCGCTCGCCATCGCGCGGAAGGCCCGCGCCGGCGAGGTCGAGTCGGCCCAGATCCACGACGGCAGCCTCGACACCGTCGCCAACCAGATCGCCGGGCTCGTCATGGACTTCGGGGACATTCGGGCGATGCGGGCCTACGATATCATGACGCGAGCGTACCCGTTCCGCGACCTGTCCGAGCGGGAGTTCAAATCCGTCGTCCGGGAGCTCGCGGGCAACAAGGTCGTCTGGTTGGAAGAGGACACCGACGAGCTCCAGAAGCGTCGGGGGACGTGGCAGTACTTCTACCACAACCTCTCGATGATCCCCGACGAGGCGACCTACAGCGTTCAGGACGTTGCCAGCGGCCGCGACGTGGGGACGCTCGACGAGCAGTTCGTCGTGAACTTCGCCACCCCCGGCGAGGTGTTCATCCAGCGCGGCGAGATGTGGCGCATCACCGAGATCGACGAGGAGGAGGAGACCGTCACCGTCTCGCCCGTCGAGGACCCCGGCGGCGAGGTGCCGTCGTGGACCGGCCAGGAGATCCCCGTCCCCTACGCCGTCGCGCAGGAAGTCGGCGAGATGCGCGGGATCGCCGGGCGACAGCTCCAGTCGGGCGCGCCGGTCGAGTCGGTCGCCCGGGAGTTCACCAGCCGCTACGACGGCGACGCCGACACGATCGCCGGCGGTCTCGAACAGGTCGCGAATCACGAACACGCGATCCCGACCGACCGCGACCTCCTCGTGGAGTTCCGCGGCCGGGAACTCGTCGTCAACGCCGCGTTCGGCCACAAGATAAACGAGACGCTCGGTCGCCTGCTGTCGGCACTGCTCGGCCAGCGTACCGGGTCGTCGGTCGGGATGGAGATCGACCCATACCGGATCGAGCTGGAGGTCCCGCGGAACGTGTCGGCGACCGACGTGCTGGAAGTGCTCGAAGAGACCGACCCCGATCACCTGCCGGAACTCATCGAGTTGAGCCTGAAGAACGCCGACTCGCTGAAGTTCAAGGTCGCGCAGGTCGCGACGAAGTTCGGCGCGCTCAAGCGCTGGCGCGGTCGCGGGAGCAGCAACCGCTTCGGCCGCGACCGGCTCATGGACGCGCTGGAAGGGACGCCGGTCTACGACGAGGCGGTCCGCGAGATGCTCCACGAGGAACTCGACGTGGCGGGGGCCGCAGACATCCTCGAACGGGTCCAGTCCGGCGACCTCTCGGTCGAACTCCTCGGCGAGCGGACGCCCATCGGCCTCGGCGGGCGCAGCGCCGGGCAGGAACTGCTCTCGCCGGACCACGCCGACGCGAGCGTCATCCAGACCGTCCGCGAGCGCATCCAGAACGACCGGATGATACTCTTTTGCCTGCACTGCCAGGACTGGGAGCGCAAGAAGCCGGTCAAGCGGATCCGCGACCAGCCGGAGTGTCCCGAGTGCGGGTCGACCCGCATCGCCGCGCTGAATCCGTGGGCCGACGAGGTCGTCTCGGCGGTGAAGGCGGCGGAGAAAGACGACGAGCAGGAGAAGATGACCGAGCGCGCCTACACGTCGGCGAGCCTCGTCCAGACCCACGGCAAGCAGGCGATCGTCGCGCTCGCCGCCCGCGGCGTCGGCCCGCGCAACGCGGCGCGGATCATCAACAAGCTCCGCGAAGACGAAGACGAGTTCTACCGGGACATCCTCCGCCGCGAGCGCGAGTACGCCCGGACGCGGAGCTTCTGGGACTGACTCGGACGGCCTCGGCGGTCGTCCGACTGCCGACCGACAGCGCGGGCTTGCCGGCCGCGGATTTATCTTCGCCCGTCCCGGAGGGTGTGTGCTCGAATGACAAGCTACTCGGTCGAACTCCTGGACGGCGCAGAACGCGGGATCCGTGTGTCCTGCGACGAACACGACGAGTCGACGGAGTTCCCGCCCGACCGACGCAGCGGGAGCTTCTACTGCGAACGGTGCGGCCGAGAACTCGAAATCGGCCTCCACACCGAAGACTGGCGGGATCTGGGTGAGATGTGCTGATCTACAGCCACTCGGTGACGGCGACGGCGCCGAGCGCCGGACGGAGCGGCGAAACTACCGGAAAGACTGTGGACGACCGCCCCCTTTTTGCGACCCGGTGGCTAACACGCGTGACAGTCTAACCCGTGAGCACAGATCAGGCGATAGATTCTGAGTACATACGCCAGCATCGAGAGGATATCGAGCATCCGCTGTGGCAGCTGTTCATGCAGTTCGGGGAGGGGAACCGCCGGTGGTTCGTCGTGGGGGTTCTGGCGAGCATCGGTTCTCGCTTTCTCTCCTTGGTCCCGCCCGTCCTCCTCGGCGTGGCCATCGACGCGCTGTTCCACGACAGCGCCCCCTTCACGCTCCCGTTCGTCCCCACCGCGTGGCTCCCGAAGACCGAGATGGAGCAGTTCTGGTTCGCCATCGTCGCCATGGGGGTCGCGATGGTCGGGCAAGCGGTCCTGATCTTCGTCAGGGCGTCGTCGCTGAACCTCTTCTCTCACCGCGTGAAACACGAGGCCCGGACCGCCACGTATCAGCAGATGCAGCGCCTCGACATGGACTTCTTCAACGAGGTGCAGACGGGCGAACTCATCTCCATCCTCTCGAACGACACCAACCGGCTGGAGCAGTTCCTCGACTCGATGATGGGCGAGCTGATCCAGCTCATCGTGCTGATGGGCGGGACCGCCGTCATCCTCCTCTGGCTCAACCCCCAGCTCGCGGCGGTGACGCTGCTGGTGATCCCGCTGTCTGCCGTGTTCACCCTCTGGTACATGCGCCTCGCCGAGGAGCGCTACGCGGACATCCGCGAGTCCGTCGGCGACCTCAACAGCCGGCTGGAGAACAACCTCGGCGGCATTCAGGTGATCAAGTCCTCGAACACCGAGGAGTACGAGGACCAGCGCGTCGAGGACCACTCCTATCGGTACTTCAAACTCGACTGGCTGGCGCTCCGGCTCTCCTTCGTTTATCGACCGGGCCTGCGCGTGCTCACGTCGCTGTCCTTCATCGCGACGTTCATCGTCGGCGGTATCTGGCTCCTCCAGGGGCCACCGGGACCGATAACCAACGACTTCACCCTCTTCGGTCGCAACTACGGGGAGCTCACCGCCGGGACCCTCGTCACCTTCCTTCTGCTCACCCAGCGGCTGGTCAACCCGCTCGCGCAGATGGGCAACATCATCGAGCGCTACGAGGACGCCAAGGCCTCGACCAAGCGCATCCTCGGCCTGATGAGCCTGCCCGTCCGGATCCAGGACAAGCCCGACGCTGTCGCCCTCGAAGACGTCGAGGGCCACGTCGAGTACGACGACGTGACCTTCGCCTACGACGGGGACGAGACCGTCCTCGAAGACATCGACATCGACGTCGAACCCGGCGAGACCGTCGGCCTCGTCGGCCCGACCGGCGCCGGGAAGACCACCATCGTCAAGCTCCTGCTGCGCCTCTACGACGTGAACGAGGGGGCTGTCCGCGTCGACGACCACGACGTGCGCGACGTGACGCTGGCCAGTCTGCGGGGGTCGATGGGCTACGTCGGCCAGGACAACTTCCTGTTCGACGGCACCATCGCGGAGAACGTCAAGTACGGGCAGTTCGACGCGGGCCGCGAGCAGGTCGTCGAGGCGTGCAAGCGCGCCGAGGCCCACGAGTTCATCCAGAATCTCCCCGAGGGCTACGACACCGACATCGGCGAGCGCGGCGTCAAGCTCTCGGGCGGCCAGCGCCAGCGCGTCGCCGTCGCGCGGACCATCCTCCAGTCGCCGGCGATCATGATCTTCGACGAGGCGACCTCGGCGGTCGACACCGAGACGGAGATGCTCATCCAGCGCTCCATCGACGAGCTGGCCGCCGACCGGACGACGTTCATCATCGCTCACCGCCTCTCGACGGTCCGCGACGCGGACAAGATCCTCGTCCTCGAGCAGGGGAAGATCGTCGAGCGCGGCTCCCACGAAGACCTCCTCGACGAAGACGGCCTCTACGCCAACCTCTGGCGGGTACAGGCCGGCGAGATCGAGGAACTCCCCGACGACTTCGTCGAGCAGGCGAGCGAACGGGTCGCTCAGCAGGCGCTCGACGCGGCGGAAGACGACTGAAAAGGGCGGAAACGCGGTTCTCCGTTACTTCCCTTCGAACTCGGGTTCGCGGTCCTGCTGGAAGGCCGCGAGCCCCTCCCAGACGTCGTCGGTCGTGAACAGGTGGCCGAACGCCGAGGCTTCGAGTTCGAGACCGGCGTCGGTGTCGTCGCGGCCGGCGAGCATCGCGCGCTTGGTGAGCTTCTGGGCGATGGGTGGGCCGGCGGCGAGGTCGCGGGCGAGTTCCCACTTGCGGTCGTCGAACTCGTCGGGGGCGAGAACCTCGTTGACGAAGCCGTAGTCGGCCATCGTCTCGGGGTCGTAGTCGTTGCGCGCTGTGAAGATGATCTCCTTGGCGCGGCCCTCGCCGACGATGTGCTTGAGTCGCTGGGTGCCGCCCCAGCCGGGCAGGAGGCCGAGGTTGTGCTCGGGCTGGCCGAACTGGGCGCCCTCGCTGGCGATGCGCATGTCAGCGGCTGTGGCGAGTTCCATGCCGCCGCCGAGGCAGTAACCGTCGATGGCGGCGACGACCGGCATACCGACCTCTTCGAGGCGGCCGAACACGCGCTGGCCCTTCCGGGACATCTCGCTGGCTTCGAGACCGCTACCCGGGGCTGCGCTCGCCGCGTCGAATCCAGCGGAGAACGCACGGTCGCCGGCGCCCTCGACGACGATGGCGCGGACGGCTTCGTCCTCGTCGAACTGGTCGATCGCCGCGTCGATCTCGTCCAGCATCTGGGTGGTGATGGTGTTCATCCGCGCCGGGCGGTCGAGTTCGATGCGTCCGACCCGCTCGTCCACCCCGACCTCGATCTGTTCGAAGGAGACGGTCTCGCTCTCCTCGTCGCCGCCGTAGAAGCCGCCTTCCGCTGCCGCGTTCCGGAGGCCGTCGGACACCTCGTAGCGAGCGGCGCCGGTCTCCTCGTGGAGGTCTTCGAGGGCCTCGACCAGCTCGTCGAGGCCGTAGGCGTCGGCGCGCTTGCCGGGGCCTTCGGGGAAGCCCGCGCCGAGCAGCATCGCCTCGTCGATGTCGGAGACGGGCGCGACGTCGTTCTGGACGAGCTTGCCGACCTCGTTGGCCATCACGCCGAGCAGGCGCGCCTCCACGTCCTCACGGCCGGCGTCGGCGGGGATGTCGACGCCGCCGTTCTCGTAGTCGTAGAACCCCTTCCCGGTCTTCTTGCCGAGTTCCTCGGACTCGACTTTCGCTTCGAGGAGCGGACAGGGTTCGTAGGCCTCGCCGAGGACCTCGTTGAGGTACTCGAGGACGTGCAGGGTCACGTCGTGGCCGACCTGGTCGCCGAGTTCGAACGCGCCCATCGGGAGCCCCATGTCGAAGGACGTCGTGGAGTCGACCTCCGCAACGGTCGCGACGTCGTCGTGGACGAGCCAGCAGGCCTCGTTCATCTGCGGGACGAGCACGCGGTTGACGATGAAGCCCGGCGAGTCCTTGCGGACGCGGACGGGCGTCTTGTCGAAGGCCTCCGCCAGTTGCTCGATGGCGTCGAGCGTCTCGTCGGCGGTGTGCTCGCCGCGGATGACCTCGACCAGCGCCATCCGGACCGGCGGGTTGAAGAAGTGCATCCCGCAGAACTGCTCGGGTCGCTCGGTCACCTCGGAGAGTTCGGTGACCGAGAGGCTGGAGGTGTTCGTCGCGAAGATGGCTTCGCCGGGGGCGTACTCCTCCAGTTCCGAGTACACGTCTTTCTTGATGTCCATCCGCTCGGGGACGGCCTCGATGACCACGTCGGCGTCCTCGACGGCCGCCTCGAAGTCGACGAGCGGTTCGATCCGGTGGAGGACTTCGTCGGCCTCCTCCTCGGTGATCTGGCCGTTCTCGGCGAGCTTGCCGAGCGACCACTCGATGTTCTCGTAGCCGTCCTCGACGAACTCTTCCTTTATATCGCGCATCGCCACGTCGTAGCCCGCAAGCGCCGCGACCTCTGCGATGCCGTGGCCCATGTTGCCGGCACCCAGGACTGCGACCTGTTCGATATCCTCGAAGTTCATAGCGTGTGTACCCTCTCTCGGCTGCCGTTTCAAGGTTTCTCTCATCTGTAAACTACTCGTGCGTTGATCGTTGATTACGAAACGTTATGTGTGGTAGACGATGACATTTTACACATGGACTTCGCCCTATCAGACGAGCAGAAACAGGTTCGCGACGAGGTCCGGCGGTTCGCCGAGAACGAGATCGTTCCGGTCGCGACGGAGTACGACACCGAGGAGAAGTTCCCGCACGATCTGGTCGAGGAGGCCGCGGAACTGGGACTGGTCGGATCGAACGTCCCGCTGGAATACGGCGGCGTCGGCTACGACTACCTGACGAACATCATCATCGTCGAGGAACTGTTCGCCGCCGATCCGGGGATCGGGCTTTCCATCTCCTCGGCGGCGTTCGGGGCCGACGCGCTGGTCGAGTTCGGTACCGAGGAGCAGAAAGAGGAGTTCCTCCGGCCGGTCGCCGAGGGCGAGGCGATCATGGGCTCGGCAATCAGCGAACCGGACGTGGGGTCGGACGTCTCCTCGGTTTCGACGACCGCCCGCAAGGAGGGCGACGAGTGGGTCATCGACGGCAACAAGATGTGGATCACCAACGGCTCCGTCGGCGACTACTTCGTCGTCCTCTGCGAGACGGACCCCGACGCCGAAGGGCGGTACAACGGTTTCTCGCAGATCCTTGTCGAGTCGGACCGCGACGGCTTCGAGGCCGAGAAGATCACCGGCAAACTGGGGATCCGCGCCTCGGACACCGCCGAGTTGCTGTTCGACGGCGTGCGTGTCCCCGAGGAGAACCTCGTCGGCACCCGCGGCGCGGGCTTCCTCCAGTTGATGCAGTTTTTCGACGAGACCCGGACCGCGGTGGCCGCACAGGGAGTCGGTATCGCCCGCGGGGCCGCCGAACGCGCCCTCGATTATGCACAGGAGCGCGAGCAGTTCGGCCGTCCCATCAGCGAGTTTCAGGCCATCCAGCACAAGCTCGCGGACATGCACACCCGGACCGAAGCCGCCCGCCAGCTCACCTACAAGTCCGCCTGGAGCGTCGACCACGCCGAGGACGACCTCACCCAGCTGGCCTCGATGGCCAAGGAGTACGCCTCGCGGGTCGCCGTCGACGTCGCCGACGAGGCCGTCCAGATCCACGGCGGCGCCGGCTACGTCAACGACTTCGACGTCGAGCGGTTCTACCGCGACGCCAAGATCACCCAGATCTACGAGGGGACCACCGAGATCCAGAAGAACATCGTCGCCCGCGAACTCCTCGGCAAGGGCATGGTCTGATTCGCCCGGTATCGATTTTCTGCTGACGGTCGATCTCCGCTGTGGCGCGTGCTGTCGAGCGTGCCCGCCGCTTGGCGGGCCGCTCGAAATAGTCGCGCGAGGGATGAGCGATGGAGCGTAGCGACTGAGCGAATCGGCTGGGGAGGCGTGTGGCCGTCTGCGGTGCTGTACGGTTCTGCTGTCCCTGGCGGACTGAAAGGGCGAGGCGAGCTCGCGTGCAGTTCAGTCGCCTGAGCGACCCCTACCCGAAGCGGCCCTCGGCCGCGAAGGTATGTCGCTCAGCGACCGCGAGCGCGTCGAGGGCTTTCATCGATTGCTGACTCCCGCGGCCGATCCGACAACTAGCGAGCGGGTCGAGGGCTTTCAACGCCCAACCATCCCCTCGGTTGCGATCACTGCGAGTCCTGCTGCTTCACGAGAACTCACTCCCGATCGAGCCACTCCTCACGAAGCAGGCCGTACTGGACCATGTCGCGGTGCTCGCCGTCGATGAACATGAACTTCCGGCGGCGCCCTTCCTCGACGAAGCCGAGCGATTCCAGCAGGCCCCGCGAGGCGTCGTTGTGGTCGAAGGCGCCCGCGCCGACGGCTGGCTTGTCGTACGAGCGGAACACGTAGTCGATCACCAGGCCGACGGCCTCTTTCCCGTAGCCCTGGCCGTGGACCTCGGGGATCAGCCAGTAGCCCAGTTCCGGACGGCGATAATGCATCTCCTCGACGTTTACGGCGCCGATGCGCCGCGTCTCGTCCTCGTCGGGCTGGCCGGGGCCGGCGTCCTCGTTGTCGAGACAGACGAGGAATCGGTCGGTTCCCTGTTCCTCAGAGACGTCCATGGCCTCTTGGTTCCGCAGATAGCTGCCGAGCGGGTGGCGGATCTCGGGGTTCGCGCTGGCCCGCTGGAGGAACGGTACGTCTTCCTGTTCGACCGATCGGAGCGTGACGCGGTCGCCGCTGGCGATGCGTGGACCGGGCATGAAGCGCACGAGGCCGCGCCTCCGGTATCTGTTTTCCGGTCGGCTGAGGGGTGGGGTGGAGCGCCCGCAGCCTCCGGCGAGGCGGCGAGCGCGGTCGAACCGACGGAGCGCGGCCGGTGGTCCGCCAGCGGCCGCCACTAGCCTCGTCAGCGGCCGACGCCGTCAGGCCTCGTCGGACAGCGGAGTGAGGCGGATCGTCTCGTCTGCGACGACCTCGACGGCGTATCCCTGATAGCGGAACGTGACTCGGCACGCGGTCTCGGCGCCGGGCCCGTCGAGGAGCGCGTCGAGGGCGTCGACGTCGATGGTTCTGCCGAGCGGTTCGAGGTTCTCCGGCTTGCGGTCGGCGACTGCCGCGACGGCTCTGTAGACTGCAGCGCTCGCTGACTCGGACGCGACCGACTCGACGTCGACCTCGTACGTCCGAGCGCTGTCGGTCCAGGGTCTCTGTTCGATCATTGGTGGGTTGGAGGCGACGTAGTCCGCGCCGTGCCGACGTTAACACGCAGTGATCTTCAGGTAAGTACCTGATGCCTATGTTATTAGATAATCACAACAGATTCGAACCGGCGGTCGCGGCGGTCGCGGCGGGAGAGAGTAATCCTTTTGCGTGATTCGTCCACAGGTACGGGTATGGACTGGCCGCACGACCCCGACGGCGACGAGGGGAGCGAGGGGCGCCGCAAGTACGGACAGGCGGTGCTCGCGAAGAAGATCGACGAAGCGGAGGACTTCCCGCTGACCCAGTCGGAGTTCGTCTCCGAATTCGGCGACGATCCGATCCGGATCGACTACGAGACCGTGGTCAGCGTCGCCGAGATCTTCGAGTACGTCGACCAGGAAGAGTACGAGGACTTCCCGGACTTCCACAAGGCGGTCGGGGCCGCGCTGCGCGAGGCCGATTACTGGCCTTACCGGCTCGAACACGCCTGACTCGTCACGATCCGGCTGGCGTCCGGGAACCGCATTTCTGCAGTTCGTGTAGATCGAAAACGAGGACTTCGAGCGTCGAAGCGCCGTCGATCAGTCGAAGCGGAACGTCTCGAGATTGCGGGGCGCGTGGGTTCGGACGTTGAGTTCCTGGTAGAGGGCGGAGGAGAGCTGGTCGGTCGCCGTCTCGTCGCCGTGGACGCAGAGGACTTCCTCGGGACGGGGGTTCATCGTCTTGACGAAGTTCTCCAGGCCCTGCCGGTCGGCGTGGCCGGAGAACCCGCTGACGGACTCGACGTCGAATCGGAGCGTCATCTGCTCGCCGCGGCTCCCGCGGTCGCTGAAGGGGATCTCCCGCCGGCCGCTCTGGATACGGCGGCCGAGCGTCCCCTGGGCCTGGTAGCCGACGAACAGCAGCATGTTCTCCTCCTCGCCGCCGAGGAGTTTGAGCCACGACATGATGGGGCCGCCGGTCACCATCCCCGACGTCGAGAGGATGATGCAGGGACCCTCGTCGACGATGTCCTCGCGCATCTCGTCGCCGCCGTCGACCTGCTGGAACTGGTCGGCGAGGAACGGGTTCTCGTCCTCGTGGAGGATCCGCTCGCGGAGCCCGTCGCGGAGGAACTCGGGGTAGGCCGTGTGGATGGCCGTCGCCTCGCGGATCATCCCGTCGAGGTAGACCGGCATCGTCGGGATCCGCCCCTCGCGCATCGCTTCTTCGAGCACGAGCATCAACTCCTGCGAGCGCCCGACGGCGAACGCCGGGATGACGACCTTGCCGCCCCGCTCGTAGGTCTCGTTGACGAGTTCGACGAGTTTCCGCTCGCTGTCTTCCTGGTCGGTCTGGTAGTCGTCGCGTTTCCCGTAGGTCGACTCCATGACGAGCGTCTCCGCCCGCGGGAAGTCGTTCGAGGCGCCGTTGAACAGCCGCGTGTCCTCGTAGTGAACGTCTCCGGAGAAGACGACGTTGTGGAAGCCGTTGCCGACGTGGAAGTGACAGACGGCGCTCCCGAGTATGTGCCCGGCATTGTGCATCGTGAGCTTGACGTCCGGGGCGATGTCGGTCACGTTGCCGTACTCGACCGGGATGGTGTGTTTGAGTTCCTTGCGAACCATCTCGGACTCGTAGGGCGGCGAGCGTCCCTCCTTGGCGGCGACGTCGAGGTAGTCCAGCTGGAGCAGGCCCATCAGGTCCCGCGTGGCCTGCGTCGTGTAGATGGGGCCGTCGAAGCCGTACTTGAAGAGGAGGGGGAGTAGCGCGGAGTGGTCGAGGTGGGCGTGGGTCAGCACGACCGCGTCGAGGTCGGGGATGGGGTTCGCCTCGGGGACCTGCAGGTAGGGGACTTCTCCCTCCGCGCCGGGTTTGTCGCCGCAGTCGATCAGGATCCGGGTCTCGGGCGTCGAGAGGATGAAGCTCGCGCGGCCGACCTCGCGGCAGCAGCCCAGCGTCGTCACGCGGACCCAGTCGGTCTCCTCGCGCTGTTCGCGGTGGATCCGCTCGCCGACGCGTTCGAGGAACTCGCGGCGCTCCTCGCGTTCCTGGATGAGATAGTTGCGGACGTTGTCGACGGTCGAGGACTCCATGGGCGGCGTCCGCAGGACCTCCGCGGTCCAGCCGACCTCCCGCTGGATCTCCCGGAGGGTGCTCCCCCGGTTGCCGATGACCATGCCCGGCTTCTCGGCCTCGATCACGACCTCGCCGGTTCCCGGGTAGAACCGGAGGTTCTGGATGCCGGCCTCCTCGGGGATCAGGTTGCGGATCTCGGCCTCGGCGTCGCGCTCGCGGACCTGTGTGCCCGCCGCCGGCCGGACGGTGATCCGCTTGCGGACGGAGCTGGCCAGCCGCGGCACCAGCCCGTCGCGCTCAGCGAACTTCCGGGGCGTCTCCGTGTAGATGACCAGTTCCGGGCCCTCGAAGGTGACCCGCGAAATCTCCAGTTCGTCGGGTATCTCCGCCTCTATCGTCTCCCGCATCGACTCGATCGGGTTCGTGCTGTCGTCAGTACTCATTCATGTAGTAGCGTCTGTGTGGTCGCCGCCCGTCGCGGCCGTCCGACGACGCCCGTCGGAGGGACGGCTCGGGGCAGTCGTTCCAAACGGAACCGGCCGCGAGTCACCGTCTCGGCCGCCCTCGTCGAGAGATCCTCCCGGACGGAGAGAAGAACCGAGGCCGGACCCGCGAGCGGTCGGCGTCGTTCGGTTGCAGGTAGTCGAGTCACGGTATAAACCGCTTGCGAACGCTCACCGCTCTTGGTCGCGCTCGCGCATGCTCTGGCGCGTGAACTGCGGCTGGGCGCGGATCCCCCGCCGCTTGCGGAACGAGTAGTACAGCAGGACGGCGACGACGACGGCCAGTACGACGGTCGTCGCCGCGGCGATCAGCTGCTCGAACGCGAACAGCACGGCCGAGGAGAAGACCGCGCTCGCGAGCACCATCCCGTAGATGAGCCGGCGGGTCACCTGCCCGAGGAGGTTCTGCGAATCGCGGAAGTCGACCTCGACCTGCAGGTCCTCGTGGATGGCTAGATCGAGCACCTCCTCGACCTTCGGCGGGGTCCTGATTGCCGACTTCGTCGCCTCCTGAACCTCGTCGACGCGGTCCTCGACGTACTCGCGGGCGGTGTCGGCGAGGAAGCCCTGCTGGCGGAGATAGTCGGTCGCGACCTCGATGAAGTCGAAGTCGGGGTCGAGCGTGACGCAGACTCCCTCGACGACGGTTGCGACGCGGAGGACGAGCGCGAGGTTCGCGGGCAGGCGGAACGGGAAGTCGTAGATGGTGTCCTCGACCTGCTGGACGATCTGCTGGACGCGGTACTGCTCGATGTCCTCACCGCGGGCGTCGGCGATGGCGAGTTCGAGCACGTCCGCCATCACCTGCCGGTCGGCCTCCGGCGAGAGCGTCCCCATCTCGATCAGCGTGTCGAGGATGCCCTGGATGTCCTGGTCGGCGACCGCGACGTAGAAGTCGACGATCCGGTCCTGGATGAACGGGTCGACGTAGCCGCTCATCCCGAAGTCGTAGAACACGAGCGTCCCGTCGTCCTGCACGGCGAGGTTGCCTGGGTGGGGATCGGCGTGGAAGACGCCGTCCTCGATGATCATCTGGAGGTACGCCTCCTGGAGGGTTCGGGCGAGTTCCGTCCGGTCGAGGCCGCGCTCGTCGAGGTCCTCGATGTCCGTGATCTTCGTCCCGGGGACGTACTCCATCGTCAGCACGCGGTCGGTCGAGCGGGATTCGTCGACCGCGGGGATCCGGATGCGCCGATCGCCGGTGAAGTTCGAGCGGATCTCCTCGAGCATCCGCGCCTCGCGCTCGTAGTCCATCTCCTGGCGGATCGTCCGGTCGAACTCGTCGGCGAGCGTCTCCAGCGAGAACGACCGCGACTCGTCGACGAAGTACAGCAGGAGCGGCAGCGACCACTTGACCACGTGCAGGTCCGCCTCGACTAGGTCCTCGACACCCGGTCGTCGGACTTTGACCGCGACTTCGCCGTCCTCGGTCCGCGCGCGGTAGACCTGCCCGAGGCTCGCGCCGCTGATGGCCTCGGTCTCGAACTCGGCAAACCGGTGGTCGATGGAGCCCAGTTCCTCTTCGAGGACGACGCGGGCGCGCTCCCAGTCGGCCGGGGGCACGCGGTCCTGTAGCTCCTCGAGTTCCTCGATGTACGCCGGCGGGAGCACGTCCGGACGGGTCGACAGCAGCTGGCCGAGCTTGATGAACGTCGGCCCGAGCGTCAGGAGCGTATCGAGGAGCCGGCGGGCACGCTCGCGCTGAACGTCGGGCGAGACCGACCGGCTGCTGCCGAAGAGGAGGAACCGGTTGCGGTCGCGGAGATACGCGAGGCCCAGCGGCAGGAACTGCCACGCGACGACGACGAACCGCCAGTAGGCGCGTATGTTCACGTGAACTCAGTCGTCGATGGGGATCTGCGTCTCCGGCGCGGCCTCGGCCTTGGGGAGTTCGAGTTCGAGGACGCCCCGGTCGATGGACCCGGAGGCGCCCGCGCCGGTGACCCCCGGGGGCAGCGGAAGCTCGACGTCGAGGAACAGCGAGCGCTCCTCCTCGACGTAGTCGAAGTCGGCGGGTACGTCCTTCTCACGGCGCGCCTCGACGCGCAGGCGGCTGCCGTCGACCGCGGCGTCGACCGTCGCGTCGGTCGCGCCCGGCAGGTCGAGCACGAGCAGGTACGCGTCGTCGCTCTCCAGCACGTCGGCGAAGACGGCGTCGGGCAAGTCCCGGAGCGCGTCGCGCAACGATGTCATGGGCGGGGCTTAGGATGCGACGGCGAAAAAGGCCGCGGTGTCCGCAACCCGCCGCGGGGCGAACGACTGCGACGCACCGCTTATTGGCCGGGCGGCGGAAGCGCCGGTATGACCGACCCACGCCGGGCCGCCGCCGACCGGCCCCCGCTCCCGGAGGCGCTCGACCGCCTCCGGCAAGTCGTCGCACCGATCGACCGGACCGAGCGGTTGCCCGTGAGCACTGCCGTCGGCCGAACGCTCGCCGAACCCGTCACCGCCCGCCGCGCCGTCCCCGGATACGACCAGGCCGCCCGCGACGGAGTCGCCCTCCGCGCCGCCGACACTGCCGGCGCGAACGGTGACGAGCCAGTGGACCTCGACGCCGGCTCCGGCCCCGTCGAATCAGGGACGGGGGTCGCCGTCGAAGCCGGCGACGAACTCCCGGATGGTGCCGACGCGGTCGTCGGCGTCGGCGGGCTCGCTTCGGGCTCGCCGAGCGGGTCGTCGGAGAGCGAAGGCGGATCCGACGGCGAATTCACCGTTGTTCGATCGGTCGAGCCGGGTACGGGCGTCCGCGGTGCTGGCTCGGACATCGCCGCCGACGAGACAGTCCGACCGGCAGGGCACCGGATTCGTCCGTCCGACCCAGCGCTCTGCGCCGCGGCCGGCCGCACCCGCGTCGAAGTCGTCCAGCGGCCCACGGCCGGGATCGTTCCGACCGGCGGAGGGGTCGTGGACGGCGACCCGGAACCGGGAGAGACGGTCGAGACGACCGGCACGACGGTCGCGGAGTTCGCCGAGCGCTTCGGCGCCAAGGTGACCTATCGCGATCCTGTCGACCCCGACCCACACGCGCTCCGGGCGGCCGTCCAGCGGGACCTGACGAGGGATCTCCTCGTCACTATCGGCGGGACGGGGGCCGGGGAATCGGACCGGATCGTCGACGTGATCGCCGACCTCGGGGAGGTCGAAGTCGACTGCGTTGGCCTCGACCCCGGCGGGACGACGGCGCTGAGCGTCGTGGACGAGCGACCGGTCCTGTCGATCCCCGGCGACCCCGTCGCCGCGTTCGTCGCGACGACGCAACTGGTCGCCCCCGCCGTCGCCCGCCTCGCCGGGCGCGAACCACCTGCGCCGACGACCCTCGAGGCGGAACTCGCCGCCGATATCGAGAGCGCGGCCGGGCGGACCTCGATTGTCCCCGTCGCGTTCGAGGACGATGGTGCGGCGGTCGCCGGAGCGCGGACGGCTCGCCCGATCACTGGCGAACCGCTATCAACGATCGCCCGTGCCGACGGGTGGGTAGCCGCTGGCTCGGATCGCGGCGGACTGCCCGCGGGCGAAACGGTTTCCGTCGAGCGCTGGGAGGCCTCGATATGAGCGACCGCAAGGAGTTCCGCGACCTCGCCGACCCCGAACGGGCACACGAGGTCGTCGATTCCCTCGACCTGACCGCCGGGCGCGAGTCGGTCCCCCTCGACGACGCCCGCGGGCGCGTCCTCGCCGAGCGGGTCGACGCCGGCCTCGACGTCCCGGGCTTCGACCGCGCCGCGATGGACGGCTACGCCGTCCGCGCCCCGGACACCTACGGCGCGGACGACTCGCCCGTGACGGTCCCCGTCGTCGGGAGCGTCCACGCCGGCGAAGCACCGGAGGTCTCGCTCGAACCCGGCGAGGCGGCCGAGATTTCGACGGGCGCGGTCATGCCCGAGGGCGCCGACGCCGTGGTGATCGTCGAGCGGACCGAGGAAGCGGGACCTGAGAGCATCGACGGCGACGCGGACCGCGCCGTCCGGATCGAGACCGCCGTCGCGCCGGGTGAGAACGTCATGCTCGCGGGCGCGGACATCGCCGCCGGCGAGCGAGCGCTCGGTCCGGGAACCCGACTTACGCCCCGGGAGATCGGCCTGCTCTCGGCGCTCGGCGTCGAGGAGGTGCCGGTCCGCGCGAAACCGCGCGTCGCCATCGTCTCGACCGGCGACGAACTCGTCCGACCGGGCGGGGACCTGGACAGCCGCGCCGGCCAGATCTACGACGTGAACAGCTACGCCGTCGCCGCCGCGGTCGAGGAGGCCGGCGGCGAGCCGGTCGTCTACCCCCACGTCGGCGACGACATGGACGCGATGGAGGAGACGCTGGTCGAGGCCGCCGCCGACTGCGACCTGGTGCTCACCTCCGGGTCGACGAGCGCCAGCGCCGTCGACGTGGTGTACCGGGTCATCGAGGAGCGTGGCGAACTCCTGCTCCACGGCGTCGCGATCAAACCCGGCAAGCCGATGCTGGTCGGCCGGATCGGTGGCTCGGAGAGCGACTCCGACGAGAGCGACGCGGGCGCCGCCTACGTCGGCCTCCCCGGCTATCCGGTTTCCGCGCTCACCATCTTCCGGACGTTCGTCGCGCCGGCGATCCGGTCGGCCGCGGGAGTCCCCGACCCGCAGACGGCCCGCGTCGACGGGCGGATGGCCGTCTCCGAGCGCTCCGAGGAGGGTCGACGCCGCCTGCTCGCGGTCGGGCTAGTCGAGGACGAGGATGGCCAGACGCTCGTCTACCCCGTCGACAAGGGGAGCGGCGCGACGACGACGCTGACCGCGGCGGACGGCGTGGTCGACGTCCCCGCCGACACCAACGTCCTCGCCGCCGGCGACTCGGTGACCGTCGACCTGTTCTCGCCGGACGTGCGAGCGCCGACGCTGCTCGGCGTGGGCGAGGACGATCCGGCGCTCTCGCGCCTACTCGACCGGGTCGACCGACCCCGATACCTCGCTCGCGGGTCGCGCGGCGGTCTGCGGGAACTCCGGGACGGACTGCCCGACGTAGCCGTCGTCGCCGGTCCGTTCGACGCCGAGCGCGAGGATGTCGCCGACGCCGTCGAACTCGGCGGCTGGACGCGCGAGTGGGGACTCGTCGTCCCCGACGGAAACCCCGAAGGGATCGACGGGCTCGCCGACCTCGTCGACCGCGACCTCTCGTTCGTCAACCGCGGGACCGAGTCCGGCCTCCGCACCAGCCTCTCCGAGTCGCTGGCCGACCTGGCCGACGACCGCGGCGTCGACCGCCGCGACGTCACCGACGCCGTCTCCGGGTTCGACTTGGCCGCGCGAGCCTTCGAGAGTCCCGCACGGTCGGTCGCAGCAGGCGACGCCGACGCCGGTCTCGGGCTGCGATCGACGGCGTCGAAACTCGGACTCGGGTTCGTCCCCGTGGGCACGCAGTCGGTTCGCGTGCTCGCGAACCCCGACCGGATGGAGAAGACCAGTGTGCAGCGACTGCGGGAGGTTCTCGACGACGGTGAGGACGTCGTCTCGGCGCTCGACGGGTTCGAGGCGGCGTAGCCGTCAGGCGTCCAGCGACGTGAGGTCGTCGAGGCCGTCGATACGGACGTCGCCGAGGACGCACTGGCCGCGGTCGACCGCGTCGACCCGGTTGACGTGGATCGCGTCGATGCCGGCGTTCCACGCGGCGCCGGTATCGTCGGGGTCGTCGCCGACGAGGGCGCCCTCGTGGCCGTTGTACCCCACGCCGAGGCGGTTCATCGCCAGTTCGACCGGCTTCGGGTCGGGCTTCCAGCCGATGTCGTCGTCGCAGCAGACGACGGCGTCGAACCAGTCGGCGATGTCGT
Organism: Halosimplex yunnanense; assembly: GCF_054504345.1. Classification (NCBI taxonomy): domain Archaea; kingdom Methanobacteriati; phylum Methanobacteriota; class Halobacteria; order Halobacteriales; family Haloarculaceae; genus Halosimplex; species Halosimplex yunnanense. The sequence continues at coordinate 62,823 of NZ_JBTJEL010000029.1, read as the reverse complement.
GGTGTTCGAGCAGCGGCTCGGTCAGGTACGACTGGCAGTGGGTGACGACGCCCGTCGGTCGGTCGAGTTCGCTGATGAACGCCGCGGCGTCCTCGTAGATGAACGACGACTCGGCGCGGGCCACGGGGTCTTCGACCTCGTGGAACGTCTCCCAGAACTCGTCGGGGTCGACGTCGCGTTGCGAGAAGACGCCGCCTCGCGCGCCACCGACGCCGTACCAGATCAGGTCGGCCTCCCGGTCGGTGAACGAGCACCCGAGTCTGTCCCCCACTTCGCCGATCACTTTTCGGGGGTAGTCGGGGTCGACGTCGACGACCGTCCCGTCGAGGTCGAACAGCCAGAAATCGTACGCGTCGCCGGCCATTGGATCGATACTGTAGGAGTCTGCGCTGTAAGTACCTTCTGGCGAGCACCACCGCGCCGTCGCCCGTTCGTCGAGAGGATATCCGGCCGTCTCTCGCTCGTTCGCCGCGATCCGACGGTCGGGACCGGGCAAATTTATGACACGGACGGTCCAGCGTGCGGACACCATGGGCCTGTCGACGCTGGTCACCGACCCGCGGACGTTCTTCGAACGGCGGCAGGGAGATCCCTCGCTCGTCGGCCCCGCGCTCGTCGTCGCCGCGCACGCCCTCCTCGTGATCGCCCCGACGGTGCTGCTCCTCCGGACCTTCGGTCACCTGCTGACCGAGATCGATCTGGGCACGCTCGTCTACGCCACCGCGAGTGAGCGGGTCAGCGCGCCGGGGTCGTTCGTCCTCGTGCTGTGGGTCAACGGCGTTGCGTACTTCGCGATCTGGCTCGCGGTCGCCGCGGTGATCTACCTCGTCTCTCTGGTCTTCGACGGCGAGGGTCCCTTCCGGCGCGTACTCGCGTTCGTCGGATGGGCGCTCGCGCCCACGCTGATCCCGGCGGCCGCGTCGGCGGTCGCGATGACCGCGATCTTCCTCGACGCGCCCGCGTTCGCGTCCGAGGCCGCGCTCAGCCAGTGGGTTCGATCGAGCGTCGTGGACCATCCGGCCCGGGTGGGCGTCGACTTCGTCCGGCCGCTGTTCAGCCTCTGGGTCGTCTACCTGTGGACGCTGGCCGCCGAGTACGGTCGCGACCTCACTCAGCGGCAGGCCCTGCTCTGCATTGCGCTCCCCGGCGTGATCGCGGTGCTGAACGCTATCGGAACCTACGTCGGGTTCCTCGCGCAGATGTTCGGACTGGTCTGAGTCGAACTGCCGACGAAAGCGTCGAACGCCGCCCTACACCTCGTCGGTCACGTGGATCGAGCTTCCGAGGTATTTCGACAGCACTTCGTCCACGGTCGACGCGTTGAACAGGTCCAGGTTTTCGGCGATCGCCTCGCGGAGGTCGTCGAGATACCCCTGCGTCGTCCGGAGTTCGCTGAAGGAGACGCTCGCGACCGCCGTGCCCAGCGCGTCCTCGGTGACCTCGCGCATGTACGCCTCGTCGCCGCACTCCCCGCGCCACAGGTTGTCCCGGAAGTACAGCCACCCGGGCTGGCCCGGTGGGTCCGCCCGGCGGAAGACCGTCGTCTCGACGGTGTCCGGCGTCGCCCAGACCCCCTCGACGTCGGGGTCGAGCCGAACCGTCACTCGGAACACGTACGCCGCGTTCGCGTCGCCCGCGGCGGATCCGTCGCCGCTCTGCCCCTCGTCGGCACCCGGCGCCATCTACCGCAGGTCGTCGAACCGCTCGGCGAGTTCGATGTCCTTGTCCGTGATACCGCCCTCGTCGTGGGTCGTCAGCCGGACCTCGACCTCGCGCCAGCCGATGGTCATCTCGGGGTGGTGGAAGGCATCCTGCGCGACCCCGCCCGCGCCGGCCGCGAAGCCGACGCCGTCGAGGTACGCGTCGAACTCGTAGGTCCGGACGATCTCGTCGCCGTCGCGCTCCCACTCTCCGGGTAGTCGCTCCTCGATCTCCTCGTCTGAAAGCAGGTGTGCCATGATCGGACGGTGGAGCGGTACCCGCATGAAAGTTCGGCCGATGTGTTGGAGCGAGTACGCTCCTTGCGACAGAGACGGCCGCTACTCGAACTGGAACAGCGAACAGCGTGAAAGCCCCCGCACGCACAGACTGGTGACCAGCAGAAACGGGTGAGAATGAAAGGGGCGACGCGTTCGGCGAAGGCGGGCGACGTAAGCACCGCAGGGAGTGTAACGACCGAGGAGCACAGCGAGACCCCCGAGCCGAACGCGTCGGGGCTTTCACGCCGTTCGTGGTCACGTTCGAGTCTGCAATCACTCAAGTCGTGAACCGTCACTCGCAGACAGACTCAGTTTCAAATCAGACTGCTGCTAGTCGTCGCTCAGCTGGTCGAAGACGGCGTCGGGCATCTGGTCGCGGATGTGTTCGGGGATTTCCTCGTCCGAGACCTCCTCCTCGCTCTCGCCGCCGAACTCGGGGTCGAACAGCTGGAGCGCGGTGTTGATGGTCGACCAGTCGTCTTCCTCGGCGGCGTCGCGCAGGCTCTTGGTCGGCGCGGCGAGCAGCTGGTTGACGACGGCGTCGGCCATCGCCTCGATGACCTCGCGCTGGTCGTCGTCGAAATCGCCCTCGCTGACGGCGCGCTCGACCTCCTGGGCCTTGACGCGCTCGGCGCTCTCGTACATCGCGGAGATGACGCGGTCGGCCCGCTTTCGCTTGTACTGGGCGAGCAGGTTGTCGAACTCGACGTCGATCATCTCATCGACGATCGTAGCCGCCTCCGCGCGCTGGGCGCGGTTCTCGTCGGTGACCGTCTGCAGCGCGTCGAGGTCGCGGACGGTCACGTCCGGGAGTTCGGTCACCGCGGGCGGCACGTCGCGGGGCTGGGCGATGTCGACGACGAACGTCTCGCCGGCGTCGGCGACGGTGGACCTCTCGAAGACGTAGTCCGGGCTGCCGGTCGCCGTGACGACGACGGCCGCCTCCGCGACGGCGTCGGTCACCTCGTCCATCCCGACGACGGTCGCCTCCGCGTCGACGGTGTCGGCGAGGTGCTCGGCGCGTTCGACCGTCCGGTTGGCGAGGTAGATGTGGTCGACGTGGGAGGCGAGCGACTGAGCGGCGAGCCGCCCCATCTCGCCGGCGCCGACGACGAGCGCGTCCTCACCGTCGACGCCGACCTCCTCGTCGACCAGTTTGACCGCGGCGCTGGCGATCGAGACCGACCCCTCGTTGATGGCCGTCTCGGTCCGGGCGCGCTCGCCGACGTGGACGGCCTTCGTCACGCCGGCTTCGAGAATTCGCCCGATGCCGCCCGCGGCGAGGGCGTCCTCGTAGGCGTCGCCGACCTGGCCGAGGATCTGGTCCTCGCCGACGACGATGGATTCGAGCCCGGCGGCGACGCGCATCAGGTGCCGCAGGCTCTCCTCGTGTTCGAATTCGGTAATCACGTCGTCCGGGACGGGGTCGAAGAAGGCGTCGAGCGCGGCGCGCCCCTCCGGTTCGTCGCTCGTGACGACGTATGCCTCGACCCGGTTGCAGGTCTGGAGGACGTACGCCTCCTCGACCCCCGGGACCGAGAGCAGGCGCTCGACGGCCTCCCGCTGGCCGTCGACGGTCGCGGTCTCGAGCTCGTCGACCGTCGCGCGGCCGATGTCGACGCTCGCGCCGGAGATGACGCCGGTTCCGACCGTCACGCTGTCTCACCCGTCACGTCCGCGATTACGTCCGCTGCCACTTGTCGAGCGTTGGGTATCCCACTATCTAAAGCCTTCCAAACTGCGTCCGACCTGACAACCGCCCGCACGGCGTCCCGGCGGACGTCCGGATCCACGCCCTCCCGCTGGAGGGCTTCGCGGATCTCACCCGTCAACTCCGCCATCGCGCCCGCGTCGGTGATCTCCGACTCGATCCGCTGGCGAAGGTGGCGGCTCAACGCGGGACTCGCACCGCCCGTTGCGACGGCGGCTACCACGGGATCGTCGCGGACCGTCGCCGGCACGACGACGCTGCCCGGGTCCCACTCGCCGTGCTGGTCGGCCCGGTTCACGAGGACGCCCCGCTCGCGAGCGATTTCCTCGACGCGTTCGTTCAGGTCGGCGTCGCTCGTCGCCGCGACCGCGAGCGCCGGGTCGGTCCGGTCGAACCAGTCGGCGGCGTCGTCCGGTCCGGGGGCCTCCCGGACCAGTTCAGCGTCGCCGAACTCGGCGTCGGCGAACTCGGGGCTCACCACGACGACGCGGGCCTCCCGGGCGAAGCGTCGGGCCTTCCGGGCGCCGACGCGTCCGCCCCCGAACACGAGGACCGTCTCGCCCTCGAAGTCGTGGAGCAGGGGGATCATACCTTGAGCATCGTCTTACCCCCAGGTAAGCGTTCTTCTGGATATGTCCCCACGAGTACGGCAGCGAGCGGATGGCCTGAAGATAAGCCGAGTCAGGAACTGACGTTCGCGTCCGCGCGCTCCTCGATGCGGATGCCCGTCTTCTTGAGGATGCCCGTCGAGAACAGCGTGTCCCAGTCGTCGTCGGTGACGTCCCAGTACTCGGCCATCTTCTCGCGGACCTGCTCGACGCGGGCCTCGCTCTCCTCCTCGCTGCGGCCGTGGGTCATCGCGAAGAAGTTGTACGGCCAGACGCCTTCGTGGCGGGGCCGGCGGTAGCAGTGGGTCACGAAGTCGAACGCGGCGATCTCTGGGCCGACCTCGTCGACGACCTCGTCGGGGACGTTCCAAACGGTCATCCCGTTCTCCGAGTAGCCCAGCGAGTAGTGGTTCGGGATGACGCCAACGCGACGGACCTTCCCTTCCGCGTCGAAGCGCTTGATCGTCTCCAGAACCCACTCGATATCTTCGTCGAGCGCGTCGGCCACGTCGCGGTAGGGGGTCCGTGTGGTGGGAAGACCACCCTGTATCTCCACGACGAGATCGCGTTCCCGCGCGGTCAGGCCGTCCCGTTTCTCCGGCTCGACGTCCGGCCCCAGGTCGGAGCGGTCGATCCCGCCGTCGACGTCTTCGAGCGGTCCCTCGACGGGGAACTTCGCGCCGACGTGGAACTCCCGCTGTTTCGGGAGATTGTATGTCTCCTGACCGGTCTCCTCCTCGATCTCGCCGAGCACCTCCTCGACGCGGTCCTCGTCGGCCACCGAGACGACGAACCACATGTTGAGGTGGGGGTGTTCGCGCTCGTAGTTGTGTGCGACTTCGGTGTGGGCGTTGACCTGCTCGGCCACCTCGTCGAAGCGCTCCTCCGGCGCGTGCATCGCGACGAGCGTCGCCGTGCCGCCGATGGCCTCGGCGTTGATCAGCGCGCCGAACCGCGTGAGCACGCTCTCCTCGTCGAGTGCAGCGAGTCGCTCGTGTAGTTCGTCGGCGGTCACGTCCACGCCGTGGTCCCGGAGGGCCGCGGCCGCCGGTTCGTACGGGTCCGCGACGACCGGGAACCCGCCCTGGTAGGCGTTGAGAATCGCCCGGTCGACGTCGTCGAGGTCGGTCATACCCGCCACTCGGGAACGAGCCGGCATAAACGGCCCGTCTACGGCAGGCCTCCGGTGGTGGCGCCTCGCTCCCTACGGACGGCGATCCCCGTGGCCTCGGACGCCCGTTCGTCGGTCGCCAGCGAGGAATCAGGAACGCGGAAGATTCCATCTGTCCGTCAAAAACGCGTCCCGGGCCGGGTATCCGGGTTCACGGCCGCACCCTCGCGGCGCGGAAACGCTATGCTACCTGAGACCCTGCCACACGATATGCCGACTGACAGAGACCGTCGGGCGTCAGCCATGATCGAGCGCTGGAACCGGGTGTTCCACGCGCTTATGGCGGAACCACGCAGGCAGATCGTCGTCGCGCTCATGGAGGCGCCGCCCGAGCGCCAGCTCTCGCTGCCCGAAGCGGCGAACCCGCCGTACCAGCTCCGCGATCCGGAGAAGCTGGCCGTCGACCTCGTGCACACGCACCTGCCGGTGCTCGCCGAACCCGGATTCGTCGAGTGGGAGCGCGAACCGCTCGCCGTCAAGCGCGGCCCCGCCTTCGAGGAAGTCGCAACGGTATTCGAAGCGCTGCAGTCGTACGCCGGCGAGATCCCGCCGCAGCTCGTCCAGGAGTGTCAGCGACTCGAAGAACACGCGAGGCAATCGTGACTGCGTTCGACGACGTCACGCTGGATCTCGTCGGAGCGATCGCCGCCGTAGAGGGGATCGAAGCCCACGACCTCGACTACTCGCTTCACGACTACGTCGCAACTGACGCCATCCGCGAGCTGGTCGAAGCGGACACAGAGGACTGGAAACTCACGTTCGAGATCCCCGACCACACGGTCACCGTCGACGGCGCCGGCGAGATCCGGATCGACGGCGAGACCGTCCCCGAGAGCGAGGCGGTCCGGTCGAAGAAGTCCAGATAGCGGTCACGACGGGCACGGAGTCGGCACGAACGCGATTCGTCCGAAAACGGAGTCGGCGCGAGAACGAACCCGGTCCGAAACCGGAGTCGGCGCGGAACCGGAACTCGCGGCGCTTACTCGAAGACGAGGCCTTCGCTGTCGTCGTCGTAGAGCGGGTACTCCTCGGTGAGCCCCTGCACGATCTCGGCCACCTCGGCCTTGACGTCCTCGTCGTCGGGGTTGTCGATGACCTCGGCGATGCAGTGGCCGACGGTCTCGCAGGCGTCCTCGTCGAACCCGCGGGTCGTCAGCGCGGGGGTGCCGGCGCGGATGCCCGAGGCCACGAACGGCGAGCGCGTCTCGCCGGGGACGGTGTTGGCGTTGAGGACGATCCCCACGTCTTCGAGCGCTTCTTCGGCTTCCTTGCCCGTCACGTCGGGATGGGAGTCGCGCAGGTCGACGAGCACGAGGTGGTTGTCGGTCCCTCCCGAAACGAGCGAGAAGCCGTGCTCCTGCAGGTGGTCGGCCAGCGCCTCGGCGTTCTTGACGGTCTGCTCGGCGTACTCCTCGAAGTGCGGCTGCAGGGCCTCCTGGAAGCCGACCGCCTTGCCGGCGATGTTGTGCATGAGCGGGCCGCCCTGAGTCCCGGGGATGATCGCCGAGTCGATGGCGTCGCCGTACTCCTCGTCGGCCATGATGATGCCGCCGCGGCCGGCGCGGATCGTTTTGTGCGTCGAGCCCGTCACGAAGTCGGCGACGCCGACCGGCGAGTCGTGGACCCCGGCGGCGACGAGGCCCGTGATGTGGGCGATGTCGGCCATGTGGTAGGCGTCGACGTCGTCGGCGATGGCCTGGAACTCGTCCCACTGGACCTCGCGCGGGTACGCGGAGAAGCCCGAGACGATCATGTCGGGGTCGAACTCCTCGGCGTGGGCGCGGACCTCGTCGAAGTCGATCCGCCCCGTCTCTTCGTCGACCTCGTAGTTCTCGACCTCGTAGACCTGCCCGGCGAAGTTCTTCGGGTGGCCGTGGCTGAGGTGACCGCCGTGGGTCAGGTCCAGCGAGAGGATCTTGTCGCCGGGCTCCAGCATCGCGGTGTAGACGGCCATGTTGGCCTGCGAGCCCGAGTGGGGCTGGACGTTGACGTACTCGGCGCCCCACAGCTCCTTCGCGCGGTCGATGGCCAGCTGCTCGACCGTGTCGGCGTGCTCGCAGCCGCCGTAGTAGCGCGAGCCGGGATAGCCCTCGGCGTACTTGTTCGTCAGGACCGAACTCTGCGCCTCCAGCACTGCCTCGCTCACGTGATTCTCGCTGGCGATCATCGCCAGCGTGTCGCCCTGGCGCTCGACCTCGGCCTCGAGCGCGTCGGCGATCTCCGGGTCCACTTCCCGGACGGTATCGTAGTTCATGGTGTAGTGGATTCTCGGCGGCCGCCCGTCAATAATCTACCTTTTCGGCGAGCGCTCGAGAGCGCCCCGGCCGACAGCGCTCGAGGCGGCTTCCCCCCGCTGATACCCCAGCGACCGCCTGAATCCTCTCGCGATGGGGTCGGGTCGATTCACCGATCACGGGCGGTAAAATTAAGTGTGATAATCCGAAATACCGGGCCTATCAGATGAGTTCGAACTTTCTGGCCGACGACGTCGGCGCCGTTCTCGCTGGCGTCTTTCGGGACAGTAGCGGCCTCGTATACGCGGTCAATCCGACACGGGAGACTCTCACCGAGCTGATATTCCGACTGCACGACGTCGAAGACCCTCCGACGGTCCGGTTGCTCGCGCCGGGCGACCCCATCAAGGACGTGATGGCAGACTTCATCGTCGCCGGCCACGCCGCCGACCTCGTGGACGCGGACACGCTCGGGCTCCGCGTCCTCGACGAGACGCCGGCGGCCTCGCTGCTCGTCACCGAATCGTCCGTCGTCTCGCTCGTCTCGGCCGGCGATCAGGTCGGCGGGCTGACCGCGACCGACGAGGCGTTCGTCGACGCGATGCGCGACCGCTACGCCGCCGAGTGGGACGAGGCCGAGCCGTTCTCGCTGCGGACGCCGCCGCTGTCGCGCGTCCGCGAGACGCTGGCGGCGGACATCGGGACCGACACCGCCGAGGACTTCGACGGGCTGCTCGGCTCCCTGTCGGTCGCGAAGGGCGACGGCGAGGGGCTGGACGAGGTCGCGATCGCCCTGCTCGTCGCCGCCCGCAACGGCCAGTTGCTCTACGACATGAGCAAGTGGGGCGAGGACGTCGGTCTCGCCAGCAAGGCCACCTTCTCGCGGATGAAAACGCGCCTCGAAGACAGCGGCCTCGTGAAGACGGAGAAGGTCCCGATCGACGTCGGACGGCCGCGCCTGCGCCTCCGGCCCGGCGACGACGAGATCGCCGAAGCCGACTTCCCCGAGCTAGCCGCGCTCGCCCAGGAGCGACTCGCGGAATGACCCACCGGGCTTTTCTACCCGTCGCGCCCTCACGGCACGCATGACAGTCCGAGTCGTCGGATCGGGACCGGCCGCCGCGGCCGTCGAGGCGGCGCTGGGCGACGCGAACGAATCCGTCGAGCGCGCCGGTGTCGACGACCTCGACCCGGGGACCCGCCTCGCCGTCGTCGTCGATCAGGCCGGCGCGACGACGTTCGAGCGAGCGAACGACCGCGCGCGCGACGCCGGGGTCCCGTGGTTCGCGGTCGAACTCGGCGCCGTCGGGAGCGTCCCCGTGGTGGACGCTTCGGTCGCCGGCTTCGATCCCGAGGGGGCCTGCTACCGGTGTCTCTCCGCCCGCGTCGAATCGAACGTCGAGGCCGACGCCGAGCCGACGGCCGCCCCGTCCGATTCGACCGCGCGATTTGCCGGTGCCATCGCCGGCCGGCGCGCCGTCCAGTTCCTCGATCCCGCCGAGTCGGACCCGCTCGGGACCGTCGTCGAACTCCCCCACGCCGAACGGGCGTTCCTGCCGGTCCCGGACTGTGCCTGCGGCGAGGGCCGCGACCGCGTACTCGACAGGGGCTATCTGGACCGCGACGTGGAGCGCGCGCTCACTCGCGCCGAGCAGGGCCTCGACGACCGGGTCGGCGTCGTCCAGCAGGTCGGCGAGGCGGAGTCGTACCCCGCGCCCTACTACCTCGCGCAGATCTGCGACACGAGCGCGTTCGCGGACGCGACGGCGTCCCGGCAGGCCGCCGGCGTCGACCCCGGCTGGGACGCCGCGTTCATGAAGGCCCTCGGCGAGGCCTACGAGCGCTACTGCGCGGGCGTCTACCGCACCGCGGAGTTCAAACGCGCCGCCGCGACTGATCTCGCCGACGCCATCGAACCGTCGTCGTTCGTCCGTCCCGACGGCTGGACCGAAAGCGGCGAGGACGGCGTCGACGCCGGCGGCGACCGCGCCGAGCGGCCGTGGGTCCGCGGGACCGACCTCGTGACCGAACAGCCGGTGTCGCTCCCCGCCGAACTCGTCCACTACCCTCCCCCAGAGCGGACGATCCGACCGGCGATCACCACGGGACTCGGACTCGGCAACTCCTCGGTGGAGGCGCTGCTGTCGGGCCTCTACGAGGTAATCGAGCGCGACGCGACGACCATCGCCTGGTACTCGACGTTCGACCCGCTCGGCCTCGACGTGGACGACGAGGGCTACGAGCGACTGGCCGCCCGCGCCGGTGCCGAGGGGCTCGACGCGACCGCGCTGCTCCTCACGCAGGACGTCGACGTCCCGGTCGTCGCCGTCGCAGTGACTCGCGACGAGTGGCCGGAACTCGCCTTCGGCACCGCCGCGCACCTCGACGCGGGCCGCGCCGCGAGAAACGCCCTCGCCGAGGCCGTCCAGAACTGGGTCGAACTCGACGGCATGGGCCGCGAGGGAGCGATGGACGCCAGCGGTGCCATCGGCCGGTACGCCGATCGACCGCCGGTCGCCGACGAGTTCGTCAGACCCGAAACGAGCGTGCCCGCCGACTCGGTGGGCCCGGATCAGGTCCCGGAGGGCGGCGACCACCTCGATGCCGTCCTCGACCGCGTCGTCGCGGCCGGGATGTCCGTCTACGGCGCGCGGACGACGACGCGCGACGTCCAGAAAATCGGGTTCGAAGCGGTCCGCGTGGTCGTTCCCGAGTCTCAACCGCTGTTCTTCGGCGATCCCTACTTCGGCGAACGCGCCCGGACCGTTCCGGCGGACATGGGCTTCGAACCAGCACTCGACCGCGACCACCACCCCTATCCCTGACAATCGGTCCGGGTTCAGACTGGATCGGTAGGGTTCCGACTCACGAAGCGAGGCGACAGTTACGCCGCAGGCGGCTTGGAGGCGAGCAATTGCCGCACAGCGAGCACCCCGCGCCCGACGAGATAGCCCAGGGCGCTGACGGCCAGGGCGCCTGCGGCGGCTTGGGCCGCCGCTACTTCCGGCGACGGTGGGACACAGGTGGCTGCCACCCCGGTCGGCGTGTCACAGCCGAGCGACGCAAACCGCAACAGGGCGACCGGAATAGCGATCGCGACTAAAGTCGACACATATCCCCTGTCGAGCACGGCGAAGCAAGCCACAACGATCGCGAGGAATCCACCGGTCGCGGGCAGGTTCACGGAGACCGGCAACCCGGTGAGGAGAAGCGCGGTCGGGAGCGCGAGCGCAGCACCGACGGCGATCCCACCGACGAGGGAGCCTCGCCCCCTGCCCAGGAATGCCGACCGGAGGCGGTCACGGCGGACTGCGGCGGTAATCCATCCAAGGAAGCCGACAGCAGTTGCGAACGCCAGCACCCAGGCGATCCGGTGAGACATCGTCTGGGGATGGTCCCCTCAACGAATAATAACTGGTATCGCGCTGTCGATATTCGGTGCGCCCCACTGACTCGGTCGGCGGTCGGTTTTCTCGATCCCCGGACGACGCGGAATATGCAACGAAACCGACTAATACGAGGGTTTATGCGGTGGTGTGCAGACGTATCACACGGAACACGGCGTCGCTTCTGGACGCCCGAGGTAGTTCCGCAGAGGAGCGCATCATGGTATCCGAGTTCGACCTCCCGTGTGCAGACTGCGATCAGCAACTGGTGCGGACCGTCGTCACGTCACCGTCGACGGGCGACGAGTTGACCGTCGCCGAGTGTCCGACCTGCGGGAGCCGCTACTATCCCGAAGCGGCGCTCGAACAGGTCTGACGGCTGTATCCTCGCTGATTTCGCGTTCCGTAGACTCGCGACCGGTCGCCGGTTCTCGTCCTCTCCGCGCTGGGGGTTCGACGCCCGCTCAGATGGCGAGCGTGACGCGGAGCATGTCGCGCGTCCCGGGACCGAGACCGACGGCTGCGGCCGCGACGAGCAGCAGGACGGCGTAGCGCGGGCTCTCCTCGAAGATCTGCTCGTCGAAGAGCCAGACGATGCCCAGCGCGACGGCGAGTTTGACGAACAGGAACGGCCACGAGGTGCCGATCACGGCCGAGAGCGAATCGGGCTGGATCGACTCCGTGATGCCGATGATAGCGCGGTTGGCGACGTGTTTCGCGCCGTAGGCGTCGATGGGGTGGCCGAGTTCCGGGAGCCAGTCGGCCGCGACCACGTTCGCGACGCCGTCGACCGCGTGCGCCCAGAGGATCCCGAGTCCGACGACGCCCGTTCCCATGTTTATCGCCGGTTCGTAGCGGTCGGCGGCGACGTAGATCCCGTACGCGAGCACCGAGGCGAGTCCGAGGTCGACCACGAGGATCTGCGGGTAGAACGCCGCGTACTCCCTGGTCGCCGCGACGAAAAACAGGTACGCGAGCGTGAGTACGAGGACGCCCAGCCCGATGCCGGCCATCGCTCTGTAGCGGTTGTGTGCGATCCCGCTCGATTCGAGCCGCAGGCTCACGAGCAGCGCGCCTAGCGTGATCACGAACACCGTCACGTAGATGATAGGGCTGATGAACAGCACGTTCAGCGGGTAACTGATGATCGGTTCGACGCCGGCGCCGACGGCCGCGTCGGTCACGTCCTCGACGACCCGAACCGCCCCGCCGAACAGCATGAACGGGACCAGCGAGAGAAAGAGTCGCCTGTCCTCGCCGACGTCCAGCCGGTCGAGCAGGAAGTAGACCCCGGCGATCATGAAGATCAGCACGATCATGTAGCCGACCGTCGAGACGGTGCTGTAGCCGGTTTCGGCGACGACGCCGGTGGCTTCGGCGGCCCGGCAGTCCGCGACGGTGCCGAGCAGCTCGACGCCGTCGCCGGTCTTGACCGCACAGCGGGCGTTGTTGGCGTCCGAGTAGATCGGGCCCCAGAAGTACTGCCAGACGAACCGGTCGTAGACCCGCTCGGTGGCGACGATAGACCCGCCGACCAGCGCGACCAGCGCTGCGACGAACGTCGCGAGCCAGCCCCGCTCGGACAGCGTCTGCTCGCTTTCCATGCCCACAGTCCCTCACGTCTGGCTGTTTAGCCTTCCGGTCCCGGCCGGCTCGGGTAGCTGTCTGATCCGTGGGAGAGCCTCACCGGGAGCTACCGCGTCGTCGCGGCCTGCGCGACCTCGCAGACTTCCTCGTGGGCCTCGCCGTTGCTCGCGACGATCCCCTCTCGATCCGGTGTCCACGGCTCGCCGTCCAGATCGGTCACCGTCCCGCCGGCGCGCCGGACGAGGTGGATCCCTGCGAGCGAGTCCCACGGGTCGGGCGTGTACGTCGAGAACGCCGCGTCGAGTTCGCCACCGGCCAGGAACGCCAGCGTCGACTGCATGCTCCCGAACCGGCGGAAGTCACCCAGTCGGTCGACGGTCGCCTCCGCGATGGCGCCGAGCCCCGCGCCCTCCCCACGCTGGAATCGGCCGACCGACGCCGCCGCGAACGTCTCCGGGTCGGTCCGGCCGCTGACCGCCAGCGCGTTCCCGTTGCGCGTCCCGGTCCCCGCCGCGGCGTACATGTCCTCGGTCGCCGGCAGATACGTCGCAGCCGCGACGATCTCGCCGTCTGTCACCGCCGAGACCGCCGTCGCCCACGAGCGGTTCCCCCGCGCGAAGTTGGCGGTCCCGTCGATCGGGTCGACGACCCACGCGTCCCCGGTCTCGGGCACCGTCGAGCGGATCTCGACGTCCTCGCCCGGCGACCCGAGCGGCGCGGCGTCTTCCTCCCCGACGATGGCGTCGTTCGGGAACTCGCCGCGGATCGTCGCGACGACCTGCCGCTGGGCGTCCTCGTCGGCATCGGTCACCAGATCGTTCTTGTCGGCTTTCGTCTCGACGTCGAACTCCCCGCGGAAGGCCTGGCGCGCGACGGCGCCGCCCGCTCTCGCCGCGCGCTCGGCCACCGCCACTCGCCGATGTGCGTCAGTCACGGTTCGCCCTCCGAGCGCCGCGCAAAAAGCCGCTGTGGATGCGGTCCGTTCGTCCCCCGAAGACCCCACTCTGTTACCAGTTACCCCCGGAGATCGGGTCCTACAACTTGCCGTCGGGCGTATCCCGCGTATGAGCGATCGCTTCGTCGTCGTCGGTGGAGACGCGGCCGGGCTCAGCGCCGCGGCGAAAGCTCGTCGGGCGGACCCCGACCGGGAGGTGGTCGTCCTCGAACGGGGCGAGTGGGTGTCCTACGGCGCCTGCGGCATCCCCTACTACGTGAAAGGCGAGATTCCGGACGTCGGGGACCTGGTCGTGACCGACCCGGAGAAACTCGTCGGGAAGTACGGCATCGACCTCCGACGGCGCCACGAGGCGGTCGCCGTCGACCCCGCGGACCGAACCGTGACCGTCGACGGCGAGGACGGGCGGTACGAACTGGAATACCGGGATCTCCTGCTGGCGACGGGCGGCGCGGGCGCCGACGTCGACGTCCCGGGCGCGGACCTCGGTGGCGTGTTCACGATCCGGAGCCTCGAAGAAGGCCGTGCGCTCCGCGAGTACCTGACGCCGGGAGAAGCCCACCATCCCGACGCTGCGATCCCGGAAGCCGAGGAGTTCCGCGACCACCTCCACGAGGCGGTCGAGCGGGTCGCAGTCGTCGGTGCGAACAAGATCGGCCTCGAACTCGGCGAAGCGTTCGCCGCCCGAGGGCTCGACGTCCACCTCGTCGACGACGGCGAACACGTCTTCGAGACGGGGCCGCTCACACTGCCGTCGTTCGGCGCCGCCGCCGCGGGCCTCGTCGAGAAACACCTCCGCGAGCAGGGTGTCACACTGCATCTCGACGCACCGGTCGAACGATTCGTCGGCGAGGGCGATCGCGTGACGGCGGTCGAGACTGTCCGGGGCCGCGTGGACGCAGACGCCGTGCTGCTCGACGAGGGCGTCCAGCCGAACGTCGAACTCGCCGCGAATGGGGGTATCGACCTCGGATCCACCGGCGCCGTCGCTGTCGACGAGTACGGCCGGACGAGCGCCGAAAACGTGTACGCCGCCGGCGACTGCGCCGAGAAGCACCACCTCGTCCTCGACCGGCCGGTCCATCTACCGCTCGGCCTCGCGGCGAACCGCGGAGGTCGGGCGGTCGGCTCGACGGTCATCGGTACGCCGACCCCACAGGGCCCGGTCGTCGGCACGGTCACGATGAAGATATTCGACCTGGAGGTGGCCGCTTCGGGGGTTCTCGACCCGGACCTGGCCCGCGAGGCGGGGTTCGACCCGGTCGTCGAGACGATCACGACGATCTCGCGAGCGCACTACTACCCCGGGTGGTCGCGGATCACCGTCGAGATGGCCGCTGACCGGGAGACGGGCCGTCTCCTCGGCGCCGGGTTGGTCGGCGAGGAGGGGTGTGCCCACCGCGTCAACTCGGTCGCGACGGCGCTGCACGCGGGGATGACCGTCGGCGAGGTCGCCGACCTCGACCTCGGCTACTCGCCGCCGTTCGGCCCGGGCTGGGATCCCGTGCTGACGGCGGCGAAGGCGGTACAGGGCGATACCGACTGACCGCGCGGAGACGGCTGCCGTTCTCCAGACGGGAGCGAAAGAGAGTCCGGAAGAGACGAACGTGGCTGCGTCGCTCTCCGTTAGGGGGCCGAGCGGTCGATCCGCGTACTGCTGGGTGCGGACGTCCGGTTCGAGCCAGTTACTCCGTCTTCTGCGCCTCGTCGGCCATCTCCAGGATAGACTCGGCGATGTCGCGGGCTTCCTCCGGCGTGTAGAGCGTCTGGTCGCCCCACGACTGGTCGATGTGGACGTACCCGTCTTTAGTGTCGATGTCGAAGAAGGCGGTGTGTTCCAGCGGTGGCACGTCCAGTGGGTTGTTGGCCGTGTTATCCGTTGCCATACATCACGGTTCGGACTTGATTCCAATAAACTTGCCCCCGACCCGGAAATTTCTGGACGGTCGAATACCTGGGCGAGTCGTGCCGTAGAAGTTTGCGAGGGAAGACCGCTCCGCGCACGGGGCGGGACCGCCCCGTTCGCATCGAGGCCGACTCGGTCGGCCTCGCACAGTCTTCCGCACTGGCGAGGGACCGCGTGGGTCCGTGCAGTGCGAGGGAAGGGATTTGAACCCTTGGACCCCTACGGGAGCGGATCTTGAGTCCGCCGCCGTTTCCAGGCTTGGCTACCCTCGCACGCACGAATCGGTTCGACCGATACGTTTGAATAGGCTACGGTATCGCCGTCACCGCGCCTTCCCGGGAGTACGCCAGACTTATCGCGTTCAGTCAGGCTATCAGCGTCGGTAGCCGATGCTGAACGAAGTCGGGCCGACGTTTGACCTCGGCAACCCGACGAAACGATTACGGGGGTCTTCCGTCGGACGCGGCAAGCCCGATTTGATGCAACGGACAACTGTTGCAGTGGTTTTGACCGCATTGCTCACGGTAACCAGCGCCGGTGCCGTGATGGCGCTCGGTGCGCCAACCGGCGATCTGGCTGCCCAGTCGAACCCGGGACAGGCCGCCCAGCAACAGTCGGGCTGTGACTACGAGTCGCTGTTCGACGAGACCATCGGCTCGGTGGTCTCGGTCCGGACCGGATCCGGACAGGGGTCCGGCTTCGTCTATCAGGTCGGTGACGGTGGCGGAGCGAACGCGACCGCCACCGACGGCGCGAGTTCTAACGGGAGCGCCCACGTCGTCACGAACGCGCACGTGGTGAGCGGTGCGGACACCGTCGAGATCCAGTTCGAGGACGGCGAGTACCGGACCGGCACGGTCGTCGGGCGGAGCACCTACGCCGACCTCGCCGTCGTGAACGTCTCCGACGCGCCCGACTACGTGGAGGGACTGTCGGTCGCCTCCAGCGACCCCGACCACGGCTCGAAGGTGGCCGCGCTCGGCAACCCGCTCGGCCTCGAAGAGACCATCACCCACGGCATCGTCAGCGGCACGAACCGGACGCTGCCGACGGACAGGAGCTTCTCGATCCCCAACGTCGTACAGATGGACGCGCCGATCAGCCCCGGCAACTCCGGCGGCCCCCTGATCGCCTGTGACGGGACCGTCGTCGGCGTCAACACCGCCGGGATCG
Source organism: Halosimplex yunnanense (assembly GCF_054504345.1). NCBI lineage: Archaea > Methanobacteriati > Methanobacteriota > Halobacteria > Halobacteriales > Haloarculaceae > Halosimplex > Halosimplex yunnanense. The sequence continues at coordinate 46,113 of NZ_JBTJEL010000029.1, read as the reverse complement.
CCCAGCAGGGCGCCGAGAACATCGGCTTCGCCGTCTCCGCGTCGGTCGTCGACCGGGTCGTCCCGGAACTCCTCGACGACGGCGAGTTCGCCTACCCCTACCTCGGCGTGCGGACGACGCCCGTCAGCCCCTCCGTCGCCGAGGCGAACGACCTCAACCGCACCGGCGGCGTCATGGTCGTCGCCACCGCCGACGGCGGACCGGCCAGCGGCGTGCTGCAGGGCGCCTCCGGCGCCGAGATGCAGGACGGACAGCAGATCCCGATCGGCGGCGACGTGATCCTGTCGGTCGATGGCACGGAGGTCGACACCGGCGAGGACCTGGGGACCTACCTCGTCCTCGAGACGTCACCGGGCGACACCGTCCAGATGACCGTCCTGCGCGACGGCGAACGCCAGCAGATCGACGTGACCATCGGCGAGCGACCCGATCCGCAGGGGGCCTGAACAGCGAGGCGCGAACGGCTCCGCTACCGAGGGGGTGACCCTCCGTCGTCACTCGTCCAGGCCTTCGAAGTCGGCGACCCGTTCGCGGATCTCCGACGGGATGGACCGTGACTCGCGGGTGGCGGGATCGACGAACACCTGCGTCGTCTCGGCCTCGACGACGAGGTCGCCGTCTTGCCGGAGCTCGTAGGCCATCGTGAAGCTCGACTCCCCGAGGTGGGTCACCGCGACGCCCACGTCGACGGTCGTGATCTCGGTGACCGACGACCGGAAGTCCATGTTCAGCGAGACGACGACGGCCGAGAACTCGTCGATGTCGTCGATGCCCAGCACCTCTTCGACGTACGCGACGCGGGCCTGTTCGCAGTAGGTCCCGTAGACGACGTTGTTGACGTGACCGAACGTGTCGAGGTCCCGGTAGCGAACGTCGACTTCGTGTTCGAACGTTGCGTCCATAGCTCAGGTGTGGACGGGGCCGATGTTAACAGTCGCGGAACACGATGTCGGCCAGCACTTGACCGGAGTGACCGACGGGATTACGGACCGGGGGGACAGAGAGGTGAACAATGGACGAACACACCCAGGACTACGACGTCGGGCCGCCGACGTCCGGGGATCCCACCGGGTGGCGGGCCGACCGCGGCGCGTCAAACGGCTGGGAACACGGGACGCTCAGACGCGCGGTCGTCCACGGCGTCGCCCTGTTCAACGCCGGCGAGTACCACGAATCCCACGACTGCTTCGAGGCTGAGTGGTACAACTACGGGCAGGGGACGACCGAGAGCAAGTTCCTCCACGGGATGGTGCAGGTCGCCGCCGGGGCGTACAAGCACTTCGACTTCGAGAACGACGACGGCATGCGCTCGCTGTTCCGGACGGCCCTGCAGTACCTGCAGGGCGTCCCCGACGACTACTACGGCGTCGACCTCCGGGAAGTGCGCAACACGTTGATGGACGCGCTCGAGGACCCGACCGCCCTCCGCGGCTGGCAGATCCCGCTCGACGGCGAGCGACCGGTCGCCACCGAACTGGACCTCGCGTACGCGGACTCGCTGGAGGAGTGAGCCGCAGGGACCCGTCCCTGCGAATCGATCCCTCGTCGTCCGCCTCGGGGAGAAAGCGGTCCTTCTATAGGGTCGAATCCGGTATCACGGATCGATGCGAGTCGAGACGCTGGGCGACGGCGAGCCCGAGATCGCCGTCGTCGGTGGGATCCACGGCGACGAACCGGCCGGGGTCGAGGCGGTCGAACACTTCATGGAAGCGCGACCGGACGTGGCGAGGCCGGTGAAGCTCGTCGTCGCCAACGAGGAGGCGATCGAGCGGGGCGTTCGCTACGTCGAGGCTGACCTGAACCGCTCGTTCCCGGGACGCGCGGACGGGGAGAGCCACGAGGTGCGTCTCGCCCACGCCCTCGGCGAGGAAGTCGGGGACTGCCTGACGCTGGCGCTCCACACGACCCACTCCTACGAGGGGATGTTCGCCCTCGTCGACGAGATCCGTGGTCTCGCCCGCGAGGTCTGTCCGCGGTTATCGGTCGACGCGGTCGTCGAGACGGGCCACGCCGAGGGACGGATCTTCGAGGTCGCGCCCGACACCATCGAGGTCGAGTGCGGCTACCAGGGCTCGGACCAGGCAGCGCGCAACGCTCGGCAGGTCACCCGCGAGTTTCTCGCGGCGACGGGGGCGCTCCCCGACGAACAGACGCCACACCAGACCGACCTGCCGGTCTTCCGGCTGGGCGACCCGGTGCCGAAGGACGACGCCGAGCGCTACGAGGTCTTCGTCGACAACTTCGAGGAGGTCCTCGCGGGCGAGAAGATCGCGGCCGCCGACGGCGAAGCGGTCCTCGCCGACACGGACTTTCACCCCGTCCTCCTCTCGGCGTACGGCTACGAGGACGTGTTCGGCTACACGGCCGAGCGGATCGGGACGCTGTCGGGCTGAGTGCCCTGTCTGGCCGAGAGCCCTGTCGAGCGACGAGCGCGTCGCGCGACCCGTCGTCAGGGACGGAACTCGGGATAGTCGTTGTCGTACCCGGCGAGGCGGCCGAGTGGCGCCACGAGGCCGACGCCGAGGCGCTGGAGCCACGTCGGTACCGCGGCGAGGTACAGCATGTCGTCGAACTCGGCGAGGAGTACCGCCAGTAGCAGGACGTTCAGCGGCATCCCTGACGGCGTGACCGGGTGGCCGTCCCGCGCCAGTCCGTAGGTGACGCGCATGAACGTCTCCGTCCGCAAGCCGGGATCGACCCCGCCGCGGACGTGCAGTTCCGACGAGCCCGCGTTCCAGAACCTGTGGACGTCCCCGGCCGGGATCGTCACCGACTCGCCCGCCCCGTACTCGGCCGTCTCGCCCTCGTGGAAGACGCCCAGGGTGCCGGCGATGACCTCGAAGAACTCGTCCTGTTCGGGGTGGACGTGACGCATCGGGCCGTGCGAGCCGTCGGCGTCGAGCCACATCTCGAACAGCAGCGGGTCCGAGTCCGGGTCGGCCGGGCGCTCGGTGAACGCGACCGTCTTCCCGGCGGGCGGGCTCGCCACCCAGTCGTCGTCGACGTACGACGTTCCCGTCGGTCTGTCTCTCGGCCCGTCCCTCCGTCGGTCCTCCCCCGAACCGCACGTCCAGCGGTCGTCGCTCGACCCGTCCATCCGTCGGCCCTCAGTCCTCGTCGGCTTCGAACACGACGGTCGTCAGGTCACGGTCGAGCGCGCAGAAGTCGTGGGGCGGGTCGCCGACGACCGTCTGGATGGTCCGTTCGTCGTCGAAATCGATACCTGCCGGTTCGCACAGCTCGTGACTCGGGCAGTCCGTGTGCGGGCAGGAGCCTTCGAGGGAGACGTTACTGCCGGCGTAGGCGCTGGAACTCGGGACGTTCGCACGGACCGTCGCCGGTTCGACCTCGACGGCCACGACGCCGCTATCGTGGACATTGCAGTCGAGCGTGCTCCCGTTCTCGCGAACCGAATCCACGCGGTACCGTCGCCCTTCGGTGAGATTGAGACACTGGTCGCGGTACGGACAGCCCTCGCAGGCGCTCGACTCGCCGCGGTAGACGAACTCCTGGCCGGGGTCGGCCAGCCGCGACCCGACGAGCGTGAGCGTCGACATACCTGCGAGTTGTCGGCGACGCGGATTAAGTTGCCCGGCTCGGCCGTCGCGGAGCGATCGGGCTACTCTCCCCGACCGGTCAGCTCGTCGAGCCGCTCGAAGTATTCCTCCCGCGGGACCTGGTAGAGGTCCCGATAGTCGACCTCGCCGTCGGCGAACCGGCCGGCGATGTCGACCGCGCCGGCCCGTGCCTCCTCACGGGTATCGTACTGGTCGGGCGAGCGGTTGACCTCGGGTTCGAGGTAGAGCGTGACCACCCACGGGTCGCTCGGACGCGTCTGGTCGCCGGGGTGGCGACTGCGCCGGCCCTTCGTGAGATAGATGGTCGGGAGACACGGGGCCGGGAACGCGTCGCTGTCGAAGACGTCGGGTCGATACGCCAGCACCGCCTTCTCGCGCTCGTCCGACCAGACGACCCAGTCGTCGTCGAGCCCCTCGAATGCCATACTCTGACTGGTCGTTCCCCGACCAAGAGTGTCGCGGTCGGCGGTGCAAGGCAGCGACCGGAGGCCGCCGTCACCGGGTAGATGACTCGTCTCGACGACCTTCCGGGCCGCTCGCGCGCACGGCACGCGGCGATACAGTGACCGTGACTCGAGTGACGGATTGCGTTAATTGGTACCTTCACTCACACGAGACGGCCACCGAGACGCCGTAGATCCCCACGGATCGGCCGGCGTTTATATTGCAAGCAACCCCCTGATCCGAGATCCCCACGGATCCGGCTACTTACTACAGTTTTCGGTAAAATTTCCACGAAATAAATATCCGTGTGGGCCCGTACCGCGGAAAGGCTTATCAGTCCTCAAGCCTCATATAATAAATAGTATCGGTGGTTGCTCCACGGTACGCTGTCGCTACTGCCCGAGGGTCGCCCCGCGCGATTCACGGGAGTTGCGTGTTCACACATGCCAATCGAACACTCGTCCCGGCGGTTCCGGCGGTCCCCTGTTGTTCAGCGGCGACGAGAGGCCGGGCGAACGGTCCCGGGAGCGATGCGCCGAGCAGCAAACCGCGGCCGTACGCCGGTCGCACCCGTCAGCCGAAGCGCGCTGGCGCCAGAACAGTTCGACGCGAACTGTCCGTGATAGCATGACACAGGAAACCCTCGAAGAGCTGAGCCGAGAGTACAGAGACACGATCCCCGCGGACCTCCGGGAGTACCGGTCGTTCTCGGCGTACCTCGACCAGCTCTACGACGAGCCCAAGATCGCCCGCAACGCACACCAGCGCGTTGCCGACATGTTCGACTACTACGGCACCGAGTACGACGAGGACGCCGGCGTCGTCGAGTACAAACTCGCCTCGGAAGACCCGATCAACGACGGCGAGAACACCTTCTACGGTCGGATCGTCCACGAGTCGATCCACGAGTTCGTGAACAAGGTGAAATCCGGCGCTCGCGGGCTCGGCCCGCAGAAACGCATCAAGCTCCTCCTCGGCCCGGTCGGGTCCGGTAAGTCCGACTTCGACCGGCAGGTCCGCCGCTACTACGAGGACTACACCCGCTCCAACGAGGGGCGGATGTACACCTTCCGGTGGACGAACCTCTGCGACGTCATCCCGGACCAGGACCCCTCGGACGACACCGTCCGCTCCCCGATGAACCAGGACCCCATGGTCCTGCTTCCCCAGGAGCAGCGCGACCAGGTCATCGAGGACATCAACGAGGAACTGGACGCCCCCTACACCATCCGCAACGAGCAGGCGCTGGATCCGGCCAGCGAGTTCTACATGGACCGCCTGCTCGCCCACTACGACGACGACCTCCAGCAGGTGCTGGAGAACCACATCGAGATCGTCCGTCTCGTCGCCGACGAGAACATGCGACAGGCCATCGAGACGTTCGAGCCCAAGGACAAGAAAAATCAGGACGAGACCGAGCTCACGGGGGACGTCAACTACTCGAAGATCGCCGTCTACGGCGAATCGGACCCCCGGGCGTTCGACTACTCGGGGGCGTTCTGTAACGCCAACCGGGGCATCTTCTCCGGCGAGGAACTCCTCAAGTTGCAGCGGGAGTTCCTCTACGACTTCCTGCACGCGACCCAGGAACAGACGATCAAGCCGAAGAACAACCCCCGGATCGACATCGACCAGGTGATCGTCGGGCGGACGAACATGCCCGAGTACAAGGACAAGAAGGGCGACGAGAAGATGGAGGCGTTCAACGACAGGACGAAACGGATCGACTTCCCGTACGTCCTCCAGTACGAGGAGGAGGCGCGCATCTACGAGAAGATGCTCAACAACGCCGACCTCCCCGACATCATCGTCGAGCCCCACACCCTGGAGATGGCCGGCCTCTTCGGCGTCCTCACCCGCATCGAAGAGCCCGACACCGGCAACGTCAGCCTCATCCAGAAGGCCAAGGCCTACAACGGTGAGATCGACGAGGCCGAGGACATCGACGTCAAGAAGCTCCGCGACGAGGCCGCCGAGAAGGCCGAGATCGGCGAGGGCATGGAGGGCGTCTCACCGCGGTTCATCGGCGACGAGATCGCCGAGGCCATCATGGATTCGATGCACCGAAGCCGCGATTTCCTCTCGCCGCTAACGACGTTCAATCACCTCGAAGCCAACATCGAGAACCACGGCTCGATCCCCGAAGACCGGTTCGAGACCTACCACCGCTACCTCGAACTCGTCCGCGAGGAGTACAAGGAGCGGGCCATCGAGGACGTGCGCCACGCGCTGGCCTACGACGTCGACGAGATCCAGCGCCAGGGCGAGAAGTACATGGACCACGTGATGGCCTACATCGACGACGACACCGTCGAGGACGAGATCACGGGCCGCGAGCAGGAACCGGACGAGCAGTTCCTCCGCAGCGTCGAGGAGAAGCTCGACCTGCCCGAGGACCGAAAGGACGACTTCCGACAGGAAGTGTCGAACTGGGTGTCCCGGCGCGCACGCGAGGGGGACACGTTCAACCCGCAGGACAACGACCGCCTGCGCCGCGCGCTCGAACGGAAGCTCTGGGAGGACAAGAAGCACAACATCAACTTCTCGGCGCTGGTTTCGTCCGGCGACATGGACGACGACGAGCGCAACGAGTGGATCGACGCGCTCATCGAGCAGGGCTACTCCGAAGAGGGCGCGCGGGAGGTGCTGGAGTTCGCCGGCGCGGAGGTCGCAAAGAGCGAGATGGAAGGCTGATATGAGCGGCAGCGAGTTCATCGACGACGCCGACCGGTCGCTCGACCGCACCTACGAGGCGCCCCGCAGCCTCGCGGAGTACGTCGACCTGGTCCTCGACCGGCCGGAACTGGCCGCCCACGCCTCGAAGTACCTGCTCGACGCCATCGAGGCCGCCGGCACCAGGACCGTCATCGAGGAGGGCGAACAGAAGGAGCGCTACCGCTTCTTCGACGACCCGCACAACGACGGCGAGCACGCCATCCTCGGGAACACGGAGGTACTCAACTCCTTCGTCGACGACCTGCGCTCGATCGCCGCGGGCCGCGGCAAAGACGAGAAGATCGTCTGGCTCGACGGCCCCACCGCGACCGGGAAGTCGGAGCTCAAGCGCTGTCTCATCAACGGGCTGCGCGAGTACTCCAAGACCGACGAGGGACGGCGCTACACCGTCGAGTGGAACGTCGCCGGCGCCGGCAGCGACGGCGCCGGCCTGACCTACGCCGACGAGCCGGTCGCCGACGAGGACGACTGGTACGAGAGCCCCGTGCAGGTTCACCCGCTCACGGTCTTCCCCGAAGACGTGCGCGAGGACCTGGTCGCCCGGCTGAACGACGAGACCGACGACCACATCCCGGTCCGCGTCGAGGGCCGCCTCGACCCGTTCTGCCGCGAGGCCTACGAGTACCTCGAGGAGAACTACCGTCGCGAGGGCGTCGAGGAGCTGTTCTCGGCGATCACGGACCCGCAACACCTGCGCGTGAAGAACTACGTCGTCGACGTGGGCCAGGGCATCGGCGTCCTCCACTCCGAGGACGACGGCCCGCCCAAGGAGCGACTCGTCGGCTCGTGGATGCGCGGAATGTTGCAGGAACTGGACTCCCGCGGGCGCAAGAACCCGCAGGCGTTCAGCTACGACGGCGTCCTCTCGCAGGGTAACGGCCTGCTCACCGTCGTCGAGGACGCCGCCCAGCACGCCGACTTGCTGCAGAAACTGCTGAACGTCCCCGACGAGAAGTCGGTGAAGCTGGACAAGGGCATCGGGATGGACATCGACACCCAGATGATCATCATCTCCAACCCCGATCTGGAGGCCCAGCTCAACCAGCACGCCGACCGCGAGGGTCAGGACCCGCTGAAGGCGCTCAAGCGCCGCCTCGACAAACACGAGTTTACCTACCTCACCAACCTCTCGCTGGAGACCGAGCTCCTGCGGCGGGAGCTGACCGACGAGACCGAGGTCTGGGACGCCGACTCGTGGGGCGAACTCGAGGAGTGGATCCAGGAGCCGCTGACCGTCCACGTCCGCGACGAGAACGACGACGTGAACGCGAAGGAACTGGCGCCCCACGCGCTCGAAGCGGCCGCGCTCTACGCGGTCGTAACCCGACTCGACGTCAGCGACCTGCCGAACGGCCACGACCTCGTGGACAAGGCCCTGCTGTTCGACCGGGGCTATCTCCAGGAGGGCGACGAACGCATCGAGGCCGACGAGTTCGACTTCACCGACGAGAGCTCCGACGGGAGCCACGGCATCCCGGTGACGTTCACCCGGGACGTCATCGCCGACCTGTTCCACCGCGAACAGGACCGCCACCACGGCGACCTCGACGTGGAACACGTCGTGATGCCACGGGACATCCTCAACGCGATGGCCGAAGACCTGTCGACCGCGCCGGTGTTCTCGAACGCCGAGGCCGCGGACTTCGAGGAGCGCGTCGTGCCCGTGAAAAACCACGTCTTCGGCCAGCAGGAGGACGACGTCCTCGACGCGATGATGCGCGACAAGCGCGTCGACGAGGAGACCGTCGAGGAGTACATCGAACACGTCTACGCGTGGTCGACCGACGAGCAGATCGAGAACGAGCGCGGCGAGTACGTCGACCCCGACCCGCTGAAGATGAAGGTCTTCGAGGTCGAGCACCTCGGCCGCTTCGACGAGAGCGACTACGCCGGCGACCGCCCGGGCGACGCCGTCGAGGCGTTCCGCGAGGACAAGATAATCACCGCCCTCAACCGCCACGCCTGGCAGCGCCGCGACGAGGAGTTCCGCGTCGAGGACGTCTCCCCCAAGGAGATTCCGGTCATCCAGACGGTGCTCGGCAGCCACTCGTGGGACGACGTGAAGCGGACCTACGAGGACTTCGACCCGCGCCAGTGGGACGAGCCGCCGAGCGGCACCCAGACGGCCGACCTCAAGGAGAAGACCGTCGAGAACATGCAGGACATGTTCGACTACAGCGAGGCCTCGGCCGAGTTGACCAGCCGCCACGTCATGAGCCAGGTGAGTTACAAATGGGACTGAGCGTCCGAGGTGAACGATGGGACTGAGAGACGACTTAGAGCGCTACCGGGAGGTCGGCGAGAACCGCCGGCAGGACCTCTCGGAGTTCATCCAGTACGGCGACCTGGGGCAGAGCCGCCCCGACTCCGTCCGCGTGCCCATCAAGATCGTCGACCTCCCCGAGTTCGCCTACGACCAGCGCGACCAGGGCGGGGTCGGGCAGGGCGACGCCGAAGAGGGCGACCCCGTCGACGCCGAACCGCAACCCGGCGACGGCGACGACGGCGAGGACGGCGACCCCGGCGAGGAGGGCGGCGAGCACGAGTACTACGAGATGGACCCCGAGGAGTTCGCCCAGGAACTCGACGAGCGGCTCGGCCTCGACCTGGACCCCAAGGGCAAGAAGGTCATCGAGGAGACCGAGGGCGACTTCACGGACATCACCCGCTCGGGCCCCACCTCGACGCTTGACTTCGAGCGGCTGTTCAAGCAGGGACTCAAGCGCAAGCTCGCGATGGACTTCGACCGCGACTACGTCCGCGAGGCCCTGAAGATCGACGGCTGGGGGCCGGCGAAGGTCTTCGAGTGGGCCCGCGGCGAGAACATGCCGGTCTCGCGGGCGTGGATCGACGACGCCTACGACGAGATCCCCGCTGGCGAGAAGACGACGTGGGGCAGCCTCGACGAGATGCAGGAAAACACCGAGCGGGTCGACACCGCCCAGCGCATCCGTCGGGAGGGCATCGACGAGGTGCCCTTCCGCCGCGAGGACGAGCGCTACCGCTACCCCGAGATCATCGAGGAGCGCGAGAAGAACGTCGTCGTCGTCAACATCCGCGACGTGTCGGGGTCGATGCGCCAGAAGAAGCGCGAACTCGTCGAGCGGACGTTCACGCCGCTGGACTGGTACCTCCAGGGCAAGTACGACAACGCCGAGTTCGTCTACATCGCCCACGACGCCGACGCGTGGGAAGTCGAGCGCGACGAGTTCTTCGGCATCCGCAGCGGCGGCGGGACGCGCATCTCCAGCGCCTACGAACTGGCCGCGGAACTGCTGGAAGAGTACCCCTGGAGCGAGTGGAACCGCTACGTCTTCGCGGCGGGCGACTCCGAGAACTCCTCCAACGACACCGAGGAGCACGTCGTCCCGCTGATGCGGCAGATCCCGGCGAATCTCCACGCCTACGTGGAGACGCAACCGAGCGGCAACGCCATCAACGCGACCCACGCCGAGGAGGTCGAGCGGAACTTCCGCGACGCCGACGACGTGGCGGTCGCCTACGTCTCCAGTCCGGAGGACGTGGTCGACGCCATCTACGAGATCCTCAGCACGGAGGACGACCAATGATCCGACCGACCACGGAGGACCACGCATGAGCAGACCGATGGACGACCGCATCGAGGCCCAGCGCATCGCCGCCGACCTGGAGGAGCCCGTCGACGAGGCGGGCAACCTCGCCCGCAAGTTCGGACTCGATCCGTACGAGGTGAACTACTGGATCGTCGACTACGACGAGATGAACGAGCTCATCGCCTACGGCGGGTTCCAGCAGCGTTACCCCCACTGGCGGTGGGGCATGCAGTACGACCGCCAGCAGAAACAGGGGCAGTTCCTCGGCGGCAAGGCCTTCGAGATCGTCAACAACGACGACCCGAGCCACGCCTTCCTCCAGGAGTCGAACACCCTGTCGGACCAGAAGGCGGTCATCACCCACGTCGAGGCGCACGCCGACTTCTTCGCGAACAACGAGTGGTTCGGCATGTTCGCGGAGAACCCCAACGCCGCGGCCATGCTCGCGCGACACGCCGACGCCATCGAGTCGTTCATGACCGATCCCGAGATCGACCGCAGCGAGGTCGAGAAGTGGATCGACCACGTCCTCACGCTGGAGGACAACATCGACCAGCACGCCCCCTACGAGCCGATCGACACCCGGATCGACCTGATCGACGAGCGCGACACCGCCGACGTCGCCGAGCAACTCGAAGAGCTCGACCTCTCCGACGAGGTGAAAGGGCAGGTGTTCACCGAGGAGTGGCTGGAGGCCCAGAGCGACGACGAGGAGGGAGCGACCTTCCCCGCCGAGCCCGATAAAGACGTGCTCGGCTTTCTCCGCAAACACGGGATGCAGTACGACGACGACGCCGCCAGAGCCGACGAGATGACCGACTGGCAGAAGGAGATCCTCGAGATCCTCCGCCGGGAAGCGTACTACTTCGCCCCCCAGAAGATGACGAAGGTGATGAACGAGGGCTGGGCCGCCTACTGGGAGTCGGCGATGATGACCGGCGAGACGTTTGCCGGCGACGACGAGTTCGTCCTCTACGCCGACCACATGGCGAAGGTGCTCGGCTCCTCCGGGCTCAACCCCTACAAGCTCGGCCTGGAGATCTGGCAGTACGTCGAGAACTCGACCAACCGCCGGGAGGTCGTCGAGCGACTGCTCCGCGTCGAGGGCGTGACGTGGCGCAACTTCCACGACACCGTCGACTTCGAGCAGGTGCTCGATTTGATCGAACCCGACCCCGAAGTCGCGTCGGTAGTCACCCACCTCGACAGCCTTGACCCCGACGACCCGCGGATCGACGCCGAGGCGCTCGAACGCGCCAGGTCCGGCGAGATTGACGTGGAGGCCTACCCGTGGAAAGTGCTGACCTACGAGGGGCTCGCCGAGCGCCACTACTCGCTGACCAAGCCCCAGAACCGCGGGTTCGTCTCGCGGGTCAGCCAGGAGGAACTGGAGCGGACCTCGCGGTACATGTTCGACGACTCGCGGTACGCCTCGGTCGAGGAGGCGCTCGCCGAGATCGACTACGCCCGCGGCTGGGACCGGATGCGCGAGATCCGCGAGAGCCACAACGACGTCACCTTCCTCGACGAGTTCCTCACCCAGGAGTTCGTCGACGAGAACGAGTACTTCACCTACGAGTACACCCAGTCCACCGGCGACTACCGCGTCACCTCGACCGACTACCGCGACGTGAAGAAGAAGTTGATGTTGCAGTTCACCAACTTCGGCAAGCCCACCGTCGTCGTCGAGGACGGCAACTACAACAACCGCAACGAACTGCTGCTGTCCCACCAGTACAACGGCGTCATGATCGACATCGGTCAGGCCAAGGACGTCCTCAGGCGGGTGTTCGAACTGTGGGGCCGACCTGTGAACCTGAAGACCATCGTCAAGGAGTTCGACGAGCACGACGTCGAAGTGGCGAAACGGCGCGACCGTGAACCCGAACCCGAGGAAGTCGGGCGGCTCGTCCGCTACGACGGCGACGAGGTGACCGTCGAGGAACTCCCGTGGGACGCCGTCGACCACCTCGCCGCCGACGACATCGACTACGACACCAAGCCCGACGAGTGGCTGGCCTGAGGGCGATAATCCTTTTTCACCGATATTATAGCCCGATAACCATTTTTCTACGATACTACCAGGTGTAGCGAATCTAGCAGTTTCAGAGCCAGAGAAAGCCGCTAGGCTTTTATTGGGAAACACTCAGAAGATACGTACCGACTACAAGCAGTGTCAGGGGTGGGTCGGACACGCGGATTCGTGTCCGTTCTCCTGACGGGTGTAATCATGACCGACGACAGCAAGATCGAACTCAATCGACGGCGAGTACTGGGTGGTATAGTTACTGTGGGCGCGGCTGCGGCTGCCGCGGGTGCGGGGACGTTCGCAGCCTTCAGTGACACGGAATCGAGCGACGGAAATACGATCACAGCCGGGGAGCTAGACCTGACTGTCGGGCAAGGAAACGACTTCAGCTACAGCGCTGGTAATCTTGCACCCGGCGATACATTTTCCGTATCCGTCGAGATCTCGAAGTCCGGGATCGACGCCGAGGAGATCGTCATCTCCACGTCTACGGACGCGGGAGGTAGTTCGTCCAATCTAGCGGACCAGTTGATCGTGGATTCGATCGATTGGGACGTTGGGAGCGTCAAATCAGGCGGATCTCCAAGTGACGTGACTGCGATGTCCCAGACAGACATCGTGCTCGATGCGACGCCACTCAACGATGGATCGACCGGAACGCTGACCCTCAACGGAACGTTTAACGAAGGCGCCGGAAACGATTACCAGGGTGCCTCGGTCGATATCAGCCATACGTTCACGCTCTACCAGAACACGGACCAGTCGTAACTGCGAGTGTTACTGGCGGAGACTACCCGTCCGAACTGATTCGGATCGCTCGATGGGACCGCGATAGCGGCGGAAAACAGACGCACCAGCTCGACGAGAACGAATGCAATCTCCGACCACAGATGACATCGACATCCGTCGCATCTTCCATGCCGGTGGCCTTCTCGCTATCGTCCTGATTGTCAGTCTGTTCATCGCAGTGGCCTTTCCACAGATTGTGGGCGCCAGCGAGAGTTACGTCGTCACTTCCGACAGCATGTCACCTGCGATCGGAGCCGGATCCGTGGTGTTCGTCGAGCAGGTCCCTTCCGATCAACTGGCCAAAAACGACGTCATCACCTACCGGACGTCCGGCGATAGAGCCGATCAGGTACGGGTAACCCATCGAATTGTCGAAATACGAGGTGAGGATACCGACAGGGAATTTAAAACGAGAGGGGACGCGAACGCACAGCCGGACCGCGACTGGGTTCCTGCGGACAACGTCATCGGTGTAGTCGTCTTTAGCCTCCCCCTGATCGGGTACGCGGTGAGTTTCGCGAATTCAGATGTGGGGTTGATCGTGCTGGTGATCGGGCCTGCATCGCTCCTCGCTATCTCTGAATTATGGGATCTCTATCAGGCGACAGCAACTGGCAGTGACAAAGAGGACGGGAGGAACGCATGAATCGGTCGATCAGCGCTCAGGTCGCCGCGCTCACGCTCCTCGTATTCGTGGTTCTATCGATGGGACTCGGCTCGTCGGTGACATACGGATACCTGTCAGATACGGAGACAGCCGACGGGTCGGTCAGTGCGGCCAGTTCGTTCGGCAGCGGATCCCCTCCAGAAGGGGCCGCCGGCTGGAACGACGCCAATGGAAACGGACGGTACGACGAGGGTGAGACCACCTACTCCGCGGGCGAACTGGAGAATTTCGACGACGAGTCGGCGAACCTCGTGATCCCCGAAGAAACCGGAGCGATCGACGCCGGCAACCGGGACGTCAGTATTACCGCGGGAAGCATCACGTCGAACGTTGATATCGCTTCGAAGACGAGAGACGTGAGCTTAACCGCCACGGACGGTGGAATCGATCTCGGGGGCAAAGGCGTCTCGATATCGGGTGGGAGTGGCACCGTCGATATTTCTGCAACGGGCGATATCGATCTCTCCTCGTCGTCGATAACGACGAACACGGGAGCGGTGAGTATTTCGACGGACGGCGAGCTGAACCTGGACGATTCGACCATCACCGTCGACGGCGGCAACGGTGGGATCGAACTCGACGCCGAACGTATCTCGGCCCGAAACAGCGAGATGGAGACGAACACCGGTGGGATCTCGCTCTCAGCGACCCGAAACAGCGGCGGGGAATTAGACGCCACCGGTGGGTCACTCGCCGTCAGCGGCGGTGGGAATGGCGGTATCACGCTGGAGTCCGTCGGAGATATGTACCTCGACGGGGCGACTCTCACCTCGACCAACGGTCAGGCGACGGCAGATCTCAACGTCGATAGCCCCGAGACGACGATCCACGTAGAGAACATCTCCGTGAACGACAGAGACGGAACACTCACGTATGCTCCGTCTACCGTCACCGAAGATCCCGATAATGGCGCCGTGAGTAGCTGAGGCTCCCTCCTAATTCTGCAATCTCCTCTCGAGCGACGTTCCTTTCGGTGTCGGGAACCAGTCTCTAGCGGCCGCTTCACGTACCGGCACCCAAACTATCGAGTATCGATCGCCGCGAGTATCAATTCTGATTTCTGGGTGGGAGAGTATAACCCCATCCAGCGACGTGTCAGTAGTAATGGCAACAGCGGCGCCGGACTGGTACACCTTCGATCGCAGTTCCTTCGATAAGGTGTCGTTCTCGCGGGTCTGGCTCCTCGCACTCACGACGTACGGCGTCGGCGACGTCGTGACGACGATCGCGCTCGTCTACTTCAGTCCGCTGCACACGGAGGCGAATCCGCTCATCCGACAGGCGATCATGGCCTTCGGCGGCGGCGGGTTCCTCGGGCTCAAGCTGCTGGTCTTCTACGGCTGTATCGGCGTCAGCCTCTGGGCTGGCGTTGCAGATGATGACGGGCTCATGTTCTACGCGCCCCCGCTCGTCCTCGCGGCGGTCGGTCTCTACGTCACGGTTCACAACCTCGGTATCCTGTTCGCCTGACTCACGCCGCCGTCCCGTTGATCGGACGAAGGCCGAACGCGATGTCGAACCGTAGCCCGTCGGACTGGATCTCGTTGCCGGCCTCAGCGGGCACTCGCCACTCCAGTACGACAGTGGCCGCTTCGCCGGGCTGAATCGTCCCGTACGTCCGATTCGACGCTTCGACGTCTGCCAGCGGCACGAACCGGTCACGACCGACTACTCGGACCGTCCGTCCATCGGAGAACTGCATCGAGAGCCGTACACGGACCGCCTCGGACAGCTCGCCCTCGTCGGGGGAGTCGTCGACCGCTGCTTCAGCACTCGTGATGCCGTTCTCCTCGTCGGCGTGGGAGAAGTTCGCGATCCCGAGTCGACCGGCGGCGCTCCCCTCGTTGCGGAGCACGAGTCGCGAGGTGCCGCCCTCGCCCGGGACGACGCCGGAAGCACGGAGCAACGTCGCGTCCGCGGGAGTCGTGAGCGCTACGTCCTCGACAGGAGCGGGTGGGGCAGTCGGGGTCGATTCGGGCGTCTGGACGCCGGGTGAGACGCCCGGTGTATCGTCGAGGACGAACGTCCCGATACCTCCGCCGACGAGTGCGAGCAACAGCAATACCACCAGCCACAGCACTCGCCGGCGTCGTCTCTGTTCTCCGTCGTCTGGGGGTTGCCCGTCTGGACCTGGCGACGAAGCTTCCCCAGGGTCGGTTCCGGCTGGGTCCCTCTGGCCGGAATCCGGCGAATCATCGGTGTCGCCCATCCTCACCCCCCGCGTTTCGAGACGATAGCGGTTCGGACGGGAAGTGACGGCCGCTCGCCCGATCGAAATCCGAAGCGTCGCTGCCCGGACCGGCCCACCCGACGGCTCGTTCGGTGTCGTACACGAATCTCACACCTCGCCCGTCCGCCCGCGCCCGACCGGGAGCCGCCCGTCGGCGACGGAACCCACCCGCCAGACGGCCGCCGCGGCTCCCGGAGTTACGAATACTGGTGGGGAGATTACCGGTTAAAACTGTCGTATCACTCGAACCGGTCGATAGCGTACGCGGAGACGTCGGCGTCCGTCTCGCCGTCGAGGGTCAGGTCCGCGAGCACCTCGCCGAGCGCGGGAGCGAACTTGTACCCGCGCCCGGAGAGCCCGGCGGCGACCGTCACTCGGCCGTCCGGGAGCGTGTCGACGACGAACTGCCCGTCGGGCGAGTTCGTGACCAGTCCAGTGTCGAGGCGGAGCGTTGACCCGGCCGCACCGGGCACGTAGGTGTCCGCGAACGCCCGGAGCGGGCGCTCGTCGGCCTGCGTCGGGCCGGCGAGGTTGTCCGGGTCGGTCGGGCGGAAGTCCGCCCGGCCGAACTTCATACCGGGCAGGGCCATGCCGGGGACGCCGTAGTAGTTCTCGCCGTCGACGGTCGCGACGAACGGGGGCAGGTCCCCGTCGTCTGCGGTCTCACCGGATGGACTAGCGGGAGCGAACCACGCCGTCGCGTGACGGCACGGTTCGAGGACGCCGTCGAGGGTGTCGACCGTCTCTGCGGCCCAGGACCCGGCGGTGACGACGAGCTGGTCGGCCAGATACGAGTCCCGGTCCGTGTCGACGCGGACGCCGTCGCCGGTCCGCGACCAGTCGACGACGCGCTCGCGGGCCTGTACCGTCGCGCCCTCGGAGAGTGCGGCAGCGACGTGGGCAACCACGCCGCGCTCGGACGCGACGACCGCGCCGTCCGGCTGGTAGAGCGCCTCGGCATCCTCCGGGAAGTCGTAGGCAGGGAAGCGGTCGGCCAGTTCGGCGCTGTCCAGCGAGTCGAACGACAGGTCGTGGCGCTCGCAGGCGCGACGGGCGCTGGCCACCGGCTCCTCGCCCCCGACCGCGACCGCCAGCGACCCGGTCTCCGCGAGCAGTTCGGTCTCCGTCTCCCGTTCGAGATCACGCCAGCCCTCGTGCGCGCGGTCGGCCAGCGCCATCGCGGCCGGGTCGGCGTCGAGCAGTCGCTGGAGCAGTCTCGTCCGGCCGTGTGACGAACCGCGGGCGTGGGGAACGTCGAACCGTTCGAGTCCCAGCACGTCGGCGCCCCGGCGCGCGAGATGGTACGTCGCGGCGCTCCCGACCCCTCCGACCCCCAGGACGATCGCGTCGTATCGCCCGCCGCTCGGTGTCATACCGGTGAGTGGGCGGGCATCAGGCAAATCGGTTACGTCATCGGCCGGCGCTCGCGACCACGCCACCGCTCGCCGATCAGTCGGCTTCCGCTCGCGGCGCCTCCTCGTAGATCCGCTCGATGGCGTCGTCGTGGACGTTGCGGATGTTCCGCCGTTTCTTCTTCATCGAGGGCGTCAGCAGGTCGTTCTCGGCGGTCCACTCGCGGGGAACCAGTTCGAACCGCTTGATCCGTTCGATGCGTTCGAGGTCGGCGTTGACCTCCTCGATCGCCTCGCCGACCCACTCGCGGGCGCGATCGTCGCGGCAGAGCGCCTCGTCGTCCTCCGGCAGGTCGACCCCTTCGCGGTCGGCCCAGCGGCGCAGCGCCTCGAAGTTCGGGACCACGACGGCGCCGATGAACTTGCGCTCGTCGCCGACCACCATCACCTGGTCGACGCGGTCGCTGGTAGCGAAGCGCTCCTCGATCGGTTCCGGCGCGACGTTCTTTCCCGTCGAGAGGACGATCAGCTGCTTCAGGCGGTCCTTGTAGCGCAGGTATCCGTCGGGCGTGATCTCGACGATGTCCCCCGTCTGGAAGTAGCCGTCCTCGGTGAACGCCGTCTCGGTCTCGGCCGACTCGCTCCAGTAACCGTCGGTGACGTTCGGCCCCGTGACCTCCAGTTCGCCGACCTTCCCGTCGGCTTCGGGGAACTGGTCGGGGCCGACCACGGACTCGTCGAGGCGGGCGTCGATGTCCACGACCGGCGGCCCCATCGTCCCCGGCTGAATCGCCTCCGGCGGGTTGGTCGAGATGACGGGCGAGGTCTCGGTGAGGCCGTACCCCTCGACGATCGGGATGTCCATGCCGAGGAACAGCCGTGCGAGGTCCTCGCTGAGGCTGCCGCCGCCGCTGACGAGGAAGTCGATCTCGCCGCCGAGGCGCTCGCGGACCGTCGAGTAGACGAGCCGGTCCGCGACGGTGTGCTTGATCCGGAGCCCGATTCCGGGGTCGTCTGTGCGGGCGTAGTCACGCGCGACGTCGATCGCCCACTCGAAGATCCGCTGTTTCGCGTCCGACTCGCTCGCCTGCTCGCGCATGTTGTCGAAGATACGCTCGTAGACGCGGGGGACGCTCGCCCCCGTGGTCGGCTGGAGCAGTTCGAGGTCCTCGGGGAGCGTGTCCGGGCTCTCGGCGTAGCCGACCGTCGCGCCCGAGGCGAACATCAGGAAATGCCCCGCGAGGCGTTCGAAAACGTGGGCCAGCGGGAGGAAGGAGATGGTCCGGGAGTGCTCGTCGAGGACAGGGGTGTCGCCCTTGTCCGGGCGCGGCCCCATCCGCTTGCGGCACTGGTTCACGTTCGCCCGGAAGTTGCGGTGAGTGAGTCGGACGCCCTTGGGCTGGCCGGTCGTCCCGGAGGTGTAGATGATGCTCGCGAGGTCGTCGGGGTCGCGCTCGTCGATCCAGCCTTCGTAGGTCTCCTGGTCGAAGTTCGCGTCGCCGCGGTCGTACAGCTCGGCCATGGTCAGCGCGTCGTCGCGGGCCGCGACCGGGCCGTCGGTAGCGGCATCGTCCATCACGACCGAGAAGGACAGGTCGATGTCGTCTTCGACCTCGTGAACCCGTTCGAGGAGGGATTCGCTGCCGGCGACGACGCCCATCGCGTTCGGGTCGTCGAGCAGGTAGCGGACCTGTCTGGGCGAGGAGTCGGTGTACACCGTCGTCACGACGCCCCCGGCGGCCAGCACCGCGAAGTCCGCGAGCGCCCACTCCATCCGCGTCTCCGCGAAGATAGCCACGCGGTCGCCCGATTCGATGCCGAGCTCGCGGAAGCCGGTCGCGAGCCGCCGGACGATCTTCCGCATCTCCGCGTACGTGAGCGACGCGTACTCGCCCGGGGGAGCCCTGGGAACGACGTCGGGCGCGAGCGAGCGGTCGTAGACGTTGCCTTTGTAGCGCTGGGCCGCTGCCCCGGCGTACCGGTCGACCGCGTCCTCGTACATGGCCGCGAGCGTGTCCATCCCGACGACGTCGTCGGTGTAGGACTGCTCTGCGGCCCACCACTGGCCCGAGGGCTCAGGAGAAGCCATGGCACGCCGTAAGTCTCGCTGCATGATATATGTTATCGAACATGCGATGGATCAGCGCTCGTTGAACGGGTACAAACGGAGTGTGGGTTTCCGATCGAATCCTCGGTCTGGCAGTGCGGTCGTAATCCCGCCGGCCGGGAGTGTGACTTCCCCTACATGTCGAGTCCCCGCCGCGGGGAGTCAGGACTCACCCCGACCCGGCTCAGCCAGCCCACGAATGCGGCCGCGAGGCGACTGGCGGGCGCCCGATCGGAGTTGGACACGGCCGGCCGACCGGGGTCCTTTTCCCGACGGCGGGGCGAATCCGGAGTATGACCGAACACGACGGCTGGTTCGCGGGGATCGAGCCCGGCGACGCGGACGCGGCGGTCGAGCGGATCCGCACCGGGTCGGCCGCACAACCGGCGGAGTGGTCGGCACTCGCCGTCGAATCGGGGTTCGCCGACGACGCCGACGACTACTACGAGCGCCTCCACGACGCGACGATGGAGGCCGCT
This sequence comes from Halosimplex yunnanense, assembly GCF_054504345.1. Taxonomy (NCBI): domain Archaea; kingdom Methanobacteriati; phylum Methanobacteriota; class Halobacteria; order Halobacteriales; family Haloarculaceae; genus Halosimplex; species Halosimplex yunnanense. The sequence continues at coordinate 26,130 of NZ_JBTJEL010000029.1, read as the reverse complement.
CGAGAGGGCGTCCACGAACGTGAGCGCGCGGACGACAAGCAGCTCATCCACGCGGTCCGCGCCATGGACGACTGCGAGCGGACCGCGAACGAACTCGCCGAGCGCGTCGCCGAGTGGGCCGGCACCCGGTTCGACGATGCGGGCACGGGCGTCGAGTACGCCCGCGAACTCGCCGCGGAGTTCGAAGATCGCGAGGCGGGCGACCCCGGAGCGGCCCGACTCGTCGCGCTCGCCGAGCGGACCGCCGCGCTGGCCGACGAGGCCGACGAGTTGCGATCCTACGTCGAGGAGGCGACGCCGAGCGTCGCACCGAACCTCGCGGCGATGGCCGGGCCGGTACTCACGGCGCGGTTGATCTCGCTGGCCGGTGGCCTCGACAGCCTCGCGAAGAAGCCGTCGAGTACCGTCCAGGTCCTCGGCGCGGAGGACGCCCTGTTCGCCCACCTCCGCGGGTCGGCGAGTTCGCCGAAACACGGCGTCATCTTCACCCACGAGTACGTCCGCGGAACGCACCCGGACGAGCGGGGATCCGCCGCCCGCGCGCTCGCCGGGAAGCTCACGATCGCCGCGCGGATCGACCACTACAGCGGCGAACGCAAGCCCGAACTCGACGCCGAACTCGACGAGCGCATCGCGACTATCCGCGCGCGGACCGAACCCGACGGCAGCGACGACGGTAACGGGGGTGACGACTCGTGAGCGACCTCCCCGACGGCGTCGAACGACGGGGGTTCGACGGGGTCGAACGGCTTGCGACGCAGGGTGAGCCGGTCTACGGCGAACCGACCGACGGCGGCTGGCGCGCGTGGAATCCGGACCGATCGAAGCTCGGCGCCATGCTCGAACTCGGGATGGAGACCGGGCTGGTCGGCGGCGAGACGGTCCTCTACCTCGGCGCCGCGGCCGGCACGACCGCGAGCCACGTCGCCGACTTCGCCGGCCCGACCTACGGCGTGGAGTTCGCGGCCCGACCCGTCCGTGACCTGCTCGACGCCGCCGAGCCGCGGGGCAACCTCTTCCCCCTGCTGAAAGACGCCCGGAAGCCGGAGACGTACGCACACGTGGTCGAGCCCGTCGACGTGATCGTGCAGGACGTCGCCACGCGCGGGCAGGCGGCGGTCGCGACCGCCAACGCCGAGTTCCTCAGCCAGGACGGTCGGCTCCTGATCGCGATCAAGGCCCGGAGCGAAGACGTGACCCGGGACCCCGAAGACGTGTTCTCAGACGTGCTCGACGAACTGGAATCGGCCTACGAGGTGCTGGAGACCGAGCGGCTCACGCCGCACCACGACGACCACCTCGGCGTCGTCGCGACGCCGCGCTAGCCGTTTTCGCGTTCTATCGCAGCGGGCGCGACGGCCGATCGGTGTTCCGGAGGTGTTATCCGTCGACGGACGTGAGAGACTGGTAGACGGCACGGTCAGCAGCACCTTTCGGCTCGCGTGGTTTCCACGTGGGTTATCGCTGACTGGCCTAAACCGTCTCTCTAATACTCCTGAGCGGCCGCCGTGTCCTCGAAGAGAGACGGATTCGAGCCTCGAACGGACGCGTTGGCGATAGAAACGGGGATTTTCGGAGGTCGATCCGACGAGCGCGTGGTTCAGTACCTGTTCCGGCCGACGAGGAAGTACAGGACGATTCCCAGCAGGGGCGCCAGGAAGACGACCAGCGCCCAGAGGAACGCGGGCTGGTCGCTGTTGGTCTGTGCGTCCTGGTAGACCCAGAATATCATCCCGATCGTGACGATCAGGATCAGGAACGCGAACAGGATGAGAAACGCCGCTGCGCCGCCTTGCTGTAACGCGACTGTGGAGGGCATCACAGCCGAGAATTCTGTCAGTCTGGCATATGCTTTGTGTTCGTTCACAGACGTGAGGAAAGCCTCCACGGGAATTTCCGGGCTCACAGTCGCTGGAGCCCGCCGTCGCGGTGCATTCCGGAGAAGGGAAATTTTTAGCGCGCGCGGCCCGACGTACGGGTCGATGGACGAGCGGGGTTCGCGCGACGCCTTCGGCCGGATGGGTACGATCGGCATCGAGGAGGAGTACTACGTCGTCGACGAGGACGGCCGTCCCACCTCGGGCACGGACGAACTCGTCTACGAGTCCGACCCGCCCGAGTTACTGGAGGGGCGGCTCGACCACGAGCTGTTCAAATGCGTCATCGAGTCCCAGACGCCGGTCATCGAGAGCCTCGGCGAGGCCCGGGAGTCGCTGCTGTCGGTCAGGGAGGCGCTCGTCGACCACGCGACGGCCCACGGGTTCGACATCGCCGCGGCCGGGCTCCACCCGCTGGCGAAGTGGCGCGAGCTCGAACACGCGGAGAAGCCGCGATACAAGTCCCAGCTCGACCGCATCCAGTACCCCCAGCACCGGAATACGACGGCGGGGCTGCACGTCCACGTCGGCGTCGACGACGCGGACAAGGCCGTCTGGATCGCCAACGAGATCCGCTGGCACCTGCCGGTGATGCTCGCGCTGTCGGCCAACTCGCCGTACTGGAACGGCTTCGACACCGGACTCCAGTCCGCGCGTGCGAAGATATTCGAGGGGCTACCCAACACCGGGATGCCCACCGCCTACGAGGACTACGAGGCGTTCGACGACTTCGAGCGCCGGATGCTGGAAACTGACAGCATCGACGACCGCGGCGAACTGTGGTTCGACGTGCGCCCTCACTCCGGCCACGGGACCGTCGAAGTACGTACCCCGGACGGGCAGGCCGACCCCGACCGCGTGCTCGCGTTCGTCGAGTACACCCACGCGCTCGTCGAAGACCTCGCCGCCCGCTACGAGGACGGCGAGTCGGGGAGCGACTTCCGCCGCGAGCTGTACGACGAGAACAAGTGGCGCGCGATGCGCCACGGTCACGACGCTGCGCTGCTCAACCGGGAGTTCGAGTCGACGATCGACCTCGGAGAGATCGTCGACCGCGAGGCCAGCCGCCTCGGGATCGACGGCATCGCCGACCTCTACGACGCCGAGAGCGGCGCCCGGCGCCAGCGGCGACTCCGCGACGAGGAAGGCGTCGACGCGCTCTGCGACGCGCTCCGGCTCCAGTACGAGTGAAAACACACCGGGGCGAGTGAGGGGCCACCGCGGAAGCGTTCGAGTACAGCGATTCGGGGTCGGGCCCCCTCGTGCTCCCGTGATTCCCGGCGAGCGGAAACGTCGGCAAGATTTTTACCCGACAGGAGCTTTCGTCCTCATAGAAGCGACGTATGTCTACAGACGATCCATCGGACGACGGTGAGGGGACCGACCAGCCCGACGCGGATATATCGGACGGTGAAGGCGGGAACGTACGCGAACGGCTCGAACAGGAGGCCGACAAGGCGGTGACGCAGTTCGACGAGGGGATCGTCGACATGCTCTCGTGGGTGCTCGAGACCGAGACGCGGGCGCGGATCTACGTCTTCCTGCGGCAGAACCCCGACAGCACCAGCGACGAGATCGCCGACGGGACCGGACTCTATCCCTCCACAGTACGGGAAGCGCTCGCCGAGCTGCACGACGAGGGGAAGGTCATGCGACAGAAGCGCGAGAACGACGGCGCCGGCAACAACCCCTACGAGTACAGCGCGATGGCGCCGAGCGAACTCGTCGGGAACGTCGTCGACGACGTTCAGGAGGAGCTCAACACCGTCTTCAACCTCGATACGATCCTCGGGAGCGACGGTGACGAGCCGACGCTCGACTCCGAACCGGTCACGATCACGGTCGACGACCAGACCGACGGCACGGGGGATGCGGACGAGACGACCGACGCGGACGGGAGGGCGGAAGCCGACGCGGACAGCACGAACGGGGAGACGGGCGCTATCGATATCGACGTGGACGAGGCGGGGGACGACGCGGACACGGACGGGGACAGTCCGGACGGCGACGAAGATCCGGACGACTACTGACCGTATCAACGGGCGGGCTGTTGTTCTCCGTTGGCGGTCGTACCGACGGCATTCGGGGGAAGCCGAAGGCACTTTACCGGAGACCCCCCAACCGAGAGTGCATGAAGGTCGCGCTGGGCGGGACGTTCGATCCGGTCCACGACGGACACCGCGCGCTGTTCGAGCGCGCGTTCGAGCTGGGCGACGTGACCGTCGGGCTGACGAGCGACGATCTCGCGCCGAAGACGCGCCACGACGACCGCTACGTCCGCCCGTACGACCAGCGTGAGCGGGACCTCGACGACGAACTCGCCGCCCTCGCCGAGGAGTTCGACCGCGAGTACGAGATCCGGAAGATCGACGACCCGACCGGCTTCGCTCCCGAACCGCAGTTCGACGTTCTCGTCGTCTCTCCGGAGACGAAGACCGGCGGCAAGCGCATCAACGAGATCCGCCGCGACGACGGCGTCGACCCCCTCGACATCGAGGTCGTCGACCACGTCTACGCCGAAGACGACGAGATCATCTCCTCGACGCGGATCGTTCGCGGCGAAATCGACGAATACGGTAACTTGACGCCCGAGCGCGACGGTCGCGACGCGCCCACCGAGGCCGACGTCGACACCGCCACCGCGGCGTCGGCGTCCGGTCCGACTGACGCCGGGTCGTCCGACGCCGAATCCGACGACGCCTGAGGTTTCGCTGCCGTTTCTGCTGGCGTTGCGAACCTACCAGCCCGGCGCGTCCAGCCCTTCGCCTTCGAGAATGTCCTTCCAGCGCTGCTGTATCGTGAGTCTCGACACCTCGGCGGCGTCGGCGATGGCCTTCTGGCTCCGGCGGTCGCCCTCGACCAGCCCAGCGACGTAGAGGCTGGCCGCCATCACCGCCCGCTTCGAGCGGTCGGTCTCGGGGACGTTCGAGAGAAAGAGGTCGGCCGCACGCGAGCGGACCGCGTGGTCGAGGTCGAGTCGCTCGGCGATCGCCTCGATCTCGTCGAGCCACTCGGCGTTCTCGACCTGGTCGCGGGCGCTGTACATCGATCCTCCGTAGCCGTTCCGCGTACTTAAATCCACGACGGGGTGGCGACCGCCAACGGGTCGAACCCGCAACGGCCTTGAGCGCACCGGCCGAAACTCGGGTCGTGACACAGTGGGTCGAGAACCCGACGGGGGGGCGCGACCGGGGGCCGAGTGCACTCGCTCGCGCGTGGGCGGAGGTGCTCGTGCGGCCACGCCGGGTCTTCCGGTCGGGCGTCGCGCCGGGCGATCAGGCGCCGGGGCTGGTGTTCGCGGGGACGGTCGTGCTCGTCGAGGAACTGACGCGGGTGCTCACCGGTGCGGCGTCGTACCCGGTCTTCGACGGACGGCCGCTGGTATCGACCGCGCTGGTGCTCGCGCTCGCGGTGGTCTTCGTGGCGCCGGCGGCGCTGCACCTGACGGCGGCGCTCCAGACGCTGATCCTGGTTCCGACCGCACCGGACCGCGCGGGCGTCAGCGAGACGGTGCAAGTGATCGCCTACGCGACGGCGCCCTGCGTCTTCGCGGGCCTCCCCTACCCGGGCGTGCGCGTGGCCGCCACCGCCTACGGGAGCGTCCTGCTCGCCGTCGGAATAAGCGACGTCCACAACGTCTCGCTCCCGAGGGCCTGCGCGCTCGCGGCGATCCCCGCCGCGCTCGTCTTCGGGTACGGTTTCCGGGGATTCGCGGCGCTCTCTGAGTTAACCGGGTTGGCCTGGGCGAACGTGCTCGCGTTCCTCTTTTGAATCGCCGTCGGCGCTGTCCGGTGCGGTCGGGCGGACCATGGCAGTTTAAGCGCGCGCCGGCTGGATCGGAGGTATGCTCAGCCTCGATCTGGACGATTTCATGTTCGAGTTGAAGGACGGTGCGATCAAGCACGTCGGTCCTTCGAACAAGGACGCGACGGCGAAACTCTACGACGTCGAGGGCGTCGACGTCCGGGAGTTCGGTGACAAACGGGTCAAACTCGCCTTCGAGGACGAGGACGGTAACGAGGTCGAGGTGGCGCTGTTCCCGGAGCAAGCCCGGGAAGTCGCGCGCGGTATCGAAGTGCTCGAAGACGATAGCGCGGTTTTCGAGTGAGTGCGGGGGCGAATAGCACGGATCCGGAGATATCGGTCGGTTCACGGTATCGAGGCGCCCGTCCGGGGCCCGAATCGATAGCGAGCGCGTTTCGACAACCGTTTTAGGGTCGGGCCGTTTCTTCCTGCCAATGGGTTCGTGTATCATCTGCGGAAAGTCTGTCGACGGTCGCATCTGCGACCTTCACGAGGAAGACGTCGTCTTCGAGTTCCGGGGCAACCAGCCCGACCAGCTGACGGTCGATCGCTACTACCGCGGGACGGTCGACGGCTACGCCGAGTTCGGCGTGTTCGTCGACATCGGCGACAGCGTCACCGGACTGCTCCACCGAAGCGAGCTCGACCGACGACTGGAGAGTCTCGAGTGGGAGCCCGGCGACACCGTCTTCGTGCAGGTCCAGCAGGTGCGTGACAACGGGAACATCGACCTCGGCTGGTCCATCCGCCAGTCCGAAGCGGAGTTCCGCGGCACGCTCGTCGACGACCCCGAGAACGGCGCACCGTATCTCAAAGAGGACGAATCGGGAAATGAAGACGCGGCAGCCGGCGACGATTCGGCTGCCGACGCGTCCGAGGACGAACAGTCCGGCGACGAGACCGACGCCGAGGTAACCAGCGACGCCGGGTCTGCGAGCCGCGACGAGAGCGGCACCGAGACCGCAGGTCACGAGGAGAGCGACGCGGACGCGAGCGCCGACCAGTCCGCCGAGCGGACGGCGACGGCGTCCACGGAGTCCACGGCCTCGACCGCCGGGACCGACGCCGGATCCGGCGGCGACAGCGACGGTGGGGCGACCGCCGCGAGCAGCGGTTCCAGCGCCGGCGCGACCGCCGAGGAGCCGACGCACGTCGCCATCGAGACGCTGTCGGACCGCGTCGGCGAGACGGTCCGCCTCGAAGGCGTCGTCGAGAGCGCGCGCCAGACCAGCGGCCCGACGGTCTTCGAAGTCCGCGACGAGACGGACAGCGTCGAGTGCGCCGCGTTCAAGGAAGCGGGCGTCCGCGCCTACCCCGAGATCGGCGGCGACGACGTAGTCCGACTGGACGGGGAGGTCCGTGAACGACGCGGCGAACTGCAGGTCGAGACCGAGGCGCTCGTCAAACTGGAAGGCGACGAGCGCCAGACCGTCGAGGACCGACTGGACAGCGCGCTGCGTTCGCAGGCCGAGCCCGAGACGGTCGACCCCATCGCCGACGACGAGGTCGTCGCCGGGCTGACCGCCGACGTCCGCGAGGTCGCGACGGCCGTCCGGAAAGCGGTCCTCGAAGAGCGGCCGGTCGTGGTTCGCCACAGCGCGACCGCGGACGGCTACGTCGCCGGTGTTGCACTGGAGCGGGCGACGCTCCCGCTCGTGCGCGAGCAGCACGACCAGCACGACGCGGTCTATCACTACTTCGACCGCCGACCGCTGGAGGGCGGCGTCTACGACATGGACGACGCGACGAAGGACGTGACGCGGATGCTCGAAGCGCGCGAGCGCCACGACGAGAAGCTCCCGCTGTTCGTCTTCGTCGCCGCCGGCGCCACCCGCGAGTCGCTCGACGGTTTCGAGTTGCTCGACCTGTACGGCGCGAACCGCGCGCTCGTCGACGACATCCAGGCCGACCCCGAGGTCGCCGAGACCGTCGGCGCGCTCGTCACGCCCGAGGCCAGCGACGTCGCCGACACCACCTCGACGACGCTGGCCGCCAACGTCGCCGCGCACGTCAACGACGACGTCCGCGACGACCTGCGACACCTCCCGGCCGTGAGCTTCTGGGAGGACACGCCCGAGGCCTACGCCGAAGCCGCGAACGACGCGGGCTACGACGCCGACGCGGTCCGCGAGGTCCGCGAGGCGGTCGCGCTGGAGGCGTTCTACCAGTCCTACGAGGACAAGCGCGAGCTGATCACCGACCTGCTGTTCGGCGAGGGCGAGGGCCCCGGCGGCCTCGCGGGCCACGTCAGCACGCAGTTCCGCGAGAAGCTCGACGCAGAGATCGAGACCGCGGAGGCCAACCTCGACACCGAGACCGTCGACGGGACGGACGTCGCGGTGCTCGACACGGACGCGTTCACGCACCGCTACGAGTTCCCGCCGACGGAACTGCTGCTCGACGAACTCCACCGCCGCCACCGCGACGACGCGGCCGCGGTCGTCGGCGTCTCCGACGACGAACTCCACATCCGCAGCGACTACCCCATCGACGTGCGCGACGTCGCCGACCGCGCCCGCGAGTGGGTACCCAACGCCGGGCTGACCGCGACCTCGGCCCGCGACGGCAAACTGGAGTACATCGCCGGCGAGCGCTCGGCTGTCCTCGACACGGTCATCGACGTCGTCGCCGACGAAGTCGCCTGAACGGCCGTCCGTCGTTTCTTCCGCCGTCTGACACAAGACACTTGTAGCGATAGTAATACCTCCACATATGCGACGCAGAACGGTCCTCGCCGCCCTCCCTACCGCGGCACTCGCCCTCTCGGGTTGCTCGGACGCCGTCGGGACCACCGATACGGCCGAGCCGAGAGACTCGTCCTCGGAGCTGACGCCGAAGCCGGCCCGGAAAGCCATCCAGCAGTCGTTCGAGTTCGACCACACGGAGTCGGAGTCGACGGGTGGGTCGGCGGTCGGGTCGAAAGCGGCGGCGACCGACGCCGACGCGAGTCTCCCGTGGTACGTCCTCGTCTGGAACGACGCCGACGAGGCGCGGTCTATCACGGTGAGCGTGTTCGGCGCGTCGCTGGGTCAGGCACTCGCGAAGACCGTCGAGTTGCCACCGAACGCCCATCACAGCGTCCGCCTGTTCGAAGCGGACACGTACACGGTCCAGATTCAGGCCGCCGACCGCGCCCGCCACGAGTTTCGGATCCCCGCCGACAGGTTCGACTGTAACAGTCACACCACGCAGGTCCGCGTCGCACCGACCGGGGACGTGCAGTACGTCGAAAGCAGCACGATGGTCGCCTGTTCGGTGACCGTAGAGTGACCGCGGCGGGCGGTCTCGCGGTCACCGCCGAACGGAGTCGCGAAACGACCGGCACGTGGACTTTTCCACTCGCTGGACGTCCCGTCGATATGGCAGACGAACCCGATAGCGACCGACACGGCGATCCCCTTGTCACAGCGTCGGACCTCGACTGAGACGAGTACGACCACGGCGACAGACAGTTCCGCCGCAAGCAACTGGGTGTCGCGGCCGGCGGCGAGGAACTGGGGACCAGTCTCTACGAACTCGAACCCGGCAAGCGGACGTGGCCCCGGCACTACCACGCCGGCAACGAGGAAGCCATCTACGTCCTCGGCGGCGAGTTGACGCTGTGGCTCGGCAGCGACGAAGCGGCCGATGCCGGAGCGGGCAGTACCGGGGAGACCGAACACGCGCTCGAACCCGGCGACTACGTCGCGCTCCCGAGCGGGCCTGACCACGCCCACGAGGTCGAAGCGCGGGGCGACGAGACCGCGCGTTTCCTCGTGATCTCGACGATGAACGAGCCGGACCTGTCGGTGCTGGTCGAGCGCGACGCGGCGATGCTGTTCGCGGGCGGCGCGCCGGGGAACTACGACGACCGGTACATCTCGAAGACGGTCGATCTGGACGCCGAAGTCGACTACTGGGACGAGTAACGGTCAGTCGTCCGCAGCCGGCTCCGCCTTCGGATCGAAGACGCCGCGACGAAGCCCTTCGCGAACAGGGTCGTGTTCGGCGTCGGTCGGCGGCGGCGCAGTCACGAGCAGTGCCTCCAGCCGGCCGTCCTCGTCGGCTCTGATCCCGCGGTCCACGTCGGCGGGGACGACTACCACGTCGCCGGGTACCACCTCGTGGTCCGTGTCGCCCTCGCGGACGACGCCGGTCCCCTCGCGGACGTGGATGGCAACGTCGCTCCCAGGCGCGTGGACGGGGATGAACTGTCCCGGCTCGAAGTACCCGCAGACCACCTTCATGTGGTCGCTCTTGAAGATCCCCTGCGCCGAGAACTGGTCGTCGTCGTACTCCCGCTCGGCGTCGAAGTCCGTCGCTGGCATACCTGAACTGACGACCGGCGACCGAATGCGAGTGGTCCCGAACGTGTTCGTCTGCGGGCAGCGACCGGTATCGGGCTGAACGCTCCTACACGGTAGCGACACGCTTATTCGCGGCAGGCGACGAAAACACACAACGCGATGAGCACCGAGACGCCGGACGCGACAGAGGCCGAGCCCGACGAGCCCGAGGCCTTCCTTGAGGCCTGTCGGGAGCTGGTCGACCGCATCCTCGCCGGCGAGATCGAGAAAGACGACGTGGAGACGGCCAAAAAGGAGGTCTGCGGGAAGTACTCCTCGCCGAAGGTCCCGCGCAACTCCGATCTGATCGACTTCGGCCCCGAGGAGCGCCGCGAGGAACTCGAAGAGGTCCTCCAGCGCAAGCCCGTCCGGACCGCTTCGGGCGTCTCACCGGTGGCGATCATGACCTCGCCCGAGCGCTGTCCGCACGGGAAGTGCCTCTACTGTCCCGGCGGCCCGGACTCGGAGTTCTCCTCCTCGCAGTCGTACACCGGCCACGAGCCGGCGGCGGCCCGCGGCGTGCAGAACGACTACGACCCGTACGGACAGGTGCGCCTGCGGCTCGAACAGCTCCGGCAGATCGGTCACCCCGTCGACAAGGTCGAACTCATCCTGATGGGCGGGACGATGACCGCCCGGAGCCACGACTACCAGGAGTGGTTCGTCAAGCGCGCCTTAGAGGCGATGAACGAGTACGACCCCGAGGGGACGCCCGAGCCCGCAGAGGACGAGAGCTTCGCGCAGGACCCCGAGGCGTACGACTTCAGCTACGTCGAGGACGTGATCGCCGAGAACGAGACGGCCGACGTGCGCAACGTCGCCACCACGTTCGAGACCAAGCCCGACTGGTGTGACCCCGAGCAGATCGACCGGATGCTCGACCTCGGCGCGACGAAGGTCGAAGTGGGCGTCCAGACCACCTTCGAGCGAATCAATCGGGAGATGCACCGCGGCCACGGCACGCAGGACGCCATCGACGCCAACCGCCGGCTGCGTGACTCGGGATTCAAGGTCGGCTTCCACATGATGCCCGGCCAGCCCGGGATGTCCAAGGAGATGTGCCTCGAAGACTTCCGGCGCATCTTCGAGAACACCGACTGGCGGCCTGACTTCCTGAAGATTTACCCGACGCTCGTCGTCGAAGGGACCGTCACCTACGACTGGTGGCGCAACGAGGAGTTCGAGCCGCTCGACAACGACGAGGCCGCCGAACTCGTCGCGGAGATCAAGTCGATGATCCCCGAGTACACGCGCCTCCAGCGCGTCCAGCGGGACATCCCCGCGGACTTCATCGAGGGCGGCGTCTGGAAGTCCAATCTCCGCCAGCTGGCCCGAAAGCGCATGGACGAGCACGGCTGGACCTGCGACTGCATCCGCTGTCGCGAGGTCGGCCACCACGACGAGACGCCCGAGGAGATCACCCTCGACACGCAGGTGTACGAGGTCGCCGGCGGCACGGAACACTTCATCAGCTTCGAGGACCGCGAGAAGGACGTCCTCGTCGGCTTCTGCCGACTGCGGTTCCCGAACGATCCGGTCCGCCGCGAACTGGACGGCGCCGCCGTCGTCCGAGAACTCCACGTCTACGGGAGCGAGGTCGGCGTCGGGAAGTCGGCCGACGACGACGGCCACCAGCACCGCGGCTACGGCAAGCGACTCCTCCACGAGGCCGAGCGGCTGGCCGCCGACGCGGGCTACGGCAAGCTTGCCGTCCTCTCGGGTATCGGCGTCCGGCAGTACTACCGCGAGAAGCTCGGCTATCGGCAGGACGGCCCGTACGTGAGCAAGCGGTTGTAATCGGAACGTGCCGGACCGGCTCGCCGCTCTCAGCTACTCCTCGCCCGCGTAACTCCCGTAGTCGACTTCGGTCCAGTAGAGGTCACCGTCGTACCGGACGACGTAGGATCCGTCGTGGTCAGTCTCCTCGACGGCCTCGTGGTCACGGAAGCGGTCGACCAGCGAGTCGAACGCCTCGTTGTCGCCGTCCTCCACCCAGTAGGTGTCGTCGATGGACTCGTCGACGATATCCCGTTCGTCCTGCGAGAGGTTGGTCAGTTCGAACTCGTAGCGCTCGCGGAGCGACGCCGCGTAGGCTCCGTGGCTCTCGGCCACCTCCCGCGCCTCGTAGCGGTAGACGGTCAGCGTCTCCTGTTCCGTGTTCGCGTCGATGGGGTAGACCTTCCCCTCGTATCTGACCGCGTCGTACTCCTGTATCCGGACCAACACCGACGACTCGACGTCGGCCTCGGTGTAGGTGGCTCCAGCCCCGATGTCGTACCCCGGTTCGAGGATCGCGTCGGAGTGGTTGAACGAGAGCGAGGACTCCAGCGTCGCCCTGTCGACGGCCGGCAACTCCTCGTAGTCGACGACAGTGCCGTCGACCGACGAGGCGTTGAGATCGATCCGGATCTCGACGTCGTAACCCGGTTCGGTCCCGTTTTCGGTGTATTCGAGCGCGTAGAACCGCCCGTCGTGGCGGAAGGGGAGTTGCTGGTCGACCGGCGGGTCGTCGTCAGCCACCGTGGCGGTACCGTTCTCGATGGCGTTCCGTATCAGCGCGTCGTCGCCGTCTGCCGACGTGTCGGTGGGCGCGGGGTGGCTCGCTTCCTCGGCGAGTTCGGTGTCGTTGACGGGGTTCATGGAGAGCGACCCGTTCGCCGAACACCCACTCAGTCCCGCGAGGAGCCCGAGGAGCACGATCGCGAAGACCGTCTTCCGTCTCATATCGGATCGTCGCAGTTACTGTATGAATGTCTTGTGCATGCCCAAATCGGAGTTTGACCTTCGGCGAGCGAATGGCCTTCAGGTCCCGCAGTGAGTGCGGTCACCGAACCCACCGGGGCCAGTACCGTTTTCCCGCTCGATCGACTACTGTGGGTGTACATGCCGACGGAACTCGCGGACGGGGTGTGGATGCTGGATCTCGGACTGTTCCCGCCGTTCGCGACCAACGGCTACCTCGTCGACGACGGCACGGTCACGCTGATCGACCCGGGGCTGTTCTGGAACCGCCCGTCGCTCGGGTCGGAACTGAACGACATCGGCTACGAGGTCGCAGACATCGACCGGGTCTTCCTGACCCACTACGATCTGGACCACACCGGCGGGCTGCGGGCGCTCGACGAATCGTTCGATGGCCCCGTCTACATCGGCGCGGACGACCTCGCGATGGTTCGCCGGGAGCAACACCCGAAGCTCGTCCACCACAAGGGACTGTTCCACCGGGCGGTCCGCCGGCTGTTCCCGCTCCCGAGTCACATGGACCTCCGCGGCGTCGAGGACGGCGAGGAGATCGGCCGATTCACGGCGTTTCACACGCCCGGACATAACCCCGGCCACACCGTCTTCGTCCACGACTCCGGCGTCGCGTTCCTCGGCGACCTCGTCTGGGAGAGCGAGGGCCGGCTCACGCCGCCGATCTGGTTCGACTCCTACGACATGCGCCAGATCGACGACAGCATCCGCCGACTGTCAGAGCGGATCCCTCCCTTCGAAATCGCCGCAGTCGCCCACGGAACACCACTGATCCGGGACGGCCGGACCAAGTTGCTGGAGTGTGCTGCTCGACTGTGAGTTGGTAGTTGAATATCTACGTCGTGCTCGCTATGAGTGACCGCAACCGCAGGGTCCGCCGTGACCGCAGCGTACACTGGGAGTTGAAAGCCCTCGGCACGCTCGCGGTCGCTGAGCGACATACCCTCGTTACACTCGGGTAGGGGTCGCTCAGACGACTGTATAAACGCGAGCCCGCCTCGCCCTTTCAGTCCACCAGGAACAGCAAAGCTACACAGCACTGCGAACAGCCACACGCCTCCCCAGCCGATTCGCTCGCCGTTGGCTCGCTCATCCCTCGCACGACTACGGTCGCGCGCATGAAAGCGCGCGACAGCGCGCGCCACAGCGGTTCAGTTGATCCCCTGCTGTAAGCATCCGGCGCCTGCGGCGCCGGTTCACCGAACTCGCGCGGAGCGCGAGTTCGGCCTTTTTGCCCCACCTTTTTGGCGAAGGGGTGGGCAAACCGCGCCCACCCCTTCGCCAAAAAGGTGGTGCGACAGGCCTTTGCTCCCGAGGGCGGACGTTGGGATATGGACAGAAAGCGGGAGCTAACGAGCGTCGACCTCGCGGCGCTGGAAGGCGAGCTGTCGGCCTACGAGGGGGCGGGCGTCGGCAAGGTGTATCTCTATCCCGACGCCGACCTGCTGCGGTTTCGGATGCGCCACTACGACCGGGGTCGCACGGAGTTGCTCGTCGAAGTCGGCGAGAACAAGCGGGTGAACGTCGCGGAACCGGACCACGTTCCCGAGGCGCCCGAGCGGCCGCCGAACTTTGCGATGATGCTGCGCAACCGGATGCAGGGCGCCGAACTGGTCGACGTCTCCCAGTACGAGTTCGACCGGATTCTGGAGCTGACTTTCGAACGGGACGAGGAGACGACACGGGTCGTCGCCGAGCTGTTCGGCGACGGGAACGTCGCCATTTTGGACGGGACGGGCGAGGTAATCGACTGTCTCGAAACCGTGCGGCTGAAGTCGCGGACCGTCGCGCCGGGGAGCCAGTACGAGTTCCCGAGCGCGCGGTTCAACCCGCTTGGCGTCGACTACGACGCCTTCGCGGCGCGGATGCGCGATTCCGACTCCGACCTGGTGCGGACGCTGGCGACGCAGCTCAACTTCGGCGGGCTCTACGGCGAGGAACTATGCACGCTCGCTGGCGTCGACTACAACGTCCCAATCGAGGAGGCGACCGACGAGCAACTGCGGGCGCTGTACGACGCCCTGCGTCGGCTCGCCGACCGGCTGGCCAACAGCGATCTGGACCCGCGGGTCTACTACGAACTCTCGAACCCCGACGCCGAAGACCCGACCGACGACGAGGGGGAGATCGACGGCCAGCGAGTCGACGTGACGCCCATCCCGCTGGCGGAGTACGACCAGCGCTACGGCGAACCCTTCGAGTCGTTCAACGAGGCGCTCGACGACTACTTCGCGTACGCCGGCGACGACGGCGACGAGGCCGGTGGCGAGAACGCTGGCGGGGGCCGCCAGCGCCCGGACTTCGAGGCGGAGATCGAGAAAAACGAGCGGATCATCCAGCAGCAACAGGGCGCCATCGAGGACTTCGAGGCCCAGGCCGAGCGCGAGCGGGAGAACGCCGAGGCGCTGTACGCCAACTACGATCTGGTCGACGACATCCTCTCGACGATCCGCGAGGCGCGGGCGGCCGACCACTCGTGGGACGACATCGAGGAGCGATTCGCCGAGGGAGCCGAGCAGGGCATCGATGCGGCCGAGGCCGTCGTTTCACTGGACGGGAGCGAGGGAACGGTGACGGTCGAAATCGACGGCGAGCGCGTCACGCTGCTCGCGAACGAGGGCGTCGAGAAGAACGCCGACCGCCTGTACAAGGAAGCCAAACGCATTGAGGGCAAGAAGGAAGGCGCCGAGGAAGCCATCGCGCAGACCCGGACAGAACTGGAGGAAGTCAAAGCACGCCGCGACGAGTGGGAAGCCGCCGAGGCCGGCGACGTCGGCGGTAGCGCCGACGAGGACGAATCCGACGACGAGGAAGACGAGGAGGTCGACTGGCTCTCGGAGCCGTCGATCCCGGTCCGCCAGTCCGAGCACTGGTACGAGGACTTCCGGTGGTTCCACACCAGCGACGGGTTCCTCGTCATCGGCGGCCGCGACGCCGAGGACAACGAGGACCTCGTGAAGAAGTACCTCGACCGCGGCGACCGCTTCTTCCACGCGCAAGCCCACGGCGGCCCGGCGACCATCCTCAAGGCCACCGGCCCCAGCGAGTCCTACGACGGCGACGTGGAGATCCCGGAGTCGAGCAAGCGCGAGGCCGCCCAGTTCGCCGTCTCGTACTCGTCGGTCTGGAAGGACGGCAAGTTCGCCGGCGACGTGTACGAGGTCAGTCCGGACCAGGTGTCGAAGACGCCCGAGAGCGGCGAGTTCCTGGAGAAGGGCGGGTTCGCCATCCGCGGCGACCGCACCTACTACGAGAACACGGAGGTCGGCGTCGCCGTCGGGATCACCTGCGAACCCGAGACGCGCGTCATCGGGGGGCCACCGAGCGCCATCGAACCCGCGACCGAGACGGCCATCCGCGTCGAGCCCGGCCGCTACGCCCAGAACGACATCGCCAAGCGACTCTACAGAGAGTTCAAGGAGCGCTTCGCCGACGACACGTTCCTCCGGAAGGTCGCCAGCCCCGACCAGATCCAGGAGTTCCTCCCCCCCGGCGGCAGTCGGATGAGCGACGACTGAGCGGGCCCGCGACGAGTGGAGCGGTGTCGAACCCGGTTCTCCTCCCCGAAGCGTATTTATCGTGTGGTGCTAACGTTCACCATGGTATCTGAGGTGGTGATGCTCCTCGGACTGCTGGTACTCATCCTCCTGCCCGCACTGTCGTTCGTCGCGCTGTTCCGCCTGATCGACTACGTCGCGCACGACGAACTCGTCGCACGCGTCCAGAACGGGGAGGTCCAGTCGGTATCGCCGACGGGTCAAAACGCCGGGGACCGGCCCGACCGCGCACCGAACCGAGCGCCGCCGTCGGACGAGCGCGTCGTCTGTACGGCCTGCGAGGCGGACAACTGGGATCACGCCGACTACTGCTGGAACTGTCTGGCTGAGCTACCCTAAAAAACTGGCGCGCTAGGCCCGTGGGCAGAAACAGTTCGCGTCGATTATTCGCGCGCTTCGACGCCGACGGCGTCGTAGCCGGCTTCGCGGACTGACTCGACGAGCCCGTCCTGGTCGACGTCCGCCTCGTAGTAGAAGACGACGTCGAAGGTGCCTTCGCGGAGGAGCTGCTGGCACTCCCAGATGAACTCGTCGCCGTCGAGGGTGAGCCCCTGGTGCTGGTTGACGCCGAACTCCGGGTCGTCGTTGCCGGAGTAGACGTACGTGTCGGTCGGCTCGATACCGGCGTGCTCGGCGATGTGGTTGCCGATCTCGAGGGTGGCTTCGTGGAGCGTCGGCTCCTGGTCGCCCGAGATATCCGTGTGCACGATCAGGCCGACGAGTTCTATCTCGCCGGGTTCGAGAAGTGCCTGGGCGCGCTTGTGCAGGTCCGTGTCGACGGCGTCGGCGTCGCTCATTACTTGTAAGTCGAACCGCTGGCTCTTGTGTCCCACGGTCTCCTGTCGTAAAAATTGCGACGAGCGAGGCTGTTCGCCGAATATATTCGCGAGCGTCCGATGGAACTCAGGGACGCTCGAGTTGACGCCGCAGCCGCTGGCCGTCGAAACGGACAGTGCCGCGGATGCGGCAGAATCCGCCGGCGAGTCGCCTTACAGGCGCTCGAGGTTCGTCGCGCGCGGGCCTTTGTCGGCCTGCTCGATGTCGAACTCGACTTCCTGCCCCTCCTCGAGGTCAGGACCGCCGACGTCCTCCATGTGGAAGAACACGTCCTCGTCGGCATCGTCCGTATCGATGAAGCCGTAGCCGCCCGTGTCGTTGAAGAAGTCGACTTTCCCTTTCGCCATCGTTAGAGACGCTCCAGGTTGGTCGCACGCGGACCCTTGTCCGCCTGCTCGATGTCGAACTCCACTTCCTGACCCTCTTCGAGGTCCGGGCCGCCGACGTCTTCCATGTGGAAGAACACGTCCTCGTCCGCGTCGTCGGTGTCGATGAAGCCGTAGCCGCCAGTGTCGTTGAAGAAGTCGACCTTACCTTTCGCCATGGTTACAGGCGCTCCAGGTTCTCGGCGCGCGGGCCTTTGTCTGCCTGAACGATGTCGAATTCGACCTCCTGCCCCTCCTCGAGGTCAGGACCGCCGATGTCCTCCATGTGGAAGAACACGTCCTCGTCGGCATCGTCAGTATCGATGAAACCGTAACCGCCAGTGTCGTTGAAGAAGTCAACCGTACCGGTCGCCATTGCAACTAGCCAGAGGTGATGACCCTATTAAAGTCTGGCGGGTTGACGCGATATTTGATAGCACTACCCACACCCATGGGAACCCGCGAGCGCGTCAGCGAGCCGTTCGACCGGGTGCGGCGGCCGTTCGTCCCCGTCGGCGTCGTCGCGGTCACCGAGTTGCGACCGGCAGGACGCACCCGGGGCGACGACGGTCTCACCGGGGCTGTCTTCGACCTGATCGAAGAGAATCTCGCCGATCGCCTTGCTCATCGAGTGGTGCTCGGCCTCGTAGCCGAAACTGCCCGCCATGCCGCAGCAGCCCGAGTCGAGCGCGTCCACCTCGTAGCCCGCGCGCCGGAGGACGCCGACGGCGTGGTGGTCCTTCTTGGTCGCCTTCTGGTGGCAGTGACCGTGGTAGGTGAGCGTCTCCGCGGGTGCGTCGAAGTCGATGGCCTCGTCGAGGCGGTTGCGGTCGGCGTACTCGCAGACGCCGTACGTGTTCGCGGCGACCGTCTCGACGGCCGCGCCCGTCAGCAAGTCGCGGTAGTCGTGCTGGAACATCACCGCGTCCGACGGTTCGACGACGACCACGTCCCAGCCGTCGGCCACCCGGGGTGCGAGCGCCTCGACGTTTTGCTGGGCGCGCTCGCGGGCCGCGTCGAGGAATCCCTTCGAGTGGGCGGCCCGGCCGCTCGCTGTCACGTCGTCAGGGACGTCCACGTGGACGCCCGCGGCTTCGAGCACGCGTACGGCGGCCTTCCCCGCCTCGGGGTGACTGTAGTTCGTGTAGGTGTCCGGGAAGACCAGCGCCTTCCCTTCGGCCTCGTTCTCGGGGACGGCGGGTTCCCTGCCGGCGAACCAATCGACGAACGACTCCCGCTCGAAGGTGGGGAGCGTGCGCTCGCGGGCGATCCCGAGCAGGCGCTCGGCGACGAGGCCGCTGCCGGGCAGCTTCTGGAGCCAGTTCGAGACGGGCGCCGTCGCGCTCCCGAGCGCGCTCAGCGTGTCCACGTTGGCGAACAGCCGCTCGCGCAGCGAGGGGCCGTGTTCCTCGTGGTGGGCGTGCTCAACTTCGGCCTTGAGCTTCGCCATGTCGACCTCGCTCGGACAGTCGCGAGCGCAGCCCTTGCAGCCGATGCACAGGTCCATCACCTCGCTCACGAACTCGTCGTCGGTGGGGTCGTCAGGGAGGTCACCGCTCATCGCCTGCCGGAGCATGTTCGCTCGGCCGCGGGTCGCCGTGACCTCCTCGTCGGCCGCGCGGTAGGTCGGACACATCACGCCGCCGGTCGCGTCCTGCCCGCCGCGACAGCCGCCGCAGCCGTGACAGAGTTCGACCATCCCCTGGAATCCGTTGTCGTTGTCCCACTCCAGCGTCGGCTCGAACCCCGCGTCGAACTCGTAGTCGGGATCGAACCGGAGGTTCTCGGTCATATCGACGGTGCGGGCGCGGTCGGGCGCCTCACCCGATTCGACCGCTGCGGAGTCGACGCCGACGACCTGTCCGGGATTGAGCAGCCAGTCCGGGTCGAACGTCGCCTTGAGTCTCTGGAAGAGGCCCCAGACCTCCTCGCCGTAGAGCTTGCGGTTCCACTGAGTCCGCGCGCGGCCGTCGCCGTGTTCGCCGGAGACGCTCCCGCCGTACTCGACGACGAGGTCGGTCACGTCGTCGGCGAGCGACTCCATCGATTCGACGCCCGCGGTCGTCTTCGTGTTGATCAGCGGCCGGATGTGCAGGCAGCCCGGGCCGGCGTGGGCGTAGAAGCTCGCGTAGGTGTCGTGGTCGTCGAGGACGGTCTGGAAGTCCGCGACGAACTCGGGGAGGTTCTCGGGCGGGACGGCCGTGTCCTCGATGAAGCTCCCGTGCTTGTCGTCGGTGGTCCGCGAGAGCAGGATGGGCAGGCCGCTCTTGCGGAGCTTCCAGAACCGCGCGCGCTCGTCGGCCTCGTGGGCCTCGCGAGCGGCGAACGCCCGGACCGGCGCGGCGGTCGTCGCCGCGGCGTCCTCGGCGGGATCGAACTCCGTCACGACTTCGCCGGCTGCATTGCCGCTGTCGCCAGTCCCGCCGGTGTTGCCCAGCCGGTCGGCGATCAGGTCGGCGACGCGCTGTTTCCCCTCGGCGTCGGTCTCCGCGTAGAACTCGACGAGGAGGACAGAGCCCGTCCCCTCAGGGAGCACGGAGTCGACCAGTTCGCCGAACTCCTCTGTCTCCTCGGCGAGGTCGAGGAGCACGTCGTCGAGCACCTCGACGGCCGCCGGGTCGTGTTCGAGGATCGGCTGAACGTCTTCGAGCGCGTCGAGCAGCGAGTCGTAGGTCAGAAGCGCCAGTCCCTTCGTCTTCGGGACCGGCTCCAGCGAGACGGTCGCCTCGGTGACGACCCCCAGCGTCCCCTCGCTGCCGGCGAGCAGTCGCGCGACGTTGACGGTTTCGCGGTCGCCGTCGAGGACCTCGCGGGCTTCCGCGACGCACGCGTCGAGATTGTACCCCGAGACGTTGCGCTTGAGTTCGGGGAAGGCCGACTCGACGGTCTCGACCTCTTCGTCCACGATCCGGGCCAGTTCGGCGTAGATGCGCCCCTCCAGGTCGCCATCGAGATCCGCACGGTCACTGATTTCGTCGAGCGTCACCTCGCCGAATCGGGTGACGGTCCCGTCGGCGAGGACCACTTCACACTCCTCGACGTAGGCGTCGGTCTTGCCGTACTGCAGCGAGTGGGCGCCCGTCGAGTTGTTGCCGATGGCGCCGCCGAGCGCGGACTTGTCGCCCCACGCGGGGTCGGGCGCGAACTTCAGCCCGTGAGGCGCCAGTTCGGCGTTCAGTTCCGCGAGGATCGCGCCCGGCTCGGCCCGCGCCACCCCCGCCTCGGGGTCGACCGAGAGTACCGCGTCCATGTGTCGCGTGAAGTCGAGGACGACGGCCTCGTTGACGGCCTGCCCGGCAAGCGAGGTGCCGCCGCCCCGCGGGAGGACGGGGATCGACCGCTGGGCGCAGTAGGAGACGACGGCGGCCACGTCGGCCGTCGATTTCGGGTAGACGACGCCGACGGGCGTCACCTCGTAGATGCTCGCGTCCGTCGCGTAGAGCTGTCGCGAGTAGTCGTCGAACCTGACCTCGCCGGCGACCCGCTCGTCGAGGTCGGCGACCAGTCCCGGTCGCGCCACCGCGTCGGCCGCGTAGTCGTAGTCCGCCCGCGGGTCCCGCGCGGGGTCGGACTCCGGCCGGTCGCTCGTTCCCATGGCCGAGAGCTACGCGTCACCGCCGATTAAAGTTCTGCCTTCGCCGGGCGGCGTCGCGGTCCCGCCACCGCTGGTCGATTTCGAGACGAGTGCGGGGCGAGCGACCTCGACGGAGTCGCCGCCCGCGCGAAACAGAATGCGAGATCCGGCTACTCGGGGCCGAGTAGCACGTCCGATGACAGCACCACAGCGTGCAGTGTGGCGTCGGTGGCTGGCAGTGGCTGGTTCGCGCACGATACGTCACGGCCTGATCCGGGCTCGGTCGCCCGGAGCGGTACTGTTTGCCTTTCGCCCGGGCGTCCGCACGCCCGAACGTCGCAATTGCTGATTGGCTAGATTTGTGGATAAACGTTGTCCATAAGGACAATTTAAGGAAACAGTATCGGTAGTACGTCTGGTAACACCTGGGATTATCACACAGTCTGGAATGGATTCAATACGATTCGAGCGGCGCTGCTGGGTGGGACACGAATCGCTGGAGGGGGTAGACGAAACACGTGAGAGCGTCGAAACCCGGGCGCGGTCAGAACTCGCGCCACTCGGTCGGCTGGCCGGCGAGTCCGAGAACGCGGGCCTCGCGGCGGCCGTCTTCATCGCGGATCTCGATCATGCCGTCGAACGCTTGCTTGATGACCTGCAGCGTCTGGTCGTCGTGGGCGCTGGAGTCGATGGTGAACAGGCCCAGATACCCGGCGGAGTCGAACCGCGAGGAGAGGACGTGGCAGAACTTGAAGACGGTCTTGCGGTCGGTGTAGGTGAGCATCGTCGACAGCGACGTCAGGGCGAATCGGCCGCTGTCGGCGCCGTTGTTGTGGAGATACTCCAGGCACTCGGTGATCCCGATGCCGATGCCGGTCAGGTCGCCCGGCGAGGAGACGTGGTAGACGTAACTGCCCGATGCCGTCGCCTCGCCGCGCCGGCTGCCGTCCCCGCGGCAGTCGACGACGCTGACCAGCGACGGGTCGGCGTCCGGGGCGCGGTCGAGGAACCCGTCGAGGACCCCCTCGGCGCGGTCGCCGGTCGTGACGACGAGCGACCCCTGCCCCTCCCGAGCGCCGTCGGCGAGCATCGACAGCGCGACGTCCTCCTTACCGCTCATCGCCGGCCCGGAGATGAGGATGTTCGATCCCGGCCGAACGGATTCGAGGGCGTCGAACTCCAGCACGTCGGTCAGGTCGTAGGCCGCTTCCGAGTCGCTACTCCTCGCCATCGCTCAACCCCCGGATCGTCGCGATGAAATCCTCGTCGCCCGAGACGCCGCCGAGCGACTCGCTGAGGTCGTCCTGGACGGTCTCGATTCGCTCCTGCAACTGCGCGTACTCGTCGTTATCATTCAGTTCGGTGCCGCTCTTGGTCGCTTCGAGCGTCGCCTGCTTTTCGACGAGCGAGTAGTACTCCTGGAGGAGGTCGTCGTACGCCGAGCGCTCCAGCAGGTTCTCGACGGTCTCGTGGAGCTGCTCGCTCCGGATCGGCTTGCAGAGGTACGCGTCGAATCCCATCTCGAGGATGTCGAAGTCCGGCTCGACCGCCGTGACCATCGCGACGCGACACTCCAGCTCCCGCTCGCGGATCCGCTTTAGTACCTCGTCGCCCGAGAGACCGGGCATCATCCGGTCGAGCAGGACGACGTCCACCGCGTCGTCCAGCTGGGCCAGCCCCTCGTCCCCACTCCTGGCCATTCGCACCTCGTACTCCTCGTCGAGCCAGAGGTTGTACGTCTCGGCGACGTCGGGCTCGTCCTCGACGATGAGTACGACTGGCGTGTCCGATCCTGACATCTGCTCTCTACGGCGTGGTTGTTGTTCATCACACATAGCCCTGTGGGTCGCAGTCCCCGTGTGATGGGTAGAACGCACGATTTTCGCCAGTTTCACGGCCTGAGCGCCGGCCCCGGACTGGACCACCGTCTGATCCCCCGAACGCGCGTTCGTACTCGGACATCTCCCGGTCCGATATCCGTGAAACGACACGCTCTAACGCCCAGCGGGCGAAGCGAGGCCCATGATCACCAACGTGGCCGAGGGACAGCAGGTCTTCACCAGCAACACCTTCCTCGTCACCGGCGACCGCACCGTCCTCGTCGACGCGGGCAGCGAGTTCGACGCCGCCGCCGAGGTCCGCGAGCGCGACGCCCCCCTCGACGCCGTCGTCCTCACCCACACCCACCCGGACCACGTCGGCAACACGGCGGCGCTCGCCGACGCCTTCGACTGCGACGTCTGGGGGTTCGACCCCGACCACGACCTGGTCGACCACGCCATCGCCGACGGCGAATCGGTCGAACTGGGCGACCACAGCTACGCGGCGCTTCACACGCCCGGCCACAAGGACGACCACCTCTGTTTCTACGCCGCCGAGCCGGAGGTCCTTTTCGCCGGCGACCTCGTGTTCGCCAACGGGAGCTTCGGCCGGACCGACCTGCCCGAGGGCGACCGCGAGGTGCTGATCGACAGCATCGAGTACGTCCGCGACACCGTCTCGCCGAGTCTCACCGAGATGCACACCGGCCACGGCCAGAGCGTCACCGGAAATCCATACGAACACATCGAGACCGCGCTCCGGGCCGCACAGTTCTGAACCGGCGAGCGGCGCCGCTCGGTTACTCGAATTCGTCGTCCGCGTCCGCCCTCTCGACCGTGTACTCGTCGATCCACGGAGGTTCGGAGCGGTCTTTCGCCCACGAGAAGAGGTGCCGTTTGTCGTTCGCGTAGTAGTAGCGGTAGGCGTCGACGTAGTCCTCCGTCGCCCACTCGCCGGTGAGTTGCGGCGGGTCGGTGAGATCGTCCGACGGCCAGTCGAGGGCCCGGATCGCATCGAGGTCGAGGCCGGCGACCTGCTCCCACGAGCCGTGTGACTCCTCCGGGGTGTGGTCCCAGCGGTAGCGCCACTCCTCGTGAGCGGCGTCGGTGTACGCCCGCAGGTACTGCCAGTTCTCGAACGACTTGGCGGCCCACTGTGTCAGCGGGTTGTCGGCGTGCGTGAAGGAGAGGTCATCGTCGTAGCCGCGCAACTGCACCGCCGTCGTCAGCACCATCGAACACTCGAAGACGCTGCTGGTCACGTGCCTGTCGACGAGCCAGGCGACGGTCTGTTTGAGGTCCTCGTCCAGCCAGAACGCGTTGACCACGGATCGAGTAGGGGACGCGGACGGGTATGGGCTACGACGCTCGCTAGCAGTTGTAGTGACTGCAACCGCAGGATATTCTGAGAGTTGAAAGCCCTCGGCGCGCTCGCTAGGAGTGGCTACAACCGCATGATCCGCAGAGACAGTAGGTACTGCTGGGAGATGAAAGCCCTCGGCGCGCTCGCGGTCGCTGCGCGGGATATCCGCGCTCTCCGCACCGCCCGCGCGGATAGTGCCCGCTCAGGCGACTAAAGTGAACGCGAGCGCGCTTCGCCCTTTCAGTCCGCCAGGACCGCACCCGTGACCGCACGGTACCGCAGACGGCCACACGCCTCCCCAACCGATTGTGCTTCTCGGCCTACGGCCTGCGATGCTCATCCCTCGCACGATGCTGTCGCGGCATGAACGCCGCGACAGCGCGCGCCACCACATTTCGTTCACTGTCCGCTACATCGACCGATAAGAGAGGTGCCGTGAATCGACACCCTCACGCCGTCACGCTACTCGAACGCCGTCGCGAGGACGGCGTCGTAGGCGTGGTCGTAGGCGTCGGCGACCGACTTCGGGTCACTCCGAGCCTCGGCAGGGAGCGGGGGCAGTCGCACTTCGGTCTCCGGGTCGACGAGGTCGGTCACGTCGCCGACTCGCTCTTCGAGCTGGCCGGCGTCGGGGCCGCCGCTGGCGACGGCACAGCCCTTCGCGTATCGCTCGCCGTCGTAGATCCGGACGTGTCCCGGTTCGACGACGGCCACCGCGTCGGGGTCGATCTCCCGAAACGGCCGGGCCACGTCCGCGTAGGACTCGACGACCGCCCGCTCGGCGGCCTCGACGTCGACGTGCAGATCGCGCTGGGCGGGCAGGTGGCGCTCGGCCATCAGATCGTTGAACGCGTCGACCGAGGAGACCCGCGGCGCGTCGGAAAGCGCCAGCGCCTCGCGAAGCCACTCGGGGAGTTCCACGGTCCCGTTGACGACGTACTCGTCACCCAGGCGGTCGACGAGGAACTCGCGGTCCTCCTTGCCCAGCAGTCCGGTCCCACCGCCGGGCGACGGCCGCCAGAGCCGGTGGACTGCGTTGATATCCTCGGGCTCGACCGGGGCGGCGCTGGCGGCCGCGAGCTTCCGAGCGTCCTTGCCGTAGAGGCGCCCGTCGGCCGTGGCGGTGCGGACGTCGTCGTGGTCGAACCAGTAGTCGTTGCCGGCCCGGGGCTTGAACCCGACCGCGTCGGTCCGCGCGACCAGTCCCGTCGAGAACGTCGTCTTCCCGGCGTCGACGCGGGCGCCACCCGCGACCAGGAGCCTCATTGCTCGGCGGTGTCGGCGGCGTCGACGCCCGGCGCGAGTCCGTAGTAGCCGGGGTCGCTGTCGGCCTCGGGCTCGGCGAAGACGAACTTCTCGCTGTGGGACATCATCCACGGGATGGCCCAGTCGAGCAGGACGTTCTCCGTCTCGATGTCCAGTTCCGCGTCCGGGTCGACCCCCTGCAGCAGGCGGCCCACCTCGTAGATGGTGTACATCTCGTCGGCGTCGAGCACTTCGGCCGGCTCCCGGAACTCCAGCGGCCGCAGGTCGTCGAACTCCGATTTCGGTCGTGGCATGGACCGGGATACTCTCCCTCCGCGCCTAAACCCCTCGAAAGACGCTCGCCGCGCACCCACCTGCCCTGGCGGACCCACGGCTGGTCGGTCAGCGGCGAAAAAATGTCGGTGGTGAACTGACTCGTCGTTACTCGAAGTGGCCGACGGCGGTCTGGTACTGGTCGGCGACTTCGTCCCAGTCGACGACTTCGAAGAAGGCGTCGATGAAGCTGCCGCGGTCGGGGCCGTAGTCGTAGTAGTAGGAGTGTTCCCAGACGTCCAGCGCGAGGATGGGGTGTGCGCCCCACAGCGCGCC
>NZ_JBTJEL010000016.1:0-573 GCF_054504345.1 Halosimplex yunnanense | reverse complement strand
GATCTTCACTGCACATTGTCGGTGCTGGTGAGATGTCCGGCGTTGAGTCCAATTAAACCGCAGGCTCCTCCGGTTGTAGTGCTCCCCCGCCAATTCCTTTAAGTTTCATCCTTGCGGACGTACTTCCCAGGCGGCTCGCTTCTCGGCTTCCCTACGGCACAGCACAGGCTCGTAGCCTGTGGCACACCTAGCGAGCATCGTTTACAGCTAGGACTACCCGGGTATCTAATCCGGTTCGAGACCCTAGCTTTCGTCCCTCACCGTCGGGTCCGTCTTCTCGAGGTGCTTTCGCCATCGGTGGTCCGTCCAGGATTACAGGATTTCACTCCTACCCCGGACGTACCCCTCGAGTCCTCCGGCCCCAAGCCGAACAGTTTCCGCTGGACGCCCACGTGTTGAGCACGTGGATTTCCCAACGGACTTGAACGGCCGGCTACGGACGCTTTAGGCCCAATAAAATCGGCCATCACTCGTGCTGCCGGTATTACCGCGGCGGCTGGCACCGGTCTTGCCCAGCACTTGTTCCTGTACCACCTTACGGTGCAGAAAAGCGAGGGCGTTGTATGCCCTCGC
>NZ_JBTJEL010000019.1:0-2415 GCF_054504345.1 Halosimplex yunnanense | reverse complement strand
CTACACCGTTTCGGGGACGATACCCGGCCACGACTGGGTCACTGCGGGCGAGTGAGCCGCCGCCCGAGCGTGTTCACTCCTCGCCGAACCCGCTGTAGGGGTGGACGAACTCGTTGCGGATGATGTCCTCGTCCTCGATGTCGAGGCCGAGGGCGTCACCGTCGCGGCAGCCGGCCTTGATGACAAGATGATGCTGTTCTATGGCGGTAACACCCATGACTAAATTACCAATTCGGCCCACGAACGGTCTCCGATGTAATCGAAGCCGTTAACAACGGAAAGTATGCCACCAATTTGGTGACCTTTGACTGATAATTCTTCTGTACGCTGTACGATCGTTCGACCTTCTTTCACAATTGATGCTAGTTTAATACCAATCACATTAGTTTATATACTATTAATCAAAAAGTACTTACCCGATTGGAATTTATGTTTGATTGTGACTTCCAATGACGGAAGCCGCGTACGGCGTCGAACTGTTCTAGGAAGCATCAGTAGCACAATTGGTGGGGTAGTTCTATCCAGTGGACTGTCGGCAGCGAAGCAAGATACCGACAGAAAGTTTGTCGGGATATCATACGGTCCCATGACCGACAAGGAGCAGGGGGACACGACCGCGACTATTAATCGGACACCAAAAGGGCTAAAAGGAAAACTCGATATCGCTGGATACAACATACCTATCGGAAATAAAGAACGAGTTGCTGACGAGAATAGCCATCCGGATGTAGAAACGTTCTCATTCGTTACGGACAAAGATCGGTTCACTGTCCACGAACAAGGTGAAAAACTCCCGCTCGAAGTACGAATTGACGTGCTGAATGACCGCATTACCGGAACCCTCACAAGGCCGAGTTCCGAGTACGGATCGGTAGCGTTCTCTCTGAATCCATCCGACGAGGGATTCACACACAGCGATCTCAAGGGTGTCCTCCGGCCCGAACATGCTACTGCACAGTCCGACGAATCGGAAGAGATAACCATCCCATCTGAGGGAATTCCGACTGATAACAGTATTAAAAATGCTCCGGCCTCTGGAGATGCATCTACGGCGGATGATAGTGTAGGGACGACAGATTACACCCCCTCGTCAGTGGGTGGAGAGAGTAATGAAGATGATGTCGGGTTCCTTGATGCTGACAACACCCCTGGGAGCATAACATATAATTTTGACGATAGCTGTAGTGAGGATTCAACTAGTACGAGTTGGACATACGAATTCGGGACTTCAGCCGATGTTCGATATGATACCGATGACTCAATTGCAACAGATTACGACGAGATCGCAGAACTAGGTAGTTACAAACGATACCAGATGCAAGCACACTTCAGTGAGGTTCCCGGCCGCTTATTACTACCATGCGATCAGGATATGGATAAGGGACTTCCTTACCAAACGAACGTCGAGTTTTGGGCAACGCAAGCAGGCGATACGGAACAAAACCAAGCCTCGCTCTCGGAACCCCAACCCGACGGGGAGAATAACTCGTCTAACCCCGGAGACGGAATCATTGATCTCGGACTCGACATCGTCAACAGTGTTACCGGAGTGTACGGTTCCGTCGCGAGTACAGTTATCAAATTTGCGTTGAACGATAGTTCTGACGACGGGATTCTGGTAGACCATTATTCGGAGGGAGATCAAGAGGAGTACTACTGGAACCTGCCGCTGGACGGCGGTCCTGAAGATGATAGCGAAGGGAATCGATACTTCCCCGATCACACAGAGAACCTTGCTGGTGCGAGCTTCCAGGTCGACAACGGCCTTCCAAAGGGTTACACGGCAGAGCTAGAAACACGCTCACAATTCGAGTTCGCGTATATCGATTATCTAGGAGGATGCCCTTGCCCCAATTTCTCGACAGCGTTGAAAACAACTAAGACTTCTGTTGTGAAGAACTCTCTTGAGTATACGAGTGTCGAAGATTAAATAACCGTCCCCTGCGATTCGAAGAACTGGTAAATAATGGCTACCGAGGATCCCGTAACAAACCGTCGAACGCTCCTGAAAGCCGGAGTTGCCTCGCTCGCTGGAGCAACGGCGGGGTGTTCCAGTTCCGACGACGAGCCAGATCTAGATATCGAAGATGTCTCGGCCGAGATCACGGACGCTCCGAGGATAATCGCGACCATGGTAGTGACCAACGACGGAGACGGTGTCGGAAATCCCACGGGGACGGTCAAAGTCGAACGCGAGGGAGAACTCATCGGCAAAAAGGAACAGAAGATGGCAGTATTTCCCATGAGCGAAACCGGCCTCGAAGGGAGGTTCAGTTTCCCCGACTACGATCCGGACGCGACCTACACCGTTTCGGGGACGATACCCGGCCACGACTGGGTCACTGCGGGCGAGTGAGCCGCCGCCCGAGCGTGTTCACTCCTCGCCGAACCCGCTGTAGGGGTGGACGAACTCGT